>NZ_JBICJM010000035.1:0-218869 GCF_043103065.1 Vibrio sp. YQ_11 | reverse complement strand
TTAGTCGCGGTAAATACGCCTGGAACATCAAAGCGTCCTGCATCAGAGTTGCTTGTGTGCCAATCACTCACGGTTAAATCCGTCAATGTGCGAGATGAACCATCAGAGTAGTGACCAACCGCTTCAAAGGGCTGCTTGTTACCTACCGCAAGCGTCACTCCCCCAACACCTCGAGTTGTTATCAGTGAAGCGGTGATATCTATACGTTCTAATTTTACTGTTGATTCAGAGAAGGCACCTTCTGAATTACAACCGGTTAATAGCATTAATAGTGGAAAAATTACTATTGCAAATAGTGATTTAAAATATTTATTCATAGTAATACAACCTATTTTTGATACTGGAAGCTAGGAATGGTGATTTCAACTCGGCGATTTTTAGCTCGTCCTTCTGCAGTATTGTTATCAGCAACAGGTTGAGACCCACCTTCACCTCTCCACTCAAGTTGCGTCGGTGTGGCACCCAATTCAATCAGTTTATTGACGACCGCTTGAGCACGATGCTCAGAAAGGTGTTGGTTATAGAGTGCTGAGCCTGTTGAGTCAGTGTGTCCAACAACTTTGGCATGAGCTTGTGGGTAAGAATTTAATACTGAAGAGGTCTCTGTTAATTGGTCAATAAACTCTTGGCTAAGTTCGACTGAATCAAAACCAAACAATCCATCTGTAGTTTTTGGTGAAAATTCCTGTATTTGAGGAGGTACTTTTACAGTGGCTGTCTCTTTAACGGGAGTATCTTCGATAATAGACGTTGGCGCTGCTTCGACTAACGCTGGTTGTGTTGTACTGCCAAACGTATAGGTTAGACTGACCAACAATCCATGGCTATCATACTTACCCGTATTTGACTTACCAATACTGTCAATGTATTGGTAGCCCGTTGATAATCGGACGTTAGGGTTAAAGTGATAGTTAATCCCTACCTCACCGAGAGGAGAAAAACCTGTCGCATCGCTCTTACTTGAAGACAGTTGCGTTTTTTCCATGTCCCAATAAGCAGCACCAAGCCGACCGTATAAACTTAGGTTATCTCGTAGGTACCAATCGTAACGAAGAGCACTTTCAATCAACCAAGTTTTAACATTAACTGATGTAGTGTCCGCCTTTAGTTCATCGTGATATTGATAGCCTAAATCCCAACTCCAAGAGGGCGTAAACTGTAACCCGCCATAGAGACCTAAAATTGTGCCCTCTGGATTTGAATGATTGTAATTGTCGTCTAGAGCCCATTGGTACCCACCCTTTACGCCAACAAAAATCTGAGGGGATTCCGTCGCAGCCAGTACTGGAGTACTGAACAAACTAATAAGTAATATTGTTTTTTCCATAATTTTCAGATAGATAGATAGATAGATAGATAGATAGATAGATAGATAGATAGATAGATAGATAGATAGATAGATAGATAGTATCATTTTAAGCAAATTTAAGCAAATATTACTTGTATATTTGCTTAAATCAACAGGTCGGCTTTGTTTATACTTTATTGCCTACAAAGAACCACTCTCATCTTATCCAAAATCCAAAAAATGAAAACCAAATAGCCAGTCTCAGAGAGATAAATATCGATAGAAGGTAGCGCAAAAAATCGAAATAGACTCACAAAATAGAGTCCACAGATAATAACTGGTTTTGATGCATTTGCTTTGCTATCAGAACACTAGAATTATTCAAGTTCACTTTCCGAACTCGATCTCGTGCAACATTGAGCCATGCGCTTGTCTACCTTGCATTAATCGGCGCTGAAAGTTATGAGGTTGCAATTTTCATTATTATCAACAATTTAGGACCTTGTGGTATATCATCGCTACCAGTTAACCATATACACTATGGGGCTTATTATACCCATATCGCAGTATAAGCGAACGTCCTACTTGCGAGCTACGCTAGGTGTTTGATTTTATATGAGGGCGTTAAACCGCTTCACAAATCCTTTGAGCGTGAATTGCATCATTTTTGTTCGGCCTGATAATCGATAAGGAGAGACAGACGTTGGTGCAATAAGTCGAACTTCATATCCTACTTTTTCAAGGTTCGAACCCAAAAATAAGCGCTGCTACAACTTCCAATTAAACACGGTGGTTTGTATGCTAAGGTTTCCAATAGTTTAGCGCGACTTATTTTGGGTTTACAAAGGACAATATTACCTTTGTGAATAGCTTCATTGAGTGCAACCCCATTTTTTACCAGGCCTATACCTAATACAGTTACAGCCATGTTGGTCTCTCCGTATGAAATGGTTAAATTACTGCCACAGAACGCTCACTTGCCAACTTTTTAGCTACTCGAATTACTGTACGAGCCGATACATTGGTGAGTTTGGCGGTATCACTAATACTCAGCTTGTTGATAACTCGTAGCTGATAGATTTTTTCGTGTAGATCTGAGTCTGCTTGCCGTCCTCTGTATTTACCTTCCTCTTTGGCTTTCTTTATTCCTTCAGCCTGACGGCGGCGGCGATCTTGGTAATCTTTTCTTGCGATAGCAGCTAGCATATCCATCATCATGCTATTTATCGCTTTAATCATCGATCCAGTAAATTCATCGGTGATTTGAGGACAGAAGGCAATATGACTGGTTGGCAAATCCAGGCTAATCACTTTGAGTTCTTTCTTGTGCAGCATTTCTTTCAATGTGAACCAGCTTTCTTCATCAAGACGAGAAAGACGATCAATTTGCTCTATGATGATTGCATCACCAATTGCAGCATCATCAAGTAATCGGAGTAATTCAGGTCTTTGTAATGAAGCTCCCGATTCATTCTCAATATACCATCCAGCTATACGAAAACCTTTTTCCTGTACAAACTTCTGTAAGGTGCTCTGTGCTCGTTTTGCATTTTGGTCGCTTGTTGATGCTCTAAGATAGCCAAAGATGTACATAATCTGTCCTAGGTGACATTTAAGTTATGATCTAATATGGTGTGCCATATAGGTTATGACAAATATATAAAAACTGCCACTTTTATTCTATGACTATAGGGTATACTTAAATTTCACATAAAACATCGATTGTACAATCTTACCTCTAGTATGATGACCTTTCACTTGGGCTGATAAAGAAAAAGGAGAACGATGCAAACTGTTAAGCCAAGCCGAATTCAAATTCTGACAGATCAAGAGATCCATGAGCTGTATTCACGTCCTGTCTTTAATCAAAGTGAGCGGGAAGAGTACTTTTCGGTAGATCCCCGTATAGAGAAGGTGCTATCAACCTTGGGTAAAGTTGAAACTCGAATCTATTTACTACTTCTTATTGGGTACTTCCGAGCTAAGCCAGTCGTACCGAAGTTCAGATTGCGAGATGTCAAACAAGATGTCGATTATCTTTATGCAACTTACTTTCCAAACAGAAAGCCCAAATACCCACTTATTGCCAAAAGTACTCGAGCAACATTGATATTGAAGATGTACGAAATCCTTGGTTTTACTCGACTCTCTAAGGTGGATGAGAAATCGTTGTTAGAACGCCTACAAGATGTGGCAACGATCTGTACTTATCCCAAGTATATTTTTGATGAATGCTTAGCCTTCTTTGGCCAAAAACGCATTGCCTTAGCTGGTTATTCAACATTACAAACCATGATCACGTCCGTCCTAGCCAGTGAGAGGCAGAGGACAGAGTCTATTCTCTCAAGTTCCATGTCAGATACCACTCGTATGCAACTTAAAAAAATACTGCATACCAAAGGGCGCTTGAATCAACTTTCAGCGCAGAAAGGCTCAGCGAAAGACTTCACCCCATCGGAACTTATGCGTGAAATTGAAACACACAGTACAATAAAAAGTGTGTATCAAGAGATAAAGGGGCTCATCAATGAACTCGGGCTATCGCAAGGGAACTTAACGTACTACGCGTCCATTATTCGGCACCAATCCCTGTATAAGATCCGTCGTTTTCCTGAATGGCAAGGGATGCTATATATCGTGTGTTACTTGTTTTTCCGTTATCAAGAAACGAATGATAAGTTAGTCACCGCGTTTCAGTATGTGACCAGAAAACAAAGGGAATCCGCCTCTGCCGCCGCTAAACAACGGATTGCAGATGAGCTTGAAGTGGTTAGAGACAAGTTGACCCACGCCGGTCACCTCCTTGGACTCTTTGTCGATGACTCCGTCAGTGACCAGACTCAATTTGGTGATATTCGGCAAAATGCCTTTGAAAAGCTCTCCAAAGATGAAATCCAGCTCATTAGTCAGCACTTAAATAAGGAAAATTTTGATAAGCGACAATACGAATGGCAACACATTGACAGCCAATATAGAAAGATTTCAAACTCGATTAGGCCCCTTTTTCTAGCGATAGATATTGAATGTGAACCCGGTCAGACATTACTTTCTACGCAATTACAAATAGCAAAATCAGAGCTTCAAAAAGAAAAGCACCTTTGTACTGCCGACCAAAGGTTACTTCTTAAGCAGGACAAAGACTATATCGTTGATAAGGAAGGTGTTAACTATCGACGTTTTGAATATTACTTGTACCAGAAAGTCTCTCGAATGCTTGATAGCAACCATATATTTGTCAACGAAAGTGCGAAAAACAAACGTCTCGAAGATGATCTTATCCCTATAACTGAATGGAAAAAGAATGAAAATCTTGTTGCCAATACAGGGTTAGATAAGTTGATTGCTCCTATCGAGCAAACCCTTGCGACATTAACAAAATCCGTGCGTCACAAAATGGCTCAAGTCAGCCACAATATCAATGATGGAGCCAATGATTTTGTTATCCATCAACCTCGCACCAATCAGCTCACTTGGAAGTTGGCTAATAAGCGTTGGAAAGACGATCTTGATAACCCGATTTACAACCAACTTCAACATATGGGTATTATCGAAATCATGGATTACGTTAATCAGAGAACCGGTTACTTAGATGCCTTCAAAAGTATCGGAACTAAGAAGCTAGGAAGTAAGGCAAGAGAAGAAGACTTACTCGCTTGTATCTTTGGCAATGGCTCTAATTATGGATTGCATCATATGTCATCGATATCTGATCGAGCCATTGGTGTTCTGAGAGCCGTAAATGATGGATACATTCGGCCGGAGACGACAAGCGATGCCAATGATGTGATCTCGGATGCTCTGGCAAAACTTCCGATCTTTAAACATTACACGATCAACGAGTCCACCCCTTTTGGTAGTATTGATGGTCAAAAGCATGCCTGCCGCATCAATACATTCAAGGCTCGATTTTCAGCAAAATACTTTCGTAAAGGCAAAGGAGTATCAGCCCTTACGTTGGTGTCAAACCATGTCCCTGTCAACACCAAGATCATTTCAGCTAACGAGTATGAAGGACATCATGCTTTTGATTTGCTCTATAACAATAGCAGCGATATTCAGCCTAAAGCGTTAGCAACCGATACTCATGGGGTCAATAATGTCAACTTTGCGATCCTTGACTTATTTGGTTACCAATTCGCTCCACGATACGCCAAGTTTAAATATGTCTTCCATGATTTGTTCGAAATAGAGCATGGAGAGGCCGTATCATTAAAGCTGCGCCGACCGTTTAACACCTCACTAATCAAACGTGAGTGGGAAAATATTCAAAGGATCATTTGCTCATTAAGTCGTAAGACAACGACACAAAGTACAATCATTACCAAGCTGTCGAACGGCAAACAGAACAGTCGAACATTAGCCGCACTTAGAGAGTATGACCGAATCATTAAGTGCCACTATATACTCGATTATGTTGACGATAAGGTCCTGCGACAGTTTGTTCAGCAAGCTTTGAACCGTGGCGAAGCCTACCACCAACTACGTCGAGCTATTGCGTCAATCAATGGAAATCAATTCCGTGGAGGCAATGATTATCAGATAGATCAGTGGAATGATTGTGCGAGAATTATTGCTAACTGCATCATTTATTATAACTCAGCCTTGCTATCCAATCTGATTGAAAAGTTTGAGCAAGAAGGTAATCAGGAAGTGGTGAATCTGATAGCGGGTTTATCTCCAGTCGCATGGCGTCATATCCAACTTGCCGGTAATTACACCTTTGGTATTCAGAAAGACAATATCGTTCTAGAGAAACTGCTTGAGAACTTAGAACCTTGGAGAGAGGATAGCATGGTCGAACTGGTGGCTTAAGAAGGATATTAGAGAGTAAGCGATCCCTGCCAGCCCTTATAAATAAAGGGCTGTAGGCTCACATTGGACTTTTCGCTGAAATGGGCGCAAAACCCCTATTATGCTCAAAAAGTGGCTGAAATTGTTCTGTGCGGTAGTAACGCTTATCTTCATGCTTGAGGACCAGATTATCCGGCATTAACTCACGATAGAGAGTAAAGTCACGCGAACAAGACGCCAGTCCTGTTTTAAAGTGCTGGATCAGGTCTGTTCTTGCAATATCACCAAAGTACTGCAAGCAAAAGTCTATAAAAGCCAAGCGCTCTTTTTGCGCGTAGCTTAAATCCTCTAAAGCTTTATTTCTCTGAGATCCCATTCCATACCTTGATAATTGCAACTTAGTGGATATATTAAGGCATGCAACTGATAGGTACAATCATTTTGATAGGATGATTTTGATATTATCTGTATCAGTTCGAAAAACAGGCTGTACTGATATTTTCACAATACAAAAAGGCAAGTCATGAAAGTTTACCTAGATGACGAACGACCAACTCCGGATGGATGGCTCAGAGTTTACTGGCCTGAAGAAGCCATTACATTACTCAAGTAAGGGACGGTAACTGAAATCAGCCTTGATCATGATCTTGGTGATGATGAACACAGCACAGGCTATGATGTAGTTTTGTGGATTGAAGAGGCGGTTGCAACTCAAGGTTTTCAACCACCTAAATCTAGGTTCACAGTGCTAACTCATCTGCAAGGCAGAAAATGGAGTTCGGTATCGTGAATATCAAACGTTTAAGTATGTTAGCTTGAACTAATAGAAAAATGGCAAAACATACTCTATTTATCACACAAGTTGAATTACATATACAGCAGCGGTTGCAGCGAAAATAGCTGCTACCTTTAGCGAAAACAATATCAATTGCCTCTTGTATCCATAAGAAATCGCTTGCTCAAGTTCGTATAGTTCAATCTTTGTTCGCTTTTCTTGATACAAAAATATGCCATCAAGTATTCTTGAGGCCATTCCTAACTTCCACTGTTCATAAAGTTTCAGTCTTTCAGCAGAAGGGAAATCATCAATGTGGTTTCTGCTTCTGATTGAAGCCGCTATCTCGTCTACAGTTCGTCTCTTTTTCAGAAGCACCGGCATTACCCCAGTAAGTTAATTAATAATCCGCTGATTTTAAGGCGCGTATTTTAGAAATCAGTTCATTAGTAACGCCCTTTCCAGACTCTGAACGTAAGTAACGATCCGGATAATGTTGCAATAGCTCCTCAGAGCCGACATCACCACAGACGTACCATTGGGCGTTCAGACTGTGAGCATGGGCTAACATCTTACGGACTGAATTGTTGTCGTCCATATGCGTTCTGAAGGGCAATTCTGTCTCAGGGGCTAATTCATCGCCAGTAAACACACCATGTTCAATAAGGTATGAACGATTGTAAAAAGTCCCCAACGGGTAAAGTAGTAGCCCCGCTTCTAACGTTGCATCTCTTAGATTGCCGATAGCTTGAAAATCCGGTTCCACCATTTCTAAAAGGGTCTTTGTTCTAGTATTAAACCATTCTTTATACTTGGCATGTACACTTGCATTACGGTGAAAATATTCATCCGAATAGAACAAACTAAGCACGTCGAAATATAAAATCTTCATAAAGATCCTCTAATTCACATCAGGCATAGTTAAAATGGTGCTTCATGAAAAAGTCCACATGACATCCTCTTTCTAATGCTCTTTGCTCAATTTGCTTCCATAATACTGGTAAATAGGTTTTAAGCTCTTCCGCATCCGATTGGTGATATTCATCCTCACAATCTCCAGCAGCAGCTTTTAGCCACCCTGAAGGGGTCAAAATAGTGAGCCCCCGATGAAAATACTCAGGAATCGACTCCCGAATGAATTCTTCGCTACCGCTAGCAACATAAATTGTGACACCTTCACCCGTCGCGTAATAATAGCTAACACCGATATAGAACATATCAACTCCTTAAAAGTCTATTGCTTGATGAAACATCGTCTCTGATTATAAAAATGCTGAGACTACACGCTCACGAAATTGTCCTAACCAGATTTCATCATAAATGTCATCAAAGCCCCGACCTGAATTGGACTGTTTGGAGTGAGTTCCCCACTCTAACTGGCTGTAACTCTTGATAGTTTTTGTAGGTTCAGATTCAACTTCACCGCTTTGATTTGTTGCTTGTAGATGTGTGACATACTCATCTTTAACGATTTTGGCAAAGAGACATGTTTCAGGAATGTCATGCTCTATACGTTCCGCGTATTCAATTAAATTCTGCTCGGCAAACGTATAAAGCCAGGCTTGTTGATTTGGACTTTCGTTGACTCGTAATATCCGACCAAGTACTTGTCTAAAGTAAAGTTCTGTTTTTACAGCGCTGATATGACAACACACTTGTAATCGGGGAATATCGGTACCTTCGCTTATCATGCCGACACTCACAATCCATTGGGTCGTTCCTGTTTGATAGGCCTTAATTTCAGATTGTGGATCATCATGATGGTAGGTTACTAATGTGGCTGACTGGCCAAATTTTTCGGTCAATATTTTTTGTACTTGTTTTGCATGCTTCACCGATGACGAAACAACGAGACCACCGGCATTAAAAGACTCTTTCCGGATTTCACTAAGTTTCTGACATCCCAAGCCGAGGATATACTCCATTGCTTGAGTATTATGAATAACATCCTGATAAGACGTCTTTGATTGCTTAAGGAGTTCAAGAATAGAAGCAAATGATTTTTTCTCCGAACCTTCTGAAATCGTTAAATGTTCATTATCAACCAAAACTAATTTCGGCTTACGGCAAACTTTGTCAGCTATAGCTTCAGCTAATCCATACTGGTAATCACAAAAAAGCTTGCCTTCCGGATCACTATATTCAGCTAAAACAATCGGAAATTTATCTGAGCGCCAAGGAGTTCCTGAAAGAGCCAAAGTATAGGTGGCAACACCTTGTATACGCGCTAATATCTGTTGTCCCCAAATGTTGGCTCTGTCTGGCTCATCGCCAGAACAGTGATGTATTTCATCAAATACGACAAGCAGCCGATATTTTTCAATGGTCCGCCAAAAGTCGTCGCCTAAATACTGAATTGACTGATAAGTAAGCGACTGACCAATTGAGCCTAGACTGCCGTTAAATGGACAATTTATGGTTATCGAGAACGTAGCCCTCATGCCATCAGCTACAGCGACTGAAGGTGAAAAGCAAAGAATGAGATCGATCATGCCTTTATCGAGTAGTGTCTTAGCCAGTGTAGCTGACATGATGCTTTTACCGGCTCCAGGTGTTGCCTGACAGAAGAAATGGTTAGAACCGGATTCGTACTTTTCCAACGCCAGAGCAACACATTCTGCTTGCCATTTCCTTAACATACTATGCTCTCTCATGTGACAACGAATTCAACATATTCGTAATTGCATTAATATTGCCCATAAATAAAGCTGCTTTTTCGTTAGCAGCAACGTTCAGACGCTCAAGAAGCTGAAATTGCTCGGGATATTGTTCTTTTAACGCTTTGTACTTATCTATCTCACCCAAAGTAACTTCCAGCTCTCCCTTTAATCTATTGCGCTCAATCGTTAATTCTGAGTAATCGTTACTATCTTGATTTGTAACCGATACTCTTGGGCGACTCTTTCTTACACGTGATTTAGGTTTCCGAGGCTCAAAAGAGAGTGAGTTAAACTCGTCCGTTTTGAAGTATCGTTTTTCTCTACCAGAACCTTCACAGCGCAACCATCCACTTTCTATGCACTTTAATAGTTGTCGATAAACAATCTTTCGAAGTTCATTGATATCTTTAGGGCTTTCAGGGAACAAACGGGCAACATCCCGAGCATCAATAACGGTAAAGCCATCCATATTCTTTTCTATCAACAACTTATAAATATATACATTTATTTTTTGAGAACGTTTCACATACAACTCCAAAACACCAAAAACTTAGGATTGCTAAGTATACAAAAATAAGTAAAACTTAGACAATCTAAGTTATCGAAGGATTTAAGAGAAATGAATCGTCTGTGGAAGACAACCCGATACCTACACGGCTTAAACAAGCTCGTAAACATGCCAAAATTACCCAGAAAAACTTGGGGATAATGATCGGTATGGATGAAAGCTCTGCAAGTGGCCGAATGAACCATTACGAAAAAGGGCGACATACACCGGATATCAGCACATTAAAAAAAATGGCTGATGCTCTTGGCGTCCCGTTGAATTACTTTTTTTGTGAGGATGAGGCGTCTGCTGAGTTAGCGTGTTTGATTGCAAAGATGGATGCTAATGATAAGAAAAAATTAATAAAAAAATTGCAATCAGAGCAGGATGAAACTAAATAATTTTAGTTTCGTCCTTACCTATTCGCACTATTTTGTCTAATAACCTCGACTAATTCTATTCTTAAGAGTTTTATGGAATGTATCCGCAGAATAAGTACCAACAGAACCAGCTGACTCAAACATTCTCTTGTTGTTGAGGGCAGTTGACTGCTCTTTCTTGTATTCTGAAATAAAGAGAGCCAAATGCGAGCTATTCGTCATTTGAGGCCACATTTCTAAATACTCAGGTAAATGGGTATATCCAACTCTATACGAGGCAATTCTTGTCGCTGATATAGTTGCTTCACCAATTTCAAATGGAACCCACCATGACAGAGCTGTCTGTCCAGATATAACAGCAATAAGATGTGTACATTCTGCAACATTTTTCGTTATCACTGCTGTAATATTTTCTGTCGATTGGGATTCCGCATCGAATACATCCATATATGTTTTGATTCCAGCTTGTTGCAACTCTGCATTGACTTGAAAAGCTGTAGTTCGATCAGAATGTCTATAACTTATAAATACTGTCATTAGAAATGTCCTTTAATTGCAAGTTCACGGTAATACGCTCCCAAAGCAGTCAACCGACAACCTGTAGAGTTGATGGCTGCAAAATACATATGTTCAGCATCAACGGGCTCAATTAAACTATGGCGATTGCATTTTTGTAATTGCGCAAATATTTTGCCTAATTCTGGATCAAAATCTTCATACTCAGGCTCATAGGCAGGACGTAATGGGTAAACAAATTCCTCTTCCGGAAACCATTCAGGTATTGTTCGAAGAGTTTCAAGAGGGACTAAAGAAGGATGCTCTTTGAGGGATACAAATTGGGAAACATTAGTTTTAAAAACAGGTCGTTGCTCCCAAGGACCTAATGCATTATCAACAAATGAATACAAACTACCAGGAGTTACATTACCTAATAGGTTTGCAGCACCACCATGTAATGCTTGAAGTAGCAGTTTAGTAAATACGCCATGGCCTGAGCACTCTTGTGCATATTCATTTTTTCGACAAGCAGTAAGAATAGTAATTCCGTCGCTAATAACGCTAGAACCACCTCGAAGTTGACGCATCTCTCCTGCACCACCAGCTTCACAGCAATCAAGAATTATTATTTTATTCTGTATTTCAGTAGCTTGTTCTGCCCACATCAATATGTCACTAACTCGAACTCCATCTCCTGATGAGCGATAATCTTGCGGAATAAGAGTACCTTCGTTTAGGCTTTCATCAAACGCACCATGTCCAGCAAAATATAAAAGAGCAACATCACTTACACCAGAAAACAAATCCTTTATTGAGTCTTCAATAAAACGTTTACCAAGTTCATTCTCGGCGGTTGTAAATACTTTGCTATGAAAATTAGGAGAGCCCGATGCATGGCGTTTAAGCACAGATGCCATCTCTATCGCATCACTATTACAACCAGCTAAAGAGTTAATATACGAATAATCGTTAATACCAAGAAAAAGAGCTTTTCTCATTTATCCCTCCTTTTTAATTAGCCAGACGACGAATTGCTGAAACAACACTTTCAGTATTCCAATTGCAAATCTCATTAGCTGCAGCTCTCACGGTTGTCGATATGTTAGTTGACCCGTAAGGTTTCACTGCAATAATCGGTTTGCCCAAACGTCGAGCTATTGCGATTTCTTTATTTATCCATTTGCTGTAGGTTGAATAAACTCCAGCCATGATGACCACGACGGAACTAAGCCTGATTTTATTCTCGATAGCAGCTTCTAACTGACGATCTGTTCTTGCTCCAACGATAGGGTTGGATTCAGGTACAGAATAGTTTTTAAAACTAAAGAATGTTTTTTTCTGGAGTAAGCTTGTCAGATTGCCGTACTGGTAGCCATAGTTCCACGAATGGGAAATAAATAAGTGGTAAGTTTTCATTTTAACCTCATCTGATTCACGTTATTTTTTTAACCAGACATTGCACGTCATGGTCAACTCAGATAGAGTACTACCACAATCTGATTAAATCAATTTTTTTAATCAGAACTCATCAATCAATTTGTAGATGAATTCGATACCACCAGATTCAGCAACCTCTTCAACCCTTTTTACATATCCGAGTTTGAATATGTTCTTAAGCCGTGTACTTGCATTTTGTGTTGTAATATCAAAATCTTTTGATACTTGACTAGTCGTTACCTTTTTCTTTTTAAGCATGTAATCGACTAGTTCTTTAACGGACTTTGTCATCTCCGGGCCGATAAAAGAAGCATTGCCATCGTTCCAAATTGTCATAGGCTGTTCTTTAGCAATAGCAGCATAAGTCCAGTTATCGATCAGATCTTCATCATCAATATCTGATAAATAGAAAAACTTAACACCACTAAAATGCTTAGCTAAAGCCATAACACTTTCTCTTGGAAACGAAGCATCTGTAGCTACAATACCATCAAGAGAAATACCAAACGTATCTATTGATTGGTGATTTTCAACTAAATGAAAAAGATCAGAATAAACAGCCTTACCCTTTACATTTCCGTTTGGGTGAGCATCTTTTGTATAGTCGATTAGCTTTAACAACATATAATTTCTGATTAAGGTATTTTATTTAACGAGACTATAGCACATCAATCTATATAAAAGTCAAAACAGATGTGTGTTCCCTCAAGTTTTTTGAGATCTGTACGATAGAAGTAATCATCTAGCTTTCCATCTTTATACTTTAGTGTCAGCTCGAATTTTTCCTGCCTAACACAAATTTTCGCATCAAATTTCGCAGCATTTTTGGCGCTAAGTTTTAATCCTAAACCTCGAGCTTTATAGTTCTCATCACGCGCGCCACTAACTCCTCCTTTTTCAAGAACCTCTTTTAACAACAAAATATCTGAGTCGCGTTTTTGTAAAGGGTACTTACTGTGTAATCGAGGGTATCGTTCTGCCAACACAGGTCTCAATGTCCCCACAATCCCTTCACCGCTGTCCGAGAAAACTGTTTGAACTTTGGTCCTCGTTTTTCCATAAACTTGTAACGCAGCTACGCCTGGAATCGATGTTTGAGAATGTTCAATGATATTATTGATATACTCAGACATGAACCCAAAGGCGGAGTTTGCATGTTCCTCACCTGCGAGTTCAATGAACGCATTTTTCAATTTAGTTGGTAAATTTGTCTCTTGGGTATTAGCCTCTATAGTTACAAATTCCATTACCTTTTTGTTTTGCCCGTAGTGGCAGGACAAATCTTCAACTTCAGGTATAATTGCTACTGATGGGTCAACTGTTTCAAATAGCCCAACACGACATAAATAGGTAAAAGAGTCACGGCAATCAGAGAAATCTAAAACTACCTTTTTCCCGCTTGCGGCCAGTTGGTTTACTAAGCAGAGCAACCGTGCAACAGCTCCTAGTAAAATGGCACACTTTGAAAATTCAAATCGAACAGTATCAAAGTCATCAGACCAAACGTCTTCACATTTAGTGAGTAAATCGTCTAAATCAGATGTAGTTAACCATCCGTTTTTTGCTATTCTCACAGTAGATTCTTTAATAGCTAATGACCACTGATTGTCATTTTTGACGAAAGTGCCACTCTCATCATGATGCAAAAATGAGTTTACAGCTTTCTTGTCAAAGCCCAACGTTTTAGCGATCTCCCGGCCTTTTAGCCCTGGAGATTTGGTCAGCAAAGCTATTATCTTTCTTTTCATTGATATACCAAAATCCTTCTGTAAGTAGCAAAGACGGTTTGTAGGGACATTTAGCCGACTCCACCACCATTAAAAAAATGAATGGCAGAGCTTCGGTTAAGAAAATTGAGACTATCTCCATATACCACAAAAATTAGCCCATCAATCAGACATCTCATCAAGACTAACCAAACAGTTGTTCTCAAATAAGTCCATAAAGACGCCAACCTCTGGCATATCATCCTTGAAGTTTTCTATTTTCTTACCCAACCGATCTTTAACTGTCACAAACTCTGGGTTTTGATATTTCAGCTCATCGCAAGCTTTAAAATACGCTGCAATCACGTCAGCAGCTTTAACTAATTGTTTATAAATAGGATCTACTTGTTTTTGAACTAAAAGTTCTTCAAACAAAGGTTGAAGACGGGTTGGCAAAGATTCTAAACATTTTACTTCCGCCATATCCTCAAGCTTCTTAATCTCTTTTGTAAAGGAAGGCGAGCTGTACTTAGTTATGTGGTTAATATCTTGTAACTTTGTCTCTGAAACTTCATGATAAAGCGCTATAGTGGCCGCTTTCTCAGGATCAACATTACCACTACAATAAGCATTTTTAACAGTTGCTAGTAAATGAGCAATTACTGCAACCTGATGGCTATGCTCGGCAACGTTCTCAAGCTTTACTAAGTGCATAGGAGACCAACGAGCAACAAGGTTCATCCTGAGTATCCATGCTAAAAAGGAGCTATCTTTCATAAATATTTACCCAAATAATCACAGAGTTGTACTAAAACCAATATCCATCACTATACTCTGTAAATGAATTCCTCTCTACCGAACTAACCGCAAGAATTCATAAGCCGTTATCCCATCATCCTATCTGCAACCGTAAAATCAGAAGTGATGTGTTTTAGAAAAAATATTTCTATCGTCTTACTTTCCTACGAAATTTATATATAAAAAAGTGATGCGAAGTTATGTTTTAAGCTTAAAAAATACAAATCACTTTTTTTTATATCAATCCCTTTATTTATCTATGTTTATATTAAGTGAGTTGAAATATATTTTCATATACCGGTAACCCACCATACGGACACGGTGGCGAAGTCGCATTGAACTATATGATGCGTGACCATGGTGGCTTTGAAGGCAATGCGCAGACTTTTCGCATTGTGACCAAATTGGAGCCATACACTGAGCACTTCGGGATGAATCTATCGCGCCGAACTTTGTTAGGTTTGATCAAATACCCAGCACTCATCAGTCAGACTCGTTCAGTCAAGCTGCCAAACCCAGCAGAACATCAACGTCGATTAAAAGCCAAAGAATGGAGCCCAGCGAAAGGCATCTACGATTGCGATAAAGATCTGTTTGATTGGGTTATCGCTCCACTCAGCGAGAATGACAAAAGCCTGTTGAGCCAAATGCGCTATCGACCAGATTCCGATTTAGAGCACAGCAAAACGCGCTTTAAATCCCTCGACTGCTCCATTATGGAGCTCGCCGATGATATTGCGTATGGCGTGCACGACTTAGAGGATGCCATTGTGCTGGGTATGGTCACACGTCAGCAATGGCAAGAAGGTGCAGCAAGTCAGTTAGCTGATTGCGGTGATCCTTGGTTTGAAGAACATATCGGCTCTATTGGACAAATGCTGTTTAGCGGTAAACATCACCAACGCAAAGATGCGATTGGAGGTATGGTCAATGCCCTACTTACAAGCATCTCTATTAAAGTGGTTGATGAACCATTCCAAAACCCTTTACTGGCATGGAATTCTTGTTTAGAACCGCATATGGCGAAAGCGCTAGATGTGCTTAAACATTTCGTCAGTCAGTATGTTATTCAAGTGCCGCAGGTGCAGATTGTCGAATACAAAGGGCAACAAATCATCATGGATATATTCGAAGCACTAAGTGCCGATCCTGAACGATTGTTGCCAATACACACAAAAGAGCTTTGGCAGAGTGCAACTAGCGATAGTGGCAAAATGCGAGTCATTGCCGATTACATATCCGCAATGACCGATGGTCATGCGCAAAAGCTACACCGCCAATTGTTCTCTTCTATTGTTTTGTAAAGCGTAGTTCTACTTGTTCAAATAATTTTTTTCAAATACGCCCGGAGGCATCTGGGCGATTTGAAATTCAATCATCCTGTCAAAAGCATTGAGTAGCGGCGAGAAGTCGTTATCCGGCTCCAATAAACTCAACGCATAAAACCCTGCTTCCACTGTCGAAAGACTGTTGTCTGAAGGCGCTTTACGAATTGTATAGTGACCTTGTAAATCCTCGGGAAGCTTTACTGTGGTTAAAGTGTGCAAGTTGGTGGAAAGCTGCCACATTTTATAGGCTTTTTTCCACGTGCCATCGAGCAAAATCAAGCGTGTTTTTCTTGTGCGCTCGCTCTCGGTACACGCAATGTCTGAAAGGCACTGTGATTGCTCCGACGGATAAAGGATAAAATGCTGATACGCTTCATCGGTGAGTAACGCGTTTAACTGTGCGTCGTCAGAAAAATCCTCGCCAATCAAACAAGTACAGTTCTTTAAACTCAAATTGAGAATCCGTGCCGTACCAAGTGGACGATGCGCTTCACTCGTATGCTGAAGAATGATAAGTTCAACCCCGCTTGCTAGCGGTACGATCCATTGGCAAATACAGGCTTTGCGCGATTTTCCACACTGAGAACAATAACGAGACATAGAGTGAACCTTTATACATTGCTGACCATCATCAGCGTTATCTGCTTAGTACTACAATTCGAACCAATGGCGAGCCTCACCGAATGGCACGCTTACAACATACGTCATGGTGAATGGTGGCGAATCGTAACAGGAAATCTCACGCATACCAACTTTGCCCACCTTGGAATGAACTTGGCAGGATTATGGGTTATCGCGTTTATATTCCGTCCTAGTGCACGCAACTTCTCGATTGTTTTTCTTTTGCTTTGTGCCTTTGTCGGCGCAATGAACTTACTGACTAGCATGTCAGTCTATGTCGGCTTGTCTGGCGTCTTACACGGTTTGTTTGGTTTTTGGGCTCTAAGAGAAGTGTTTGAAAACAGAAGAAGTAGCCTACTCTTAGTCGCCGGACTTATTGCGAAAATCGCATGGGAGCAACTTTATGGCCCTTCAACCAGCACTGCTGCAATGATAGGCGCTCGTGTTGCTGTTGATGCACACCTGTTTGGTGCAATGGGAGGCTTAGGTATGGCATTAGTAGAGAAAGGATTCCATCGCCGTATATTTGGATAAAAAATCCCGAACCACGAAAGAGGGTTTGGTTCGGGAAAGCAGTAACCGGAAACGAAAACTCAGTAAGAATACAATGGTCGAAGCCCGCGTTTATAGAAGAATGCGGTTTTCGTTTTTCTTGATGGTTGCTTCACCAATTCCTTTTACATTGGTTAAATCAGCTGCTGTTTTAAATGGGCCGTGCTCAGTACGGTAGTCAACTATGCTTTGCGCTTTCTTTTCGCCAATACCTTTCAGCATCGTTGCTATCTCTTCTGCAGAAGCAGTATTGATATTGACCGTAATTTCAATTCCTTCATATTTATCAGCCTTGGTATCAGCGGCCAAACTGAGTGGTGCGAACACCACTAAACACAAGGTTAAAATCCATTTCATTTTGAACATATACACTCCAAATTAACGCTCTGAAATAATCCGCCCTAATGTAGGCAAACACTCATCGTCATTGAAGTTTGTTTAAACAAAAATAAAACGGGCCGCTTACGCGACCCGTTTTAGTTAACATGCAAATTACATAATTAGTGCTTAGTTGCTCACAACAAAGTACTCAATGTCTGTGTTAGCACGCAATACAGCGAGAACAGAAGATAGATCCTGCTGAGATGATGCTCGTTGCATTTGCATCGCAACTTGATCTTCTAGCGAACTATCTAGTTCCGCTTTCACAGCATCCAGTTCAATCACTACGATGTTGCCTTCAAGGTCTTTCGACTGACCGTAGACAGGTTTGCCATCTACTGGCTTCGCCATTGCAAAGACGGTAGTTGCTAGTGGCGAGCGACGGTCAACGGTCTCTTCCTCACCAAATGTCAGGTTGTTTTCCGCAAGAACAGTAGTATTGCCTTCATTCAGAGCAGCTACCACTTTTGTACCTAGCTCTAGAGCACCTTGCTCACCTTTAACGCGAGATAGTTCAGCCACAACTTGGTCTTTCACTTCAGCTAATGGAAGCACTGTTTCGTCACGAGAATCTTCAACACGAACAACAACAATGTGCTCAGGCGAAACTTCAATCGCTTCTGAGTTCAGACCGTCTTCTTTCACTTCTGGGCTCAGTAGTGCTTGCATAACGGCTTGGTTACGTAGAACCTCAGGTGCATCAACTTGAGAGATGAAATCTGTTGTCTTCACTTCTTGGTTAATAGCTTTAGAAGCATCGTCTAGTGAATCAGGGTACTCAAAAGCAACACGCTCAAGCTCGTTTTGTAACTCGTAGAATTGATCCACCGCTTTTTGGTCTACTAGCTCTTGCTTAATCTCCGCCGCCACTTCATCAAATGGTTTTGCAACGGCATCTTTCAGCTCTTCTAGCTTGATAATGTGGTAGCCAAAGTCAGATTTTACTAGACCAGACATGTCACCTGGGTTCTTAAGTGCAAACGCAGCTTCTTCAAAAGCCGGATCCATAACATCACGTTCGATCCAACCTAAGTCACCGCCGTTTTCAGCACTACCGAAATCATCAGATTTCTCTTGCGCTACCGCGGCAAAATCTGCACCTGAGTTCAATTCATCTAAGATAGCTTGTGCTTTTGCTTCATCATCACCTTCAACAAGAATGTGCGCCACTCGACGTTGCTCTTCTGAAGAGTATTTGTCTAGATGCTCGTCGTAGTATTTCTTAACGTCTTCATCTGTTACTTGAATCTGCTTCTTAAGTGCTTCAGCAGACAACTCAACGTAAGACACTTTCACTTGCTCTGGACGAGTGAAGTTATCTGGGTTTGCTTTGTAGTAAGCTTGAATTTCTTCGTCAGTTAACTCAACTTTCTTCGCAAACTCTGCCAAATCGATGGTTACAGTGCGGATGTCGCGTGTTTGGGTAAACAGTTTACCCTGAGATTGAACTTCGCCTGGAAGAGTAAACTCACTGCTTTGAAGCGCTGTTAGAAGCTGCTCACGCACCAATTCACGACGCATGTACTCAGCAAAAGAATCAGGAGAGAAACCTGCACGACGTAGCGATGCTTGGTAAATGTCTTGATCAAACTGACCGTTAGATTGGAACTGAGGCATTTCAAGAATCATCCTACGAACTTGAGCATCGCTGATTCGTAAGCCAAGTGCTTCAGCTTGTTGGTCAAGCAATACGTCATTAATCATACGATCAAGCACTGATTTGCGGAAAGATTCAACGTATGCAGGGTCAGCCAACATTTGAGAGAAGTAGTCACCCAATTGAGCTTGCATGCGATTGCGCTCATTTTGGTAAGCCATCTCGAACTCACCACGAGGAATCTCGGTGTTACCTACTTTCGCTGCTGAATTGTTGCTGCCATTCACTAGGTAGCTACCTACACCGGCAAATACGAAAGACAGGATGATAAGTCCAAGGATAATTTTGACCGCGATGCTATTCACGCCTTCGCGTAGTCGATCCATCATAATTTAACTGCTCTCCACAATTGAAGCGTACGGCTTCTAATAGAAAATATAATGACGCGATAATATCAGAAAAAGAAATGCGCATCAGTATGATGCGCATAATTTAAAAAAGTTCGGCTCGAAGTTTGTAAATTTTTGTTCGAAACTTATTGTTTGAGCAAAAGTTATTCAAATGGCCGGCAACAGAATCACGCTTTAATTAGTTACAAGCGTCTTTCAGTGCTTTACCTGCTTTGAAAGCTGGTACTTTTGCTTCTGCGATTTGGATTTCTTCACCAGTTTTTGGGTTACGACCAGTACGTGCAGCACGAGTGCGAACGCTGAATGTACCGAAGCCAACTAGAGCAACTTGATCACCAGACTGAAGTGTGCCACTTACTGCTTCGATGAATGCATCTAGAGCACGACCCGCTGACGCTTTAGAGATGTCTGCATTTTCTGCGATTTGTTCTACTAATTGAGTTTTATTCACTGTGATTTCCCCTTTGTGCCATCTGTGATTATTTTTGTGATGGCTTTTCGTTCCATAGTTAAGAAAATATGCTCCAACCCTTATTTTTCAAGGGCTGGCAGCTATCGAAACTAACTTAGCGCCCAAAAAAAACGCTGACAAGCCTTTTTAGGCTTATCAGCGCAAACTTTTACTTATTTTTGCTGCACATCACTATTTTTTAGCTTCAAACTCAACGCCTGTCGGGTCTCGCTCTAGTGCAACTTTCAGTACTTCATCAATCCACCGAACAGGGATAACTTGCAGATCTGCGATAACATTCTCAGGAATCTCTTCCAGATCACGTTCATTATCTTTCGGGATAAGAACTGTCTTTATGCCGCCACGATGTGCCGCAAGTAACTTCTCTTTTAAGCCACCGATTGGTAATACTTCACCACGTAGGGTGATCTCACCCGTCATCGCAACTTCAGCTTTTACCGGGTTACCTGTCAGAGCTGATACCAAAGCAGTACACATTGCTGTACCCGCACTTGGGCCATCTTTCGGCGTCGCACCTTCAGGCACGTGAACGTGGATGTCTTTTTTCTCGTAGAAATCTGAGTTAATGCCCAGTTTATCTGCACGAGAGCGCACCACGGTCATTGCTGCTTGGATAGACTCTTGCATTACGTCGCCCAGCGAACCTGTTTGAGTCAGCTTGCCTTTACCTGGCATAGATTGAGTTTCAATCGTTAATAGATCGCCACCCACTTCTGTCCAAGCTAGACCAGTAACTTGACCAATTCGGTTGCTTTCATCAGCTTTACCGTAATCGAAACGTTGAACACCCAAGTATTCTTTTAGGTTGTCCATCGTTACCGTCACTGATTTGATGTCTTTATCTAGCAGGATGTTCTTCACTGCTTTACGGCAGATCTTAGAAATCTCACGCTCAAGACCACGCACACCCGCTTCACGAGTGTAGTAACGGATAATACCGATGATTGCTGAATCTTCGATGACTATCTCGTTTGGTTTCAAGCCATTACGTTGCACTTGTTTTTCAACAAGGTGACGCTTCGCAATGTTTAGTTTTTCATCTTCGGTGTAACCGGATAGACGAATCACTTCCATACGATCAAGTAACGGACCAGGAATATTCATCGAGTTAGACGTTGCAACAAACATCACATCAGACAAGTCGTAATCCACTTCTAGGTAGTGGTCGTTGAATGAGTTGTTTTGTTCAGGGTCTAATACTTCAAGCAACGCTGAAGCCGGGTCACCACGCATGTCTGAAGACATTTTGTCGATTTCATCCAGAAGGAAGAGAGGATTTTTCACACCAACTTTCGACATTTTCTGAATCAGCTTACCTGGCAATGAACCAATGTAAGTACGACGATGGCCTCGAATCTCTGCTTCATCACGCACGCCACCTAGGGCCATACGTACGTATTTACGGCCAGTAGCAGATGCAATTGAGCGGCCAAGCGATGTTTTACCCACGCCTGGAGGACCAACAAGACAAAGGATTGGACCTTTTAGCTTGTTAATGCGGTTTTGAACTGCCAAGTACTCCAGAATACGCTCTTTCACACGCTCTAGACCATAATGATCTTCGTTCAAAATCTCTTCCGCTTTCGCGAGATTTTTCTTCACTTTAGAACGCTTAGTCCAAGGTACACTTACCATCCAGTCGATGTAGCTACGAACTACTGTCGCTTCTGCGGACATTGGAGACATCATCTTAAGCTTTTGCAGCTCTTGCTCTGTCTTTTCACGTGCTTCTTGCGGCATTTTTGATTCGTCGATCTTCTTTTGCAGAGTCTCGAACTCATCAGGAGCGTCTTCCATCTCACCCAGCTCTTTCTGAATCGCTTTCATTTGCTCATTCAGATAGTACTCACGCTGAGACTTCTCCATTTGCTTTTTCACGCGACCACGAATGCGTTTCTCAACTTGTAGCAAATCGATCTCTGATTCCATCTGGCCCATTAGGAACTCTAGACGCTCAGTAACATCAATAATTTCAAGCACTTGTTGTTTATCAACAAGTTTAAGAGGCATATGTGCCGCAATCGTATCTGCTAGGCGTGCCGCTTCATCGATACCATTCAGTGACGTTAGCACTTCTGGTGGAATCTTTTTGTTTAACTTAATGAAGCCTTCGAATTGGTTGATTGCGCTGCGAACAATCACTTCTTGCTCACGTTCATCCAATTCTGGTGTTACGATGAATTCCGCCTCAGCTAAGAAGAAATCACTTTCTTTGAAATGATTAATTTTTGCGCGCTGCTGACCTTCAACCAGTACTTTTACTGTGCCATCAGGGAGCTTTAGAAGTTGGAGAATGGTAGCTACCGTACCCACTTCGAATAGGTCATCAACCGTTGGTTCATCAGTGTCAGCTTGTTTTTGAGCCACAAGCAGAACTTGTTTGTTTGTTTCCATCGCCGTTTCTAGACAGCTAATCGATTTCTCACGACCAACAAACAATGGAATCACCATGTGCGGGTAGACCACTACGTCACGTAGAGGTAATACCGGGATCTCGATACGCTCGGAACGTTCCAAGTTCATATAATTCTCTCTTCCGCTTTCACGTTTAACGTATTACTTAAGGCAGTATATGGGGGCTAATTGTTTGGATTCAATAAGAGAAATAAAAAAAAGGAGGTAATTACTTACCTCCTTTTTCATTCATGGCTGAATTTATTCTGCTCCAGCTGCCTGATTGTCGGCATTGCTGTAAATAAGCAGTGGTTCTGACTCACCATTGATGACGGATTCATCAATCACGACTTTACTTACATCTGTCGCAGATGGCAGTTCGTACATGGTTTCAAGCAGAACACTTTCCAGAATTGAACGCAAACCACGAGCACCTGTCTTACGTTCCATTGCTTTCTTCGCGATAGCACGAAGGGCATCTTCACGGAATTCAAGCTCTGCGTTTTCTAGCTCAAACAATGCTGCATACTGCTTGGTCAGTGCGTTTTTCGGTTCACATAGGATCTGAATCAACGCTTCTTCATCAAGCTCTGTCAGTGTTGTTGTCACAGGAAGACGACCAATGAATTCTGGAATCAAACCATACTTCACTAGATCTTCTGGCTCAACCTGAGTAAACAGTTCGCCGACGGTTTTGGTTTCGTTCTTCGAGCGCACTTCTGCACCAAAGCCGATACCAGTACCCGTAGCTACACGCTGTTCGATAACTTTATCTAAACCAGCAAATGCACCACCACAGATGAACAGGATCTTAGACGTGTCCACTTGTAGGAATTCTTGCTGTGGATGCTTACGACCACCTTGAGGTGGAACTGAAGCAACCGTACCTTCGATAAGTTTCAATAGCGCTTGCTGAACACCTTCACCAGATACGTCACGCGTAATTGATGGGTTTTCAGCTTTGCGAGAAATTTTGTCAATTTCGTCAATGTAAACAATGCCGCGTTCAGCCTTCGCTACATCGTAATCACATTTTTGCAGAAGCTTTTGGATGATGTTTTCAACGTCTTCACCCACATAACCAGCTTCGGTTAGTGTGGTTGCGTCTGCCATTGTGAATGGCACATCCAAGAATCGAGCTAGCGTCTCAGCAAGCAGCGTTTTACCACTACCTGTAGGACCAATTAGAAGGATGTTACTTTTACCAAGCTCCACACCTTCGCTCGTTGTATCACCATTGCGTAAACGCTTGTAGTGGTTATATACCGCAACTGCGAGCACTTTTTTCGCGTAATCTTGTCCGATCACATAGTCGTCAAGGTGTTCACGGATCTGTTTTGGCGTTGGTAACGCTTCAGATTCTTTCTTAGGGAGAACATCCTTGATTTCTTCGCGAATAATATCGTTACATAGGTCGACACACTCGTCGCAAATGTAAACTGACGGACCTGCGATTAGCTTGCGAACTTCGTGCTGACTTTTGCCGCAGAAAGAACAGTACAGCAATTTACCGCTGCCACTTTCTTTGCTTTTATCTGTCATTCGCTAACCTCTTAGCCTTTACTCTTCATGAATGAGTGTATATCAATTTTTGCCAAAATGCGCTGGCTAAATTACGCGCCGCGATGGCTCAACACTGCATCCACGATACCGTATTCCACAGCCTGCTCTGCTGACATGAAGTTGTCACGATCGGTATCGCGCTCAATCACTTCAAGAGGCTGGCCAGTATGTTCTGCTAACAGGTTGTTTAGCTTCTGTTTAATGGTCAGGATTTCCTGAGCATGGATTTGGATATCAGAAGCTTGACCCTGGAAACCACCTAGTGGTTGGTGGATCATCACACGTGAGTTAGGAAGAACGTAACGTTTACCAGCAGCACCACCTGCAAGCAGGAATGCGCCCATAGAACAAGCTTGACCCATACATACAGTGCTTACATTGGGTTTAATAAACTGCATTGTGTCGTAAATTGACATACCTGCAGTTACGCTGCCGCCTGGAGAGTTGATGTATAGGAAAATGTCTTTATCTGGATTTTCAGATTCTAGGAAAAGTAGCTGAGCCACGACAAGGTTTGCCATGTGGTCTTCCACTTGACCAGTTAAAAAAATCACGCGCTCTTTAAGTAGACGTGAGTAGATGTCGTAAGAACGCTCGCCTCGGGAAGTTTGCTCAACCACCATTGGTACTAGTGCGTCCATAATTGGCGACATTGCATTTTTTTCTTGGTAGCTCATATTCTTATGTCCCTAAAATAAATGGCCCGGATGATGACTATCATACGGACCATTGTTAGCAGAATAGTTAACGTTAAGTCAACCTTCTACGCAAGATATTGCTTATTAAGCAGCAGGTTGTTGGTTAAGTAGCTCGTTGAAGCCTACTTCTTTTTCAGTAACCTGTGCTTTAGCGATGATCGCGTCGATTGCTTGCTCTTCTAGAGCTACGTTACGCATGTTGTTCATCATTTGCTCGTTTTGCTCGTAGTAAGCAATAACTTCTGATGGATCTTCGTATGCAGTAGCCATTTCTTCGATTAGAGCTTTAACTTTCTCGTCGTCCGCTTTTAGCTCTTCAGACTTGATTACTTCACCTAGTAGAAGACCAACAACTACGCGACGCTTAGCTTGTTCTTCGAACAGTTCACGTGGAAGCTGTGCAGCTGCTTCTGGGTTACCACCGAAGCGTTGTGCCGCTTGTTGACGTAGAACGTGGATTTCTTGCTCGATAAGTGCAGCAGGAACGTCGATTTCGTTTTCTTTAACTAGACCTTCGATTGCTTGCTCTTTGATGCGAGTCTTAACAGCTTGCTTAAGTTCGCGTTCCATGTTCTTACGTACTTCAGCTTTAAGTGCGTCTACGCCGCCTTCAGCAACACCGAACTTAGCAACGAATTCGTCGTTTAGTTCTGGAAGTTCACGAGCTTCAACTTTGTTCACTTTGATTGCGAACTTAGCCGCTTTACCTTTTAGGTTTTCAGCGTGGTAATCTTCTGGGAAAGTTACGTCGATGTCGAATTCCATACCAGCAGTTTTACCTGCGATACCGTCTTCGAAACCAGGGATCATGCGACCAGCGCCCATTTCTAGTGGGAAGTTCTCAGCTTTACCGCCTTCAAACTCTTCGCCGTCGATAGAACCAACGAAATCGATGCTTACGCGTTTGCCAGCTTCTGCTGCTTCTTCAACTTCAACCCAAGTTGCTTGTTGCTTACGTAGAGTTTCGATCATCTCTTCTACGTCTGCTTCTTTAACTTCAGTTAGAGGCTTCTCAACAGTGATGTTTTCTAGGCCTTTTAGTTCAACTTCTGGGTAAACTTCAAAAGTTGCTGTGAAAACTAGGTCTGCACCTTCTTTGTTTTCTACAGGAGCGAAAGTTGGAGCGCCAGCTGGGTTGATTTTCTCTTTTACGATCGCTTCGATGAAGTGACGTTGCATAACTTCACCAAGAACGTCTTGACGTACTGCTTTGCCGTACATCTTAGCAACCATTTTTAGAGGCACTTTACCCTTACGGAAACCATCGAAACGACGGTTTTTAGCGATGTTGCGTAGTTCAGCTGTTACAGCATCTTCGATGTTTGCAGCTGGAACAGTAATGTTTAGACGGCGCTCTAGGCCCTCTAGCGTTTCAACAGTAACTTGCATTATTTATAAACCTCTAAAGTGGCTCGGTTATCCGAGCGTATGAGCGTAACTCTTTAAGTTAACGCTTCATCCTTGTGTAGTGTTCTGTCCGAACACCTAATTTAAAATCGAGTATTGATGCTGATTCTCAGCACCAGACTAATCAGTGATATCTTCGACAGAAATATCAAAGGTATCTCCTATTAGCCTCAGGACAGAATTTTTAGACGCGACATTCTAGCGATCTGTCGCAACCCTGTCGAGCCAATAGCCACCATGTGGACATTGTCTGCGCTAAATTCTCGAAAGCTGACTCATTTTTTTGCCAAAAATGGGATTAAAACACCCAATGAGCGCGTCAGCATATCTAGAATGGGGACAATAGCGACTTTTTCAAGAGAATCGACTGCTTTTTTTATTGAAAAGCGTAAAAAGAGATCTTGCTCTTGTTTTACTCCACAGAGTTGAAAACTAAATCCCCCATCATCCCTACAACCCATTAACATTTCTAAAGGCATAAAAAGGACGTGTAATAGGAATGCAAGGATGTCTCAACGAAATCGTATTTTACTGATTTTTTTCGCCTTATATTTCCTGTGCGCCATTGTGGGCGGGCGCTGGGTGTGGCAACACAGCTATCAATCTTTGCTAGATAAACACCAATCACAGCTCGAACAATTTTCTAGCCACATCAAAAATAAGCTCGATAAATACGCCCATATACCCAATCTTTTAGCCAAAGATGATCCTCTTTTTGAAGCCCTACTGAATCCTTCAAATAGCGCTCAACTCGAAATCACCAATCGCTATCTAGAATCGGTGAACAACGTTATTGAAGCGGCAGATACTTATTTGATTGATCAATGGGGCACGACCATTGCCGCAAGTAACTGGCGTAAAAAGCGCTCTTTTATTGGACGCAACTTTGCTTTTAGACCTTACTTTAAACAAGCCATCAGCGGTGAAAGCAGCCAATATTACGCTCTGGGCTCAACATCCGGCCAACGTGGCTATTACTACTCATATCCAATAATTTATGCTGGCGGCATGTTAGGCATCGTGGTCGTAAAAATGGACTTGAGTAAAATTGAAGATAACTGGCAACAACCTGACAGCGTGTTCGTCGCCAGCGACCCTCACAATATTGTCTTTATGAGCAGCCGGCAGGATTGGCTATTCAAAAGCCTACAACCGTTAAGTGATGCAGATAAAAAGCAAGTTTGGACGAGTAGACAATATCTCGACACACCGATTACGACATTGGGCTTTGTCGGCAACTTGAATGCGCCAAATTCTGAACTGAAACAAGGCTACCCCTACAATAAAGGGACACTGGTTGTCTCTTCACTGCCTTTGCCCGAGTTAAAGTTAACGATTCGCGTGCTTTCGCCAAAACAATCCATCGTTTGGGTTACGATGGGCTATATCGTTGTACTTACGTTGGCCTTTACGGTTTTGTTCTTGATTGGCCAGTTGATTTATCACCGCCAACAACGTCATTTGCAGTTAGAACGAATCCAACAAGAAGCGAATCAGAAGTTAGAATTTCAAGTCATGGCACGAACAGCAGAGTTACAGGCTGAAATTGCGCAGCGAACCGAAACGGAGCAAACACTGCGTTTGACCCAAGATGAGTTGATTCAAGCGGCTAAGCTGGCAGTTCTCGGTCAAATGTCAGCGAGCATCAGCCATGAGCTGAATAATCCGTTGGCAGCCATTCGTAGCTTTGCTGAGAATGGAAAATTGTTCCTTCAGAAAGAAAAGTATGACCGAGTGGAAGACAATCTCACTCGCATTTCAGCCCTCACAGACAGAATGGCAAACATCAGCCAGCAATTGCGTTCGTTTGCCAAAAAGGCCAGCGGCAATGAGCTTACCCAAACACGTCTGTTGCCCGTGATAGCCTCATCAAAAGAGCTCATGAAACCCGCTTTTAAATCTGCTCGTGTTCTACTTGCTACCGAACTTCCTACTGACGACATCGAGGTTCAAATCAATACCATTCAATTGGAGCAAGTTCTGGTTAACTTGCTGACGAACGCGATTGAAGCCGTAAAAGAACAACAAGATAAACAAGTGTGGTTGCTCGTTGAAACGGATACGGATGAAAACAAAGTGATGATTCATGTCGATGACAATGGCCCTGGGCTTGGTTCGCACACACTGTCCGAACTTTGCGAACCGTTTTTAACAACTAAAAAGAATGGATTGGGATTAGGGCTTTCTATATCTCAGCAAATATTGGCTGGCATGAACGGCAGCTTGAGTGCTCACAACCGTGCCCAAGGTGGCGCTCGATTCTCATTGTGTTTACCAATATGCCAACGCACCGAACAATCAGAAGGATAAGATAATGTGTCAGGTGTTTTTTATTGATGATGAAGCCGACCTTCGATTAGCAATAGAACAAACGTTTGAGCTAGCCGATATCGAAGCGACTTTTTTTTCCGATGCGGAATCCGCCTTGTTAGCCATGAAACAAAGCGACGAAGCTGGTGTGATTGTGACCGACATCTGCTTACCTGGTATTTCAGGCATGGACCTGTTAACCACGTTAGTTCAACGCGACCCAAACCTGCCAGTCATCATGATTACAGGCCATGGTGACATCTCTATGGCCGTAAATGCGTTACACCAAGGGGCCTACGATTTTATAGAGAAACCTTTTGCGCCAGAACACTTGGTTGAAACCGTAAAGCGCGCCATTGAAAGACGCCAACTGACGAACGAAAATGAGAAACTTCGTCAATCACTCAAAGCAAGCCAAACGCTTGGCCCCCGAATCATCGGTGAAACCACCAGCATCCAAACGCTGCGAGAAACCATCACCCACATTGCTGATACAGATGCCGATATTCTGCTGTTTGGCGAAACAGGTACAGGTAAAGAGCTTATCGCCCGCTCACTGCACGAACAAAGTTCTCGTAGAAACAATAACTTTGTGGCGGTGAACTGTGGCGCGGTGCCAGAAAACTTAATTGAAAGCGAACTCTATGGTCATGAAAAAGGCGCATTTACGGGCGCAGAAAGTCGGCGTATTGGTAAGTTTGAATTTGCGCAGGGCGGCACACTCTTCTTAGATGAAATCGAATCGATGCCAATTCAGGCACAAATTCGTTTGTTGCGCGTCCTGCAAGAGCGCGTGATTGAACGCGTTGGCTCAAACGAACTTTTACCTCTCGACATTCGCGTTGTCGCGGCAACGAAAGTGGAACTTAAACGTGCGGCGGAACAAGGCACATTTCGTCAAGACCTCTACTATCGCCTCAACGTGGTTACGCTAGATTTACCCCCCTTACGTGAACGCAAGGAAGACATCCCTGCCCTTTTCCACCATTTTCTTTTAGTTGCGGCGTCGCGCTATGGTAAAAGTTCGCCAAGCCTTTCAGCACAAGATTTGGCCCAGCTAATGGCTCACGATTGGCCGGGGAATGTCCGAGAACTGCGCAATGCAGCAGAGCGTTTCGTTTTATTAGGTAAACTAATCCAATTAGGCGAACCAAGTTCCATCCCCGCCTCAACCAGTAGCCTTGCAGAGCAAGTGGCGGAGTTTGAAAAGGCAGCGATAGAAAATGCGCTACTAGAAAACAATGGCAGCATCAAACAAACGATGGAACAGTTGAATGTGCCTCGAAAAACGCTGTATGACAAAATGCAACGCTATCAGATAGATAAAGAGCTCTATAAATAAAACAGGTTCGCACGATTGGTATTATATCCAACTTGAATCATAATTTTTCTAAGGCAATTATTGGGCTCATATGGATATGAATGAAAAAGTGAGGATACCGATCATTACCGATACAGTGATGGTAGACGGCCAGTATCAAGAAGAAAGGCGCTCCGGTGAAGACCGACGTAAAAACAAAAAGAAGTGGCACGGCTATGAGCGCAGAGTCCATCCCGATCCGAGAAAACAAGATTTTAAATCCATAGACGAAGAGGTGTGATTGCTCACACCTCTTTTTGGTTGAGTGAATGTAATTCGGAAAATGTGTTATTTAGTGATTATTTCTGGCCCCATCAAGGTCGTAGGTAACCAAGTTGATACCCAAGGTACATAAGTCACAATTATCAAAAACAAGAACATGACACCCACCCATGGCAATGCCGCTTTTACAACATTCATCATCGACATTCTTGCCACCCCAGCCGTTACAAACAGATTCAACCCAACTGGTGGCGTTATCATGCCGATTTCCATGTTCACCACCATCATGATACCGAGGTGAATTGGGTCGATGCCCAGCGCAATGGCAATTGGGAACACCAAAGGAGCAACGATGATCAATAAGCCCGAAGGCTCCATAAACTGACCACCGATCAGGAGCAATAAGTTCACAACTATCAAGAACGTAATTGGTCCAAGACCCGCAGACAGCATCGATTCCGTGATCATCTGAGGGATACGTTCTTCAGTCAGTACGTGTTTTAAGATCAGTGCATTAGCAATGATAAACAGCAGCATGATGGTAAGCTTGCCTGCTTCATACAAGGTATGCTTAGTGTCTTCATGCACAAAGGTCTGAATCACTTTGACTATCGCTGGTTTGGTGTTTTGCTTATCAGCAAATGGTCCCATGTCTTTGTAGATAAAGTTCGCGATCAAGAATGAGTACACCGCCGCAACTGCCGCAGCCTCTGTTGGTGTGAAAATGCCGCCATAGATACCGCCAAGGATGATCACCACCAGCAACAAGCCCCAACTCGCATCTTTGGCGGCATCAAACGTTTCTTTCCATCCCACGAATGGTTGCTTAGGTAGATTCTTAATCCTCGCCGCAATGTAGATAGCGATCATCAACATCACGCCAGCCAGCAAACCCGGGATCACACCACCAAGGAACATACGCCCCACTGACACATCGGTCGCCGCTGCATACACCACCATCACGATCGATGGCGGAATCAAGATCCCCAAAGTACCTGCGTTACAGATAACACCCGCAGCAAACTCTTTCGAGTAACCGTTTTTGATCATCCCCGCAATGACGATACTACCGATAGCGACCACGGTTGCTGGTGAAGAGCCAGACAGTGCTGCAAACATCATACATGCCACAACGGAAGCCATGGCGAGACCACCACGGAACCAACCAACAATGGCAATCGCAAATCGGATGATTCGCTTTGCAACGCCACCTGTCGACATAAAACTTGAGGCCAAAATGAAGAAAGGTATCGCCAACAATGTATAGTGACCAGCAAAGGCGTTAAACAGCGTTTGAGCAACTGACGCCAAAGAAGCATCGGAATGCAGCATTAAGAAAAGTACACTGGAAAGACCCAGAGAAATTGCGATTGGCACACCAATGAGCATGAAGCCAATCACCATTAAAAACAGTAGTAAAATATCCATGGCTTAGCGCTCCTTGTGCTCAGAATCGTTCGAGGAACGAGGAGTCATGGCATCGCCAGCTTCACTCATTTCTTCTTTTAAGGCTTCCAGTTCTTCCTCAGCTTCATGACCTGCAATCAAGCGATCCAGCTTGCCTGTAGCGATCTGCCAAGTGACTTGTAAAAAACGGAAAGTGAGCATCGCCATACCAAGCGGCAAAGCGAAATAAGGAATAAAGCGTGGCAGTTTTTCGTAGCGCTCGCCTTCATTAAGCCAATCCGCTAAGAACTGTAAAAACTCAGGCATTGGGATATCGTCGGTTTCATACCATGCGCGCTCTGTCGCAAAGGGATACCAATAATTCCAAGCACCAATCAAAAGCAGAATCGAAAAGGTTAGGCAGCAGGCCGCTGCGACTAGCGCAAGGAGTTTACGGCGCCCTTCAGGTACGATATTGATGATGACATCCACGCCAATGTGAAAGTGTTTTTTCACACCGTACGAAGCGCCAACTAAAACCATCCACGCGAACATGAATACGGTGAGCTCTAACGCCCAGAGAATATTATCGTTAAAGACATAGCGAAAAATGACATTAGCAAACGTCAGCAATGTCATCGCACCTAAGAAGAAAGCAATCAAGGTTTCTTCAATGGCATCGGTGATTCGTCCAGCCTTGGCAAAAAAAGTCGGTTCCATAATTACATCACGTCATCAGTAAAGGGAAAAAGCCCTCATCCTCAGCTCGGCTTAGAGAGAGTCCGAGGGCGAATGGATATCGTTTTTGTTATTGTTGGTTTGAAGCCAAAGCCGCTTCAATCAGGTCAGAACCAATGTCTTTCTCAAACTTTTTCCACACTGGTTGCAGAGCCGTCACCCACTCTTGACGCTGCTCTGGCGTTAGCGTACGAACCACACCACCCGCTTCGATGATGTTGTTTTTATTCGCCAAGTTCACTTTGGTCGATTCCGCGTTACGCTCAACAGTCACTTCTTGAATGATGGTATTGAGCTGTTCACGCTGATCTTCTGGTAGCTTCTGCCAAAAATCGTTCGACGTCACAACGAGGTAATCCAAAATACCGTGGTTGGTTTCCGTGATGCCATCTTGAACTTCGAAGAACTTCTTACCGTAGATGTTTGACCAAGTGTTCTCTTGACCATCGATAACCTTCGTTTGTAGACCGCCGTAAACTTCTTTGAAGGACATTTTTTGAGGGTTTGCGCCAAGTTGCTCGAACTGGGCAACAAGAACGTCAGAAGCTTGGACGCGGAACTTAAGCCCTTTCGCATCGCTTGGCACCATCAGAGGTTTATTGGCAGACATTTGCTTCATACCGTTGTGCCAGAACGCAATGCCTTGTAGACCACGACGTTTCATTGAGTTTTTCAGCTTCTCTCCCGCTTCAGAGTTTTGGAAGCGGTCAACCGCAGCGACATCATCAAACAAGAAAGGCAGATCGAAAAGGCGATACTTCTTGGTGAATTTCTCAAACTTAGAAAGAGAAGGAGCAGCGAGTTGAACATCACCATTTAGAAGAGCTTCCAACACTTTGTCATCATCGTAAAGCGTTGAGTTTGGAAACACCTGCATGCACACTTTGCCGTTCATTTCTTCGTTGACACGTTTTTCAAGCAACGAAGCAGCAATGCCTTTTGGGTGTTTGTCCGCATTAGTCACGTGGCTGAATTTGATGACCGTTTCACCTGGGTCACAATTCGCAGCGGCATTAAAACTGGTAACAGCAAGAGCAGAGACAGATAGTAGGGTTAGAGGCTTTAACATTATTATTCTCCTTGATAAATCACATCCCATCCCGTCCATGAAGTTAAGGTGATGGGTACGGATGTTCATCAAAGAGCAATTAACAGACCAACTATTTTTTTATTTAAAATCAATCCATTAAGATATTAAAATTGACAAGCGAGAGACAAAAGGAGGGAAATCCACCCACAAACCCAAAGGATATGGGTGGAAAATGACCCATTTATGAGGAGCAGCTGATCTCCATCTTTTTCCCCCACTCAGGCGGCAGTTTGGCATACGCTTCAAACTCTGGTTGCGAATCGTATGGATGGCGAAGTATCTCAGCAAGACGGTGAACTTCGCTGAAATCCCCTTCCTCAGCTTTATCGATAGCCAATTGCGCAAGGTAGTTGCGAAGAATGTATTTCGGGTTGGCTTGGCGCATCTGTTCACAACGCTGTTCGGCTGAAATCGGCTCACCAATTTCATCTACCTCCAGCTCACATCGAGCCAAATACAAATCAAGCCACGCTTGGGCGGCTTCCCGGTCAATAAACAAATCAATGACCTCTTGCGCTGGCTGTTTATCGAGGTTGGACAACGCTCTAAAGAATCGTGTGTAGTCGGTATGATTCTGATTAAGCAGTTCAAACATCGACTCAAACAAACGTCCGTCTTCTGCAATTTTTGTTTTCAAACCCAGCTTACTGCGCATCAAGCAGCTAAACTGCTGGCTTAAACGCCCTTCAAATTGGCTCAATGCCTGTTCTAAATCTTCTCGCTCGACGAGCGGTGATAAGGCATGTGCCAAAGCAGAAAGATTCCACAGGGCAATTCGCGGTTGCTGCTCGAACGCATAACGCCCCTGATAATCAGAATGGTTACAAATGTACCCCGGTTCATAATCGTCGAGAAAACCAAATGGCCCGTAATCAAAGGTTTGCCCGAGAATTGACATGTTATCGGTGTTCATCACGCCATGAGCAAACCCATACGCTTGCCAGTAAGCAATCATGTCCGCTGTTTTCTGAACAATTTCGCCAAACATTGCAGCGTATGGCTTCTCTGCCGACGCACTATCAGCAAAGTGCCACTCGATGACTTTGTCCGCCAGCAACTTTTGCTCTGCCAATTGATTGGTATAGAAAAGGTGCTCGAAATGGCCAAAACGCACGTGGGTCTCCGCCATACGAATCAACATTGCACCGAATTCTGTTTTCTCGCGATAAACAGGCGTGTCACTAACCATCATGCCAAGAGCACGAGTCGTCGGGATCCCAAGCCCCGCCATGGCTTCACTACATAGATATTCACGAATGGTTGAGCGCAACACCGCCCTGCCGTCCCCCATTCGCGAGTAGGGTGTTAGCCCCGCGCCTTTAAGGTGAATATCAAACCAAGTGCCATTTTGATGCTCAATTTCCGCCAACAGCAATCCACGTCCATCGCCCAAGTCTGGGTTGTAGACGCCAAACTGATGCCCTGCGTATTTCATCGCCAGAGGACGAAACGGTTCGAATTCGCTTTGCCCAGAAAAAACCGCCAATAGCTCATCGTTTTGCTCTGCTGGTAAACCAAACTGCTGCGCAAACTCACCATTCCAAGCAACCCAGCGAGTATTATCCAAGGGTTGTGGCTCGACCAAAGTATAGAAAGCAGACGGTAATTGACTAAAGCGATGGGTGAAACTGACCCGTTGCCAAATGGACATGTGGGGTTCCTTAATAAAAAGAAGTACTGTTGTCAGTATACGTGTGAACGTCACTGTCATTCAGCCATGAAATGGGCATGGGTATTTTGCGTGGATAACGCGAAGACGGCAGGAAAGGTATTCACCCGCTACATACCACCTCACAAACGGAGGTGGTATGTAAAAACGATCAAATTGATTAAGCGGAAAATTCTTCACCCGTTTTTGGTGGCTCTGATGGCGTATCAAAACGAGCGCGTTCGATATCCACGACCGTTTTATAGCTCAACGATAACAATGCCAGCTGGTACGCGCCGAAAATACCATAGGCAACGCCAACAAAACTCAGCATGAAGAAATTCGTAAAGTGGCTAAAGATAAGCTGACTGAGTAATCCTGCACCTAATGGAATTAATCCCATCAAAATGAATACTTGCTTGTTGTATGGTCTGCTTTGGTTCCATGAACGACGCAAACTGCGCGGCTGATGATCCATTGCGGTCGCTGGCAGAACAAACGACCAACGCGCCATCACCCAATAGCCTGGAATGCTTGCAACTGTTGTGATAAACGCCATGGCGACAAAATCGGGTTCACCGCTTTCTGCAATGTAGATAAACGACAATACAAAGATTGGGATACCAATGACGAGCATCATCATCAGTCCAAACAATATCCACCAGCCAATGAAACGGAATTCTCGGGCCGACAAACGAAACACATCCAACGCCGAGTGCATGTAATCGCCAACCAAATAAATCCGGTGCACACGCACAGCAGCCATCGCAGCAACAAGTGGGTATAAAACGATTGTGACGAAATAAAATCCCGTGATGTTTCCTTCTTGGACGCTCGCTTGATCTTGCCCCGTCATTTCAGGATACATAAACACAAAAATTGAGTGCACGATGATTAATGGAATACAAGCAATGACAATTGCGAGTAGGTTCCTTCTGACCATCACTGCCGCTTCTCGGCATACTGCCGAAACAGAAAAGTCCTCGGTTGACATACAACATCCTTAATTTGTAAAAATCTGCCCTTAGGGTAACCGCAGAGTAGAAAAATCGCTTTAAAAATAATGAGAAACACATCTCATAAGATAATGAGAGCAAAGTCGAAATAAATCAGACACAAAAAATAAGCCACTCGATGCGAGTGGCTTATACCGTAAATTTAATACCGTTTTAGACGCGGCGTCGCCAGCCCAATACAGCGAGTAACATCAGAGCCCAATAAGAAACACTGCCGCCACCCTCCGAATTTTTGAACGTCGTTGTTTTCAAAGAAGCAACAACCGTCACGGTCACTTCACCCGTTGCAGTCGCACCTTTGCCATCCGAAACCGTGTATTGCAGCTTGATACCGTCAGCCGGACTATCCGGTGCTTGAAAGCGGATTTTTCCGTTCTCTACACTCGCGATTCCTACGCCCGTTAAGTTTTGTACACTTTGTACAACCAGTTTATCGCCGTTCACGTCCGAATCATTGCCCGCTGCATCAATCACAATGCTTTCACCGACGGCTACTGTCGCCGTATCCGCTAGCGTAATTGGAGCTGAGTTTCGCACGGTTAAATCGATGGTCGCACTGGAAGTTTCGCTACTTGGATCCGCAACCGTAAGACGGAATGTCAGAACCTCACCCGCTTTTGCACCTTGAGGCACCGTAAAGCTTGCGCTAACACTGGTTGCATTGCCAAGAGAAACTGAAGTGCCAGCCAACTGCTCCCATCGATAACTCAACACGTCACCATCAGCATCCGTACTATTTAACGCAGACAGCGTGACTCGCTGCCCAACCGTCATGTCTTGATTATCAACATTAATCACGGCAACTGGCGCTTCGTTGCTGCCAAGCACTTCCACCTGAACATTCACGATTGAAGATGAGTAGGCACCATCAATCGACAACAAACGATATTGAAAACGATCCAAACCAACAAAGTTCATGTCAGGTTGGTACTGATTACCCGAAATGGTGCCATGTTCTGGTTGTTGAACGATGTCCACATTGAACTGATAACCAACGGCCATAAAGTCATTGTCCATCAAGTTCAACTCGATTGACTTGTTCTTATCGGTTTGCAATGAGTCTGCTTTTGCCTCAACGACATGACTCGCATCCACATTCAGCAGCGCGGCAAACGGTACGAAAGAGAAGCCTGTCTGATTCAAACCAAATGTGTACATATCGCTATTGCTGCCTGTCCACATCACAGGTAAAGAGGATTTTTCAGTTTTTAGAACACGACCAAAATCAAAGTTCGCTTCAAACTCACCGCCTTCCAATTCCACCACCAACAGATGCTGACCAGCACTTAGTTGACTTGGCTGAGGGAATAAGATTCGTGATGATTTTTGGAAAGAACCTTGTTGTAGCAGTTCAGCGCTGTCTTGGTCTAACACCAAACGGTAACCCGCATTACCTGAGAATGGGAATCGCCATACTCGGTAAGTCATGTCACTTTGAAGGCTGCTTCTTTGCGCGTACAGCTGAATACCATCCAGTTCTGTAGCGTTATTTAAATCTAGTGAAACCGCCAGCGTATTTGTGCTACTAGCAAACACATAACCTTGATAGAGAGAGTTCAGCCAAGCCGATTTGTTTGGCTCGCTCGCTTGCTCAAGGGAGAAACTGCCGCCATTCGTACTGCTAGCAATGTTAGAAATACGAACACCAGTTTCAAACCCAGCAATTGCTTGAAGTCCTGGATTAGAAGTGTCGGAAATCTCAGTGCCACCGTTAGGATACAAATCGCCAGCATCACTGCTTCCATCATTTTCTAACTCATTCAGACCATCAGCCTGCATGATTTGAACCTGCATCGCGCCAACATCGTTAAAGCGGTTCTGGACGTTCACAGACGTCGCTAATACCCCTTCTGCCGCCAATGCTCGGTCGTAACCGCTAAAGGTACGGTTTTCCAAATACACGCGTGGGCCAAACTCTTTTAAGTATGGGTCGAGATACACCAATTTGACGTCGTCGTTGTTCACGGAAATAGGCATCGGGCTTTCATGAGTGATCGTTGGTACAACGAAACCAGCGGCGTGTTTGCTCCACGCACTCATGTTCACCGGCGTGTCTCCTGCGTATGAGTCTCCCGGTTTCTGTGCCCATGAACCACCGCCCATCACGCCCCAAGAACCGATCGAAGCATCACTGTTCCTTGCGTACAAATCCGGCAAGCCAAGCATTAAGTGGCCAAGCTCATGTACGATCACACCCAACGTCGCTTGATGATCAACTTGGTAGTCAGCAAACACGCAGTAGTCAGTGATCTTTTTGCCATCTAGCGTGACATCATTGTGAGAGAATTTGTGTGGCCAGATAGCAGGACGGTCAAGGAATCCGGTTGAACGGTCACCACCAGCAAAGATAAACATCACTGACAACTCTGAAGGTTCAACGGCTCCATCTTGGTTACTGTCGTAAGCAGAAAGATTGAAGTACGGATCCAGTTTTTGGTAGGCCTCTGTAAACACGGCGTTCAGCTTGGCCGTACATGTGGTGTCGCTAGAACTAGAGTGACAATTTGGGTGGCTTTGTGCCACGGACACATTGATCACACCATCATTCGCGGTGCCGTAACTCTCGATAGCTGGGACGACTTTGAATTTACCTTGAGAGTTTTTATCAAAGTAATCCACAACGCTTTGGCCATTCGTGTCGAAAACACGTTGCTCGAAATTGTGCACCATCGCTTGATCGTTAAAAGAAACCTGCACAACCAACAGAGGCTGCTGTTTCACGCTCGAGCTGCTCATCGCCTGATAACCTTGTGCCGTGCGCAATAAGTTTTGGCGAGCCATAGGTTCAATCGCTTTTAACGAAGACAGCTCCGGCTTAACTTGCACGTCAGGACGAAACTTCGCTGAATCAGGCGCATCACTGGATTGGGTTTTCTCAATACCAGTCGAGAGCAACTCAGGGGTGTCTGAATTACGCTGGATCTGAGCAAAAAACCAAACACCATCTTCCTGAATCAAGGCATTGCCTTGTTTGTCTTCAAACCAATGGAAATCAGCAGTTCCGCGTAAAATCGCCTCGCTATTGCTTCCGTCACTCAACGTAATCGGATGCCAAATTGGCGATGGTGGTGTCGTTGCCATACTGTTTCCGGCAACAAGTGCAGTCAGCATGGTCAAGGCAAGGGTGTGGAATTTCAAAGTACGGCTCCATCTTTTCAATTCACTACGCGTAAAACGAACTCAGATACCCATCAATTTAATGAGCGGTTACCTGATGGTTACTTACGCATTAGATATAAATTAAGTGAATGAATGGTACAGAAATGAAAGGATAAGGGAATACTGACAAGGGGATCAAAAAGAAAATTTGAGCAGAAGACCACGTTATTTATAAATGTTTGAGCGCCGATGACCAATCGACGCTCAAAAAGTCAAAATATCACTTTAAATTCAATGCGTTAATTTGCATTCATTTTGCTTATTACTGACAAATCAACCAGTAAGAACCGTGTCTTCTGGGTACTTAATCAAGGTTGGTTCTGGTCTCGCTAACATATATGCGAGCGTCAAAGGTCCAATACGGCCAATGATCATCACGACGATCATGATGTACTTACCTGGTTCTGAAAGCTCTGCTGTCAAACCTGCAGTAAGCCCAACCGTTGCAAAAGCAGAAATCGTTTCGAACATCACTTTGTCAAAAGAAGCTTTCTCCGTCAGCATCAACAAAAACATCGCGGTGGTGAGAATCGCTCCGCTCACCACAATGATTGCCAGTGACTTCGTTACCGTTGGCCAGTTTACCGTTCTCCTAAACATCACCACGTGTTTCTTTTGACGCAAGAACGTCCACGTCGCCATAAACGCGACAGCAAAAGTAGACACCTTGATACCGCCACCCGTAGAGGTCGAACCCGCACCAATCAACATCAAAACGATCATGATGAGTAATGCCGGTTGCGTGAACTGCGTTAAATCAACACTGTTAAAACCCGCTGTCCGCGCACTGGCTGATTGGAAGAAAGCGGCCAACCATTGCCCGCCAATAGTGAGCGACCCCATGGTGTTGGGGTTGTGACGTTCCAAAAGCCAAAACAGCACCGTTCCCACCAACAGCAGTAACGGCGTGGCAATCAACATGATTTTGGTGTGAATATGTAAGAAGTGGAAACCTTTACGCCAATGTCGCCAAACGTCACCAATCACAGTAAAACCCAAGCCGCCAAAGATAAACAGACCAGCTAAGGTGAAACTCACTAACGGATCGTTGACAAAACTCATCATGCTGTCAGAGAAGAGAGCGAAGCCAGCATTGTTGAAAGCCGAAATAGAATGAAACAGCGCATAGAACATGCCCGTCTGCCAACCCATTTCTGGCACCCAACGATACGAGAGGAAGACAAAACCTATCGCCTCTGCCACCAGCGCAAATGTGACGATCTTTTTCACCAAACGACGCAGGTTGACTTGCCTTTCTTGGCCAAGTGCTTCTTTGGCTAATGCTTGCTGACGTAGACTCAAGCGCACCCCAAACATATAGAGCAGCACCGCAGATAAGGTCATTTGCCCTAAGCCGCCGATCTGCATCAAACACATCAGAAGAATTTTACCCGCGAGCGTAAAATGTTGGCCAGTATCGACCACACCCAATCCCGTCACACTAATGGCTGAAGTCGCGGTAAACAACGCGTCAGTAATAGACAGACCAGAAACCGAAAAAACCGGTAGCGTAAGCAGAACAGCAGAAGGCAATAACACTCCGAGAAAGCTCAGCAATATAATGCGCGGTTCGCCACCTTTCGCTTTATCTCGTTTGCCGTCTGGGACGTAAAAAACGCCTCTCTGATGAAATTGCGTCATAATGATTTCAGCTTGTTTGCCAACTTGTCTTGCGGGCCAACCACAATAATGAGATCGCCGATTTCAAGCGTGGTGCTCATATCGGGCGCTTTGATGATTTCAGGGCCACGTTTAAAGCCCAACACTTGCACGCCTTCGACCTTGCACAGCGCCAAATCGCTTAACGTTTTACCCATCAAACGCGAGCCAACAACAAACTCTGTCATCGCTAATCCGCTACCCAATGGATGAAATTCGAGTACGCGTTTATCCAGCATTTTGCGCGCCACACGAATGCCCATATCGCGCTCTGGCATGATGATGTGGTCTGCACCAATTTTTTGCAGAACGCGAGCTTGGAATCGGTCGTTAGCTTTTACCCATACCGATTTTACACCCGCCTCTTTTGCTATCAGGGTAGCAAGAATGCTGGCATTCACGTCCGCACCAATAGCAATCATCACCATGTCGTAATCATCAAGCTTGAGCTCTGCGACCGTTTCTTCATGAGTACAATTTGCCACAATGGCCTGACTCACAAAACCTGCAGCTTCTTTCACTCGATCTTCATTGATGTCGACCGCTAAGACTTGTGACCCAGAATCTTGTAATTCTTTACATACCGCCAAACCAAATCGGCCAAGACCAATAACAGCGAATTGCTTATCACCTGTTTTCATTCGTGCCTCATTTATGCATTCATTAGCAAGCGCGAAAGTCTGCGCCTATTCCTGCCCTTCTGCAAATATGAGGACAGAAATTTGACAAAACATTTACGCAGTTATTTGCATTTTGAGTGTTAAGCGTATGACACGATTTAACTTTTTTCCTCATCACGACCGACAAACCAGACAAAATCCATCGTATTTTCGGCGGTTCTAAACGCAAAAAAGCCGCACGAATGCGGCTTTGCTTTCAATGTGTCAGCAGACTATTTTGCGTCACGTTGTTCAGAATTCTCACGACGCGGGCGATTGTCTTGCGGTTTACGCTTATTCTTAGGTACGTAATTCAAAATCGAAATCGGCACTGGCTTTCTTGGAGCAAAACCTTCGATTTCAATACGCTCAAGCAAGTGGCCCAGACGGCTTTCAATCATGCACAGGTTTTTGAAATCATCCTTCGATACCAAAGAGATCGCTTCACCTTGCGCGCCAGCACGGCCAGTACGCCCGATGCGGTGTACGTACTCATCCGCAGGGAATGGTAAATCGTAGTTAATCACTACTGGTAAGTTGTCGATATCAATACCACGCGCGGCAACGCCAGTTGCAACCAGATACTGAATTTCACCCGCCTTGAACTTCTCAATCAGTTCCTGACGAACACGCTGATTGCGACCACTGTGGAACGCTTCAGCCACAATGCCGCGCTTCTCAAGCTGGCTAACCAATTTGGCCGCACCGTGTTTTGTTTCAATAAAGATCAGCACTTGCGACCAGTCGTTTTCATTCAGCATGCGGCTCAAAAGCGATGACTTCATGTCTTTATCGACGGTGGTGATCCACTGCTTGATGTTCGACTTAGATGCGCTGTGTTTTGCAATCGTAATCTCTTCAGGATCAACAATCGCGTTTTTGGCCAAATCACGAACTGGGTTCGACAACGTAGCCGAGAACAGCAAGCTTTGAACATCTTCTGGCATGCAATCGATGATCTTATCGATCGAGTCGATAAAGCCCATATCAAGCATCTTATCGGCTTCGTCCAGTACCAGCATTTCCACTTCATCAAAATGGATCGCACGCTGGCCGTATAAATCAATCAGACGTCCTGGTGTGCTCACCACAATATCTACGCCTTCAATCAGCGCTTGCTTCTGCGGCGCATATTCCACGCCACCAAACATAGCCATTGAGCGCAGTGGCAAGTTCTTCCCGTACGCTTCAATACTTTGATGCACTTGCAGAGCCAGTTCGCGCGTTGGCGTAAGAATGATGGCACGAGCGCGCTTTTTACGTTGCGTCTCACCTTGGCTGAGCTTTTCTAAGATTGGCAACACAAAGCTGGCGGTTTTACCCGTGCCTGTTTGCGCAGCCGCGATCAAGTTGCTGCCACGCAGCACAATTGGAATCGCTTTTTGTTGGATAGAAGTCGGTTTTTCGTAACCCAGCGCCGTTACGGCATCCGTAATTGGTGCGCTTAAACCAAGCTTAGAAAATGGCATAGAAACGTCTCTAAAGAGGAAATGGGCGCGTAGTTTATCAGAATCCCAGTCAAGTAACAGAATCATTCGTCTGGACGCGAAAACCACATTCAACAAATGAACTCTATCCTTTTAATAAGACATTCTGTTGGCATGACGCGTTGAATTATTCACAACCTCACGTTTCTCGCGAGAGAATCTCGTTATGCTGCTAACGTGTGCATTACTGGAAGGCGCCATGGACATTTTATTGCTTGTTGGATTGATCGCACTAAATGGCATTTTCGCTATGTCTGAGATCGCGCTAGTCGCGGCGAAAAGCGGCCGACTAAAAATGATGGCCGAAGACAACGCACCTGCTGCGCTCGCTTTAGAACTAAAAAACAACCCTACCCAGTTTCTTTCGACTATCCAAATCGGAATTACTGCCATCGGTCTACTCAGTGGCATTTTTGGTGAAGCAACGCTGTCCATTCCTTTTGAACACTGGCTCGTTGCCCGAGGGCTAGAGCGCGAAGTCGCCACCATTCTTGCGACCACCAGCGTTGTTATTTTGATCACTTACTTCGCGATCATCATCGGCGAGCTCGTGCCAAAACGTTTTGCACAAAACAACGCGGAAAGCATCGCAATTGTGGTCGCCTATCCGATTCATTGGTTAGCCAAACTTGCCAGACCTTTTGTGTTCTTACTTACTGTGTCGACAGATGCGTTACTTAAACTTCTGCGCCAAAACGAAAACCAAGGCGAAATCGTCACAGAAGAAGACATCTTTGCCGTCGTCAATGAAGGTTCGGAATCAGGAGCCATCGAACCGCAAGAACAACTGATGATCCGCAAGCTACTGCACCTCAATGATCGTTTAGCCCTGTCTTTAATGACGCCGCGCTGCGACATCCATTTTTTGGACACAAACTTGCCGCTGGATGCGATTCTCAAACACCTACGTCAAACTCAACACTCAGTTTGGCCAGTGTGCAAAGGCGGTTTAGATAACATCATCGGCACCATCTCCTCAAAAGTATTGCTTGATGAGTACGACCACCTGTCTGTTTCGAGACTCGGTAAATTGCTCAAACATCCGCGCTTTGTACCGGAATCGATGAAAGGCTTGCCTCTGCTGAACTACATGCAGCAAACCAGCGCAGAGATGGTATTTATTGTTGATGAATATGGCGACGTGCAAGGCTTAGTCACCTTATACGATTTGCTCAAGTCCATCGCTGGCGAATTAGGAATGGCACCAGAACAAATCTGGGCGAAGCAGCAAAAAGACGGCAGTTGGCTGATGGATGCGCTGATTCCTCTCAACGAACTCAAATACAAACTGGGATTGACCACAATTGAAGGCGAAGATAGTGAAGGTTTTCAAACCCTCAATGGCTTTTTAACTTGGTGGCTAGGACGCCTTCCACATGCAGGAGAGCTGGTCGACTATGAGGGCTGGCAGTTTGAGGTGTTAAACGTCAAACATCACCGGATTGTGCAAGTTAAAGTGAGCCGAGAGACAGAGTCGGAAACAACCACCGACGCCAACGATGGCGACGCTAACCCATAAAGTTAGGCTGCAAACCTTTCGCCAGCTTCTGCCTAACTTTGTAAGAGACGTCACTCAACGTAATGTTCCCTTTGTTGTGACGATCGATGCCTGCATTTTGTCGGTAAGCGATCGAACCTTGTTTGAACAGCACGTGTGAGGGTGACTTCCCGATTGCCGCGGGATGGAGAATCGCCATGTAAACATCTTCCAACGATGACATTCGGTGTCGATAAGGCCAAAAGTAAGCTTTCACATAATCGAGCTGTTCAACGGCGCTCATCATGGCGAGATGCTTAGTGCTCGTCCCCAAGTTTTTCGCGGTTGCGGGCATGAACTGAATCAGACCTGTCGCACCACTCCCAGAGCCGTTTCTAATGCTAGGGCTGAACGTTTCAGCCGTCTCAAAGGCCATACAAGCCATTAGATGATTCGGGTTGATTTCTAGCTCAGAGCAAATTTCGACCACTTTGCTTTTGAATGCAGGGCTAACTCGCTGTCCCCATGCCAAAACATGCTCAGAAGGCTCTTGAAATGGCTCGGGAGAAAAAATACATCGATGGGAACGTTGGGAATAAAAAGGAAGCTTTTTAATGAGGCGCTGCTGCCTGCCCTTCAACATGGAAGTAAAGGAAAACAATACAGCTTTGAGTGGCTGCCGTTTTTTAAACTTTACTAATCTATACAGTCGCTTAGATACCTTTTTCACGACATAACCAAGTTGAGGGAACACTCCCAAAATGTAATCCATTTCCTACAAGTTTTATAGAAATATCAGCTACAACAAACATTTATGTGACTAAAATCACCTTTAGGGCAATATCAATGTTCAATAACCCACCAAAAAAAAGAATGACCTTATTAAAATCAAGATTATAAAAAGCCCCACCTATGAATCACAGATGGGGCTAATGAGATGTTTTTAATGGTTTTTTCTGAGTAATTTAAAAACCTTCGCCACGTACTAACTCAGCCAGCGTCGACAAGCGTTGTTCACTTTGCTTGACGTATGGGTTCTCGGTATCCCACGCGTAACCAGCCAATATTGCACTGATCATCTGTTTAATGCGTGGATTTGGATCTTGGTAGAAAATCACGTCTTGAAGCGTGCCGTTGTACCATCCTTCCACATAAGTACGGAACGTGTTGACACCAACCATCAAGCGTTCTGAGTACTCTTCTTGCCAATCAACCACTTCGCCGTTCAATTGACGCACAACGCAATCAGCAGCAAATTGAGCCGACTTCATCGCGATAGTGACACCCGATGAGAATACCGGATCCAAAAATTCGCCCGCGTTACCAAGCAGCGCGTAGTGTTCTGTGGCTAAGCGTTTGACGTTTGCTGAATAGCCACCCAACTCACCTACGGGATTTGGGTACTTTGCGTTTCGCAATAAAGATGCCAAACCCGGCTCTTCATTAGCCAACTGCTGTAAAGCTGCAAGCTTATCTTCAGGGTATTGCTCGAAAAACTCAGGCTCACCCACCACACCAAACGAACACGTACCATTCGAGAATGGAATTAGCCAGTACCATACGTCGTGATTTTCAGGATGGACTGAAATCAGAATTTTGTTGCGATCGTACTCTGGCTCTTGTGGTGAAATATGATCTTCGATATGCGTAAAGATCGCTTTTCTTGGTGGAAGGCAAGAAGGTTCTTCCAGATCCAGCAAACGCGGTAGCACTCGGCCAAAACCACTCGCATCCAAAACAAAATCGGCTTCGATTTGATACGCCTGCTTATCGGGCCCAACCACTTCTAAGCGCGATTTTTTGCCTTCAAACGCCAAGCTAACCAGCTCATGCTGATAACGAATGTCGACGCCCTGCTCTGCGGCGCTGTCAGCGAGCACTTTATCAAAGCTGGCGCGTTGAACCTGAAATGTGGTGCCTGGTCCTGCGGTAAATTTGTCAGTGAAGTCAAAGTGGGTGTAGACCCCGTTACGACGGAACGCCGCACCATCTTTGAATTGGAAGCCATGCTGCTTCACCGCCTCTGTCATTCCGGCAAGTTCAACCACCTCCATACAAGCTGGAAGTAAGCTTTCGCCAATTGAGAAACGAGGGAACGTCGCTTTTTCGATCACGACAACATCAATACCACGGGATTTTAGCAACGCAGAAACGGTGGAACCCGAAGGACCTGCGCCAACGACGACAACTTGCTTGTGCTCTGTTTTCATTCTTTATACTAGCTTGCTTGGAGTTTTAATAAGGTATGTCCGAGGCCAATGTTGTCCGTTCTTTCCACAACAGAGAGACCTGCTGCTTCAACAATTTCTAGGAAATCATCACTACGGTAGAAACGGCTATTACCATTGGCTAGGCAGGTAAAGTAAAGCGAGGTAGCATTTAAGCTGTATGACGCGCCCGCGTATTTCTGCGCATCCCAAAACAGTTCGAGAACGTAAACGGTATCGCCCGCGCTCAACTGCGCCTTCACTTTCTTCAAAATATTTAAAATTTCAATTGGAGAGAAACAATCTAAGAACTGGCTCATCCACCAAATATCGGCATGATCAGGCAATGTTTGGGCTTTATCAAGCATATTGGCAGGATACGGATGCACGCGCTCGCTGAGCTGATTCTCTGCCACGTTAGACATCGCTACTTCCAATTGCTGCGGCAAATCAACAATGGTCACATGCACATCTTTATCGTAGTTGCAGCACTGCATTGCCCATTTACCCGTATTGCCACCGATATCGACAATATGTTTTGGCTCATTGGCAAACACTTCTTTAAGCAGCAATGGGAAAGAACGATCCGAATAGAAGTGATCAAACTTAAACCAGCTCTGCTTAGCTTGCTCAGGTAATGTCGACAACCCTTGATAGATGGTTTCCCAATCGCCCAGCTCTTTCAATCCAGCAGGTTTGCCGTCTTTGATTGCTTCAGTCAAGTGCATCATCGCGGCATAACAAACGTCGGCCGTGAAATCCATGTTTGCTTGGGTCATGCCATCGTACAACAAGTAGAACCCGAGGTTGGCCAGTGAGTAGTTAGGTTTTTCCCACAAAACAATGTGCGCACTTATCGCCATGTCTAGCAGCACTTTGACACCATATTCTGACACGCCTGTTTTTTCGGCAATATCAATGGCGCTCATGCCTTTTGAACCAGCGCTATCGAGCGCCGTTAAAATACCCAAATCTCTGAGCGTTCTCGCGGTATGGAAAACGATAGGGGCAAAAGATAATTTTTGAGCTTCTGTTTTTGCTTCAAAAGCATTAAAAGGATCATTATTTTGATTTAACACGAAAAAACCTAACTGCATTTAATAATTTTTATTGCTGAGACTGAGTGCCCAACAACGCAAGTGCTCGCTGAATATCAACATTTAAATTGTTTACCCAACGATTGTAATTGCGGTGAATTTTGCCATCACTTGCTTTGAGATTTACTGAGTTGAGATAAATAATTGAATAATATTTGTTGCTGTATGGAATTTTTACTTCAGCAGAGTGTGTACGAACGTGAATTTTCGCAATTAATACACCCGGACTAACTTCTTCAATCGTCCAACCACGGTTAGTTGCGGATTGCACAATCGCCATTTTTACTTGTTTATTTTGAAGATCATACGCAACTGGAGTATCCTCCACACTCAATACAGGTTGTATACGTCCACAACCGACAAGAAGCAAAGTTAATAATAATGAGATGTACAGCTTAAAGCGCGACATAAGAATGTCCTTTTTATTATGAATTCGGGTGAAGCCCAAATTGTATCGAGCTGTAAAATAAACAATTTAACCAAATATGCCAAACTCGAAGATCAAAATTTCGTTCAATATTGATGCGTGGACAGCGAATTCACTGGGTTTATCTCAACCTGATGAATGGAAAGAATGGGCTGCAAGCGGAAATTGGCCACAAGATGGCAAAGTAAATGTGGCGGATATTCCTGCAATGATACGCCGAAGAATGAGTCCATTAAGTAAACTTGCAGTGCAAACGGCCATCGAATTATTAAAGCAACATCAGGTCGATTATCTGGTGTTTTCTAGCCGTCATGGCGAACTGCATCGCAGTGTCGCGCTGGTTGCAGACATCATCAGTGGCGAAGAAGCCTCTCCAATGGCGTTCTCTCAATCAGTGCACAATACCGCGGCAGGTTTAGCGACCATCGCAACCAAGCAGCCAATCCCTCTCACTTCGATTGCGGCATCGGAAAATACATTCCAAAGCGCGATATTAGAAGCGTGGCTATTTTTAGCAGACAATCCAGATAAGAAAGTTCTGTTGGTCGACTTTGATGAACCTTTACCTGAATCCTACTCCGAATTTGAACAGCAGCAATATCCGGGCTTTGGCTTAGGTTTAGTGCTATCAAACGGTGATGATTTTACGTTGCGCCACAGCCACAGCGTAGAAACACAAGACCACCTTTTGCCACAAGGCTTAGCGTTTTTGCAGAACTACTTGTCAGACGAAACTCAGTGGACCATTCATGCCCCACAGCAAGCTTGGGAATGGCGCAAAAAATGAATCGCTTAAATCAGTATTGGCGAGTACTCGCCACGGGTTTCTGTTTTTCGGTATTTGGTTTGGGTGGTTTAGCGCTGAGCTTTATCGTGATTCCAACTATTCGTATTTTTGTCTCTGACCAAACTGAACGTGAATATAAAGTTCAAGGCGCGATTCAATATTCTTTCAACACATTCTGTAAATTAATGAAGTTCAGCGGGGCGATTGATTATGAAATTATTGGCGCAGACCTTCTTCAACAAGATCGAAATTGTTTAATTGTTGCCAATCACCCGAGTTTAATTGATTACGTTTTAATCGCCTCACAATTAAATCGCTGTGATTGTTTAGTAAAGTCGGCAATTTGGTCGAATCCTTTTATGAAGCATATTGTAAAAGCGGCCGGATATATTCCAAACGAAGCGCCAGATGATTTATTAGCACTTTGTGAAAAACGATTTAATAAAGGCAACGTGTTGCTTATATTTCCTGAAGGCACAAGAACAACCCCAGGCGTAAAACCTAAGTTGCAACGTGGCGCGGCACAAATTGCGGTAAGAACAGAACGAGATTTAAGAGTCGTACATATTACGGTGACACCGAGCTTTCTCACAAAAGAGAAAAAATGGTATCAGGTGCCCACAACAAAGCCCTTTTTCAAAATTGAAGTTAAGGATAAAGTTGAGATTGAGCCCTTTATAAAGCAAACTACGTCACCAACGATAGCGGCGCGACGCTTACAACAGCACCTAGCTGAAAACATTTTTCCAGAAAACTTTTATTAATAAGCAGGTCCCAGTGGAACAGTTACACAACGACATTAAGCAACTTATTATTGATGCTTTAAACCTTGAAGATTTAACCGTAGATGATATTGAAACGGATGCACCACTTTTTGGTGATGGACTTGGCTTAGATTCTATCGATGCACTTGAGCTTGGACTCGCAATTAAAAAACAATACAACATCGTTATTGATGCCGACGACTCAAACACGCGCGAACACTTTGCTTCTGTAGCAAACCTAGCGAAATACGTTTCTTCTCAAACTAATGAATAAGTTGTAGGTATATTCATGACTGATGTAAATAAAGATCAAGTATTTGAACAAGTTAAAGATGCGCTTGTTGAGCTGTTCGAAATTGACGCAGCCGACATTCAGTCAGATGCGCACTTATACCAAGATCTCGACCTTGATAGCATTGACGCCGTTGATTTGGTCGTGCACTTACAGAATGTCACTGGTAAAAAAATCAAACCTGCTGAATTTAGTACAGTAAGAACCGTTGACGATGTCGTTAACGCAGTCACTGAGCTATTGAAGGAAAGTTAATGCGCCAATTGCTGACTGGTCTGTCTGCAATTGTACTGTTTGCCTACCCCTTCGCCGTTTACTTCGGTATAGATAAATTTGGCTTGAACTTAGTCGGGGGCTTGTTAATTGCTGCGTTGCTTTTGCGTTTATTCGTCGCAAATAAGACCCCACTTAAAGAGTTTAAATTCCTAGCGCTCACCACGGGCGCTGTCGGTATTCTTCTTGTTGCGCTTGGCATGGTGTTTAAACAACACGGGTGGCTTAAGTTTTATCCTGTGGTTGTGAACGTATGCATGTTGTGCGTGTTTGCATTTAGTCTCAAACAGCCTCAATCGATCATTGAAAGGCTCGCGCGTTTACAAGAACCAGAACTACCGCCAAGCGGCGTTGCTTACACTCGCAAAGTGACGATGGTTTGGTGCGTTTTTTTTGTACTGAATGCCGCTTTTGCCCTCTATACCTGTTTCCTGCCAGTAAAAATATGGACGCTGTATAACGGTCTGATTAGCTACTTACTTGCTGGTAGCTTGTTCGCCGGAGAATGGATCGTGCGTCAATTTGTTCGAAAGGAACACTAATCGTATGAATACAACGTATTCGAGCTTTACCTCACTGGCGACCTTGTTCAGCACAAAGAGGTATGAGCAATCCCCTGTCTCTTACGATCGCGACACAGTTATCACTTGGGGTGATTTCCAGAAGCACGTCGCAACGCTTGCTCAGCAGTTAGAAAGCCAACCAACGCAAAACATTGCGTTGTGTTTTGGCAACAGCTACCTATTTGCCGTTGGTTTTTTTGCTTGTTGTCACGTAGGAAAATCCATTGTATTGCCTGGTAACTACCAACCAGAAGCACTCAAAGAACTCAGCGAGCATTACGATTTATTGTTGCATGATGCCGATGTCTCTGTTCCAGAACAGGTGAGTTCACTCCTAGTAAAAGCTCAATCATCGGTAGACATCACCTTGATTCACGAGCGACAGGTAGACCAACCTTTTGTTTGGCGCGAATTGAATCTGGCAAAAATACCAGTAACGCTATTTACTTCTGGTTCAAGCGGCAAACCAAAAGCCATTGCAAAAACGCTGAAACAGCTCGATATCGAAGTTGCTATTCTAGACAACCTGTGGGGCGACACGGTTGCCAACACACGCGTTGAAAGCACCGTCTCTCATCAACACATTTACGGCTTGCTGTTTCGCGTATTGTGGCCTTTGTGCTCTGCACGTCCATTTTCAGCACACAACCTCGAATTCCCTGAGCAAATTGTCCATCACGCCGATGCTGACACCACGCTAGTAAGCAGCCCTGCGTTACTAAAACGACTCAGTGAAGAGCACAATCCGGTTGCGATTCGGTGCGTATTTTCTTCTGGAGGCCCCTTGTCAAACCAAGCGGCGCAGCACAGCCAGCTGTTGTTTGGGTCACTTCCTATTGAAGTCTTTGGCAGCACAGAAACCGGCGGCATCGCCTACCGTCAGCAGCACGTAGCCAGCTCTCCTTGGACGTTATTCCCTGGTGTTGAAGCCGAGCTTAACCATGAAAATTGTTTAAAGCTCCGCTCGCCACACATTGATGAAAACACTTGGTACCAAACTGCGGATGAATGCTATTTCCATGATAGTATTTCTTTTGAATTGCGTGGACGCACTGACCGAATCGTCAAAGTCGAAGAAAAGCGTATTTCCCTTGTCGAAGTGGAAAAACGTTTAGAGCAATTGCCGTGGGTTCAAGAAAGCGTGGTGATCCCAATGGAAGAATCTGGTCGCCTCACGTTAGTCTCGATCATCGTACTTAACGATACAGGCAGCGATGTGCTTAATGAACTTGGTAAAGGCAAATTTTGGCTTGAGCTTCGCAAGGCACTGCGCAATTGGCTAGAACCGATCGCTATCCCGAGAAAATTCCGAGTGGTCGACGAAATTCCATTGAACAGCCAAGGCAAACGCCAAGTTGCTGAAATTGAAAAACTATTCCAATAAAGCTAGTAACATGGATAAAAGAAAACCAACTATTCAGAATATTGAAGTGAGTGACCACACCGCGGAGCTGTTGCTGCGTGTGGATGCTGACATCTTAGATTTCCAAGGTCATTTCAGTCACTTTCCTCTTTTACCCGGCGTCACTCAAATTGATTGGGCGCTGTTCTACGCCGTTCAACATTTGAATACTCCCAAGGTATTTAAAGGAATGGAAGTCATCAAATTTCAAGAGCCGATTCTGTCAAACGCCGACGTTTGTCTCTCACTCTCTTGGGACAATGAGCGCGAGAAATTGACCTTTAAGTACACATCGAAAAACGGTGAAACCTTGGTGACTCACTCTTCAGGCAAAATGAAACTGGGTGAGTCACGTGAGTGATTACCGTCCCTGCTTTTTAATTCCTTGCTACAACCACGGCAGCACAATTGCAGACGTGGTTGCATCGTTATCCTCTTTCGATTTACCAGTGCTGGTCGTGGACGACGGCAGTAATGAAGACACCAAACAAGCACTTTCAGCGTTGAGTGAGCAAGGGCTGATAAAACTGATTAGTTTGAGTGAAAACCAAGGCAAAGGTGGCGCGGTGATGGCTGGCCTACATCAAGCTCACCAACTTGGTTTTACGCACACCATTCAAATCGACGCAGACGGTCAACACGACCTAGAAGCACTACCCAAATTGCTCAGCGCCAGCGAAACAAAACCAGATAACCTGATTTCTGGCCAACCGATATACGACGAAAGCGTACCTAAATCCCGTTTGTATGGTCGCTACGCTACGCACATTTGGGTGTGGATAGAAACCTTGTCACTGTCTATCAAAGACAGCATGTGCGGTTTTCGCGCCTACCCAGTGGCGAAAACGGTCGCCGTGTTGAACAAGTACAACATCGGCAAACGCATGGATTTTGATATCGAAATTCTGGTGCGAATGTACTGGGAAAGCGTCGATATTGATTTTGTTCCAACGCGCGTGATCTACCCTGAAGGTGGCATTTCCCACTTCGACGCATTGTGGGATAACGTCAAGATAAGCTGGATGCACACTCGCCTATTTTTTGGCATGTTGCCGCGCATTCCTTCGCTACTCGCCAGAAAGCGCCGTCACACAGACGACAGCAATGCCCACTGGTCGAAACGAAAAGAACAAGGCACGATTTTAGGCATCAAAACCTTGCTCGCGGTTTACCGCTTGTTCGGCAGAAAAGCGTTTGACCTGATTTTAAAGCTAGTCATGCGCTACTACCACTTCACGGGTAAATCAGCCCGCGAAGCGTCTGAGATTTACCTGCAAAACTTGCAGCGCTACGCAGCGCAGCAGAACATCGCACTACCAAAACAGTTGGACAGCTATCATCATCTGCTTTCTTTTGGGCGAACCATGCTCGACAAACTGGCAGCATGGCAAGGTGACTTTAATGTCGACAACCTAACCATTCACGGCCAGCATCATTTCGAAGAGATGGCGCAGAAAAAACAAGGCGTGCTCATTTTAGGCTCACACCTTGGCAATATCGAACTCTGCCGCGCGCTTGGTCGTCGACACTCTCATGTCAAAATCAACGCCTTGGTATTTACCCAACACGCTGAACAATTTAATGCGGTAATGAAGGCGGTAAACCCAAACTCGGAACTGAATTTGATTCAAGTCAGCTCAATGGGACCAGACACCGCGATTCTGCTTCAACAAAAAATCGAGCAAGGCGAATGGGTGGTGATCGTTGGCGATCGCACTTCTACCAGCAAAGAAAATCGTGTCGTTTGGGCAGATTTTCTTGGTAAACCAGCGCCATTTCCGCAAGGCCCATTCATGCTGGCCTCGGTATTAAAAGCGCCGGTTTATCTACTCTTCGGCCTACGCGACGATGAAGCAAACACTCCGCATTTTAATGTGTACTTTGAACACTTTAGTGACCAAATCACGCTACCGCGCAAGGAGCGTCAGCAGGCACTAGAACACGTTGTTCAACAGTACGCACACAGATTAGAACACCACACACTGCAAGCGCCGTTACAGTGGTACAACTTTTTTAACTTCTGGACTTTAAGTAATCAGCCACATGACAAACAACAATAATCACAACATCACTTTTGGTGCACAATCTTTAACCATCGAAGATGTCGTTGCCATTGCTCAAGGTGCAAAGGCAAACATGAACACCTCGCCAGAATTTACCGCGAAAATTGATCGTGGCGTGGCGTTTCTGGAACGATTACTGAAAGAAGAAGGCGTTATTTACGGCGTGACTACGGGTTACGGCGATTCATGTACTGTGGCGATTCCACCCGCTCTTGTAGATGAACTTCCGTTGCACCTTACGCGCTTCCATGGCTGTGGCTTAGGTCAAATCCTCTCTCATGAGCAAGCTCGCGCGGTGTTGGCGACACGTTTATGTTCATTGTCGCAAGGCGTATCTGGCGTGTCTCACGATCTGTTGAACCAAATCGTTACGCTTATCAACCACGACATTGCGCCGCGTATTCCACAAGAAGGCTCGGTGGGCGCAAGTGGCGATTTAACGCCTCTGTCTTACCTAGCGGCGACCTTAATTGGCGAGCGTGAAGTGCTTTACAAAGGTGATGTGCGACCAACACAAGAAGTGTTTGCAGAGCTGGGCATAGAGCCAATTCGCCTAAAACCAAAAGAAGGTTTGGCGTTAATGAACGGTACTTCCGTGATGACTGCACTCGCCTGTCTTGCCTACAAACGCGCAGAATACCTAGCGCAGCTGTGCACCAAGATTACCGCAATGGTCTCTGTGGGTATGCAAGGTAATGACTTCCACTTTGATGAAGCGTTGTTTGCAGTAAAACCTCACCCTGGTCAACAGCAAGTTGCAACTTGGCTGCGTGATGATCTCAATGCTGAGCGTCCGCCACGCAATAGCGACCGACTGCAAGATCGTTACTCACTGCGTTGTGCGCCACACGTGATTGGCATGGTGCAAGACTCACTGCCTTGGCTACGTCAATTGATTGAGAATGAACTAAATAGTGCCAACGACAATCCAATCATCGATGGCGACAACGAGCGCGTTCTGCACGGCGGTCACTTCTACGGTGGTCATATCGCAATGGCGATGGATACGTTGAAAGTGAACATTGCCAACTTAGCTGATTTGCTGGACCGTCAGATGGCGCAACTGATGGATTACAAGTTCAATAACGGCCTACCGTTTAACTTAACCGGTGCAGAAGGCGAGCGTAAACCGATCAACCACGGCTTTAAAGCGGTTCAGATTGGTATCTCAGCTTGGACGGCAGAAGCGTTGAAAAACACCATGCCAGCGAGCGTTTTTTCTCGCTCAACCGAATGTCACAACCAAGACAAAGTGAGCATGGGCACCATTGCGGCTCGTGATTGCCTACGCGTACTTGAGTTAACAGAGCAAGTTGCTGCGGCTTCACTCCTAGCAAGCGTTCAAGCGGTTGAGATTCGTCGTCGTCATAACGAATTGGACGAACACCACATGAGTCAGAGTTTACGAGTAATTCGTGACGCCGTACTGAGCGAGTTTGAATTTGTGATTGAAGATCGCCCATTGGAACAAGATTTGCGTCATTTCATTGAACGCATTCAGCAACGTCATTGGCCACTCTACGCGGAGGTATAATGCAAGAGCAGGTTCTCTACCCATTAGAAGCGGAGGTGACTATGGTCACCTCATTCCAAGATGCTGACCCGATGGGCGTGATTTATCACGGCAACTTCTTTCGATATTTTGAAGAAGCGCGTCGTGTGCTGATGGAGAAGATCCAATACAGCTATCGCGATATGCAAGACTCTGGGTACATGTGGCCGATCATCGATACGCGCGTTAAATACGTGAAGGCGATTCCGTTTAATCACACCATTCGCATTACCGCGCAACTTACTGAGTGGGAAAACCGCTTACGTGTGGATTACGTGATTTACGACGCCGAAACGAATCAACGTATGTGCAAAGCGCATACAACGCAAGTCGCCGTATCCATTGAAAAGCAAGAGATGTGCTTTGTTTCTCCAGCAATCTTTTTAGATAAAGTAGAGCAATGGCACAACCATGGGAGCCTGAACTAATGCAAAAGTGGTTACTCTCTTTTTTGTTGATATTTTCTGTTCCAGCACTGGCCACACCGACAGCAAACGTAACGGATTTGGCATCGCTTCAACAGCAGTTGTCTCAGCATGAAATCGTACGCGGAGATTTTACGCAGCAGCGTCATTTGGAAATGTTCAGTCAACCTCTAACCTCTAAAGGTCAGTTCACACTGAGCAAAACACATGGCTTGTTGTGGCAACAAACAGAACCTTTCGCAGTCAATTTGGTATTGACGGAAAACAAACTTCGTCAAACTTTTGCCGACCAAGCACCGAAAACGATCTCTGCACAAGAAAACCCAATGGCGTTCTACTTTAGTCATGTGTTTTTATCCGTGTTCCACGGGGATACTTCTGCACTGCAAGAACAATTCACACTCGATTTTTCAGTTGAGAACAATCAGTGGCAGCTCGTTTTAGTGCCAAAACAGTCACCATTAAATGCGGTGTTTAAAGCCATCACCCTTTCCGGTAAAACGCATATTGATCGCCTAACCCTGCAAGAGCTGCGCGGCGATAAGACTGAAATCACGTTTACGAACCAGACCTCTCTACCTCAGGAACTCACGGATGCCGAAGACGCTCAATTCCGTTTCTAAACTCAGTCTCAGCACTCACACCTTTGCTATTGTTTGGCTCAATCTCGTTGTTTTAGCGGGCGCGTTGCTACTCAAACAATGGGTTTGGAGTGCAGAATCTCCGATTGAGACCAACATATTAAAACTGCTGCCGAAGAACCAACAAAACCCAGTGGCTGAACAAGCCTTTGAGTCGGTCTCGGCAAGTATGAGCGACAAAGTCATTTTCGTGATCACAGCGCCAGACAAAAATGCCCTTTTTGCAGCGGCTGCAGAGTTTGATAAAGGGTTACGCCAAAGTAATCATTTTCGCGATGTGGTGGGAAAAATCTCACCTCAAGAGCAGCAAGCTTGGGCGAGTTACTACTTTAAGCACCGCTTCCAATTGCTGACGCCTGAACAACGAGAGCGTTTAAGCCAAAATCCAGAACAGCAAGTGCAGCATGTGATTCAGTCTCTGTACAACCCGTTTTCTGGGGTGACTGGGCAAGAGTTACAAAATGACCCTTTCTTGCTATTTCGTGATTATTTAAGCCAAGTTACCCAGCAATCGTCCTCTTTCCGATTGGATAACGGCTATCTGTCCGTCGAAAAAGACGGTGCTCAATACTTGCTTATTACTGCCGAACTAAAAGACTCGCCTTATAGCCTAACGGGGCAGCTTGCAGTCCCTGATATTCAAGCGCTAGGACAAAGCGTCGCGCAGAAATATGGCGCTGAAGTCGCACATACTGGCGTTCTATTTTACGCCGACTTTGGTACGCAAAGTGCCAAATCGGAGATCAGTACCATCGGTGTGTTCTCTCTGCTCGGTATCATTGCATTGCTCGTGTTGGTCTTTCGTAGTGTGATGCCACTGTCTCTGGCACTGCTTTCCATCACCATTGGTTTGCTCGTTGCTTTGTCCGTTACGACGTGGATTTTTGGAAAAGTCCATCTGTTCAGCTTAGTGTTTGGCGCAAGTTTAATCGGCGTGTCTATCGACTACGCATTCCACTACCTAACCGAACGCCTTGCGGCGGGAAATGAATGGGATAGCGAGCAAGGGTTAAAGCATATTTTCATAGCTATCACACTTGGCTTAATCACCAGTTTGATAGGCTATTTGGGCATGTTAGTGGCACCGTTTCCTGGTTTGCAGCAGCTTGCGCTGTTTTCATCCATTGGTCTGATTGCCGCTTACATCACCGTGGTGGCTTGGTATCCGATACTGGCTCGTACCCCACCGCGCACCATTTCGAATTTACCGGGACAATCACTGTTGGCGAAATGGTTAACGCTTTGGAATCAACCTCGAATTAAAGTCGGATTACCGACATTATGTGTGGTTGCGAGCGGCTTTTTCTTGCTGCAATTGAACTACGATGACGACATTCGTCTGCTGCAAACGATGCCGAACGATCTCAAGCAGCAAGAAACCTTGATTACGACGCTCAGTGGCATGCAATCTTCGCAGCAAATGTTGATCGTTACCGCCGACGATGACGAAAACCTAATGAAAAAGCTAGAGTCTTTGACGCCAACATTAGAAGCGTGGAAAACGGACAGCACCATCGAAAGCTACCAGAGCCTGAGCCGCTACTTGAGCTCAGTGGAACGTCAGCAACAAGACTATCAATTGATTTGCGATCTTTACGCGACGCAATCCAGCCCACTTGCATCCGGACTGCGCTTAAATAAAAAGCCGAAAATGGACGCCGACTTTATCCCTGTCACGGTTGATCAGTACTTGCAAAACCCAGTATCAGCGCCTGTGCGTTTTCTCTATTTGGGTAAAATTAAAGGAAAATCGGCAACGGTAGTGGTGTTAAACCAATTGCAAGACTCCGCCGTTGTTAAGTCTTTTGCCAAATCGCAGCCTGACGTTGTCTACCTAAACAAAGCAGAAGAAATCTCCGCCCTATTTGGTGAATACCGAATCAAAATCATGGAGCTATTGGTAGCCGCCAGTGCTGTGATCTTTCTGGTGTTAATCAAGCGGTACGGTCTGCAACACAGTTGGCGAGTTTTACTGCCATCATTGATTGCTTGCGCGTGCGGTCTGGCAACTGCTGTCGCGATGGGAACAACATTAAACCTGTTCAACTTGCTTGGCTTGGTGCTCATTCTTGGTATCGGGATCGATTACACTCTATTCTTTGCCGAGAAAGCGCGCAGCGTGAGCACACTATTGGCGATCACCCTTTCGGCAATAACCACTGTGCTGTCATTTGGATTGCTGTCACTAAGCCAAACTCACGCGATTCACAGTTTCGGCATTACGGTGTTAAGTGGTATTTTTGTCGCTTGGTTGCTCTCTCCGATTGCAATTAAAACAGAGGAAACGACGTCATGATTTTTAACCATGCTTTTCGCTGCGCGACGTTAATCGCACTGAGTCTGTTTTTAAGTGCATGCAGCTTGGTACCTCACCAATCGACACCTCAAGTCGATATTGCTGAGAACACCCAAGTTAACTTACCGACTCCAGCCAGCTTGGGCTATCAGTTGACGGCCAGCCAATTGATTACGGCCTCTTGGGTAATTGATGGCAAACCCACATCTGAGCAACTTCCAGTGCAACTGCAAGTGACCAACAACGAAGTGGTACTGGCAGGCTTCTCATCTTGGGGGACGCGAGTGCTCTCGTTGTCTTACGATGGAGAACAAATCCAAACCGAAGTACTCAACGGTTTGCAAGGTACGCTACCGCAGCCAGAACAGGTATTATTTAACCTGATGATCACGCTCTGGCCGAGTTCCGCTTGGGAAGGATCGTTAAATGAGGTAAGGTGGCAAATGATTGATAAAAATAATTCTCGCGCCATCTTTGATAGTGACGGTGAAAAGATCATTGAGATTCAATACAGTTCTTCTAACAAATTAGAGGGTAAGATTGATTTTCACCACCTCAAGCATCAGTTTTCAATTTCTATTCAGACACTGCAACATCAGATTAATTAAGAACAATTTAGAACAACAATATGCCTAATCGCTCTCCTCAACCTTTGTATATTCAGGCCTGTGGTTTCCACTCCGCAATGGGACAAGATGACGCCATCATCCACCAGTGTTTATCGGGAGCGAAACCATCCAACATGGTGGTTGACCAAGACATTTTGAATTCAGGCCGACAAACAGTAATCGGTCGAATTGCACAGCCGTTACCGCAATTACCACCAGCTTTCAGCCGGTTTGATACAAGAAACAACCGCCTCGCACTTTCGGCTTTGCAGCAAATCGAAAGCGACGTTCATAACGCCATTGCTGTATATGGCCGTGACCGTATCGCGGTCGTGATCGGCACCAGCACATCTGGCATTTCAGATGGCGAAATCGCGTTTGGAGAGAAGCTGGCAAACGGCGAGTTTCCTGCCGACTACCATTACGCCAAACAAGAGCTTGGCAACTGCAGCGATTTTATTGCCGCCTACTTTGATTTGAGCGGCCCACATTACTCAGTTTCAACCGCTTGTTCTTCTAGTGGTCGTGTTTTTTTAACCGCGCAACGCCTGATTCGCTCTGGCATTGTTGATGCAGTCATTGTGGGTGGCGTGGATACCATTTGTCGCCTAACGCTAAACGGTTTTAACGGTTTAGAAGCCCTATCCGATACCCTTTGCAAGCCGTTTGACCAACATCGCAACGGCATCAATATCGGTGAAGCCGCAGCATTAATGTTGCTAAGCAAAACACCCGCGCCTGTTGCCCTTCTCGGAGCTGGCGACAGCTCAGACGCACACCACATTTCCGCACCACATCCAGAAGGGGTAGGCGCAGAGGAAGCGATGAAAAAAGCGTTGGCCAATGCAGGACTTACAGCGCAAGACATTGGTTACATCAACGCGCATGGTACAGCAACGCCGTTAAACGATGCGATGGAAAGCAAAGCCATTCATCGCTGCTTTGGTGACTCCGTCCCTGTGAGCTCTACAAAGCCACTTACCGGACACACATTAGGCGCTGCAAGTGCAACGGAAGCCGCTATCGCTTGGCATATTCTCAAGTACAACCTTGACTTGCCAATGCAACACTGCGAAATCAAGGCAGACGATATCCATATATCGTTAGTTGAGACGCCAACCAAACTTGGCAACAAAGCGATTCTCAGCAACTCTTTTGCTTTTGGTGGCAACAATATTAGTCTTATTTTTGGTTACGCTCATGACTAAACTTCCTCCCATCGAACAACTTTTGCCACACGACAAACCAATGATCTTGGTTGATCGTGCTATGGATATTCAACAAGATACGATTCACTGCCAGGTTGATATCGCAGGACACAACCCGTTCTTCGACTCGGCATCACACACCGTGCCAGCTTACGTTGGCATTGAGTTTATGGCGCAATCGGTCGCGGCCTGGTCTGGTTACCACGCATTAATGAAAGAACAAGCGCCACCAATTGGCTTTTTGCTTGGTAGCCGTCGATACACGTCTGAATGCGATGCGTTTTCTCGCGGACAAATGCTCGATGTGTATGCCGAAAAAGTCATGGAAGATAACGGTATGGCGGTATTTTCTGCCCGTATTGAGCTACAAGGAACTGTTGTAGCGACTTGCCAATTGAACGTTTACGTTCCATCAGAAGAAAAATTACAAGAAATGAAAATCAGGAGTCAACAATGACCCGACAAGTCCTCGTTACAGGTGCCAGCAAAGGCATCGGTAAAGCCATTGCCGTTCAATTAGCCAAAGATGGTTTCCAAATCATTGTCCATTACATGGGCGATCAACAAGGCGCACAAAATACCCTAGACACCATCGAACAACATGGTGGTAGCGGTCGTCTTATCCAATTCGACATCAGTGACCGTGCAGATTGTCGTGAGAAGCTAGAAGCCGATATCGCCGAACACGGCGCTTACTATGGCGTCGTAAACAACGCTGGCATCACAAAAGATACCGCTTTCCCTGCGATGACCGAAGAAGAATGGGATGGTGTGATTCATACCAACCTAGATAGCTTCTACAACGTTCTTCACCCTTGTGTTATGCCAATGGTGCAAAAGCGTAAAGGTGGTCGAATTGTTACCCTTGCATCAGTATCTGGCCTGATGGGTAACCGTGGTCAAACCAACTACAGCGCAGCAAAAGCGGGCGTAATTGGTGCAACAAAATCACTCGCACTTGAACTGGCAAAACGCAAAATCACCGTTAACTGCGTTGCACCGGGACTTATCGACACAGGCATGGTAGACGAACACGTAAAAGAACACGCGATGCCGCAAATTCCTTTGCGCCGCATGGGAGAACCAGAAGAAGTCGCTGGTTTAGTCAGTTACCTTATGTCTGACATCGCAGGCTATGTAACTCGCCAAGTCATTTCGGTAAACGGAGGCCTAGTATGAACCGTCGAGTCGTTGTAACCGGAATGTCGGGCGTGACTGCGTTTGGTAACGATTGGCAATCTGTCGAGCCAAAACTGCGTGACTGCCAGAACGCGACGCAATACATGCCTTCTTACGAACAGTATGATGGTTTGAACACCAAGCTCGCGGCACCAATTTTAGATTTTGAACTGCCAAAGCACTACAAGCGCAAGCAAGTACGCGGCATGGGGCGTGTTTCTAAATTGGCGACCGTCGCAACAGAAAACGCACTGAGCCAAGCAGGTTTGATTGGTAACGACGTACTCACCAATGGCCAAACGGGTATCGCATACGGCTCATCAACAGGCAGTACTGACGCAATCGGCGCATTTGGTGTCATGCTGAATGAGAAAACCACTAAAGCGATCACCGCAACGACTTACGTGCAGATGATGCCGCATACGACGGCAGTGAACGTTGGTCTATTTTTCGGTTTGAAAGGCCGAGTGATCCCAACCAGCAGTGCATGTACCTCTGGCAGCCAAGCAATCGGCTACGCCTACGAAGCGATCAAACACGGCTACCAAACGGTCATGGTTGCTGGTGGCGCTGAAGAATTGTGCCCAACGGAATCCGCTGTCTTCGATACCCTTTTTGCCACCAGTCTGAAGAATGAAGACCCGAAAAGCACACCAAGACCTTATGACTCCGATCGCGATGGTTTGGTGATTGGTGAAGGTGCGGGAACGCTGGTTCTGGAAGAGTACGAACACGCCGTCGCTCGTGGCGCGAAAATCTATGCAGAAATCATCGGTTTTGCCAGCAACTGTGATGCCGCACACGTCACTCAACCACAGATGGAAACCATGCAAATCTGTATGGAAATGGCTTTGCAAAACGCGGGCATTCCTGCTGAGAAGATCGATTATGTATCAGCTCACGGCACTGCCACCGACCGCGGCGATATTGCAGAAAGCAACGCAACAGCGAATGCTCTGGGCAAAGTGCCAATAAGTTCACTCAAGAGCTACTTTGGCCACACACTAGGCGCGTGTGGCGCAATTGAAGCGTGGCTAGGTTTAGAAATGATGCACACGGGTTGGTTCAACCCAACGCTCAACCTAGAAAACCTCGATGAGCAATGTGGCGATTTAGACTACATCGCTGGACAAGGCCGAGAGCTGGACGTGAAATATTTGATGAGTAATAACTTCGCCTTTGGCGGCATCAACACCTCCATCATCTTTAAAAAGATGTAATGCCCTTAGTAAACAAAAAAGCGCTGGTTAACCAGCGCTTTTTTGTTAGTTGAAGGCAACTGAACGGTGCTTACAACGATAGATATCAGCAGAAACAGATGTTGGAGTTTGTCCTTCAGACTCAATAATATTAGTCACATGATATCGATTGCCACCCGCCATGTAGACTTGGTTAGACAACTCATCAAAAAGAGAGCCCTTCTGGCTTTCTGATACAACTTTGTTTCCAATCACTTTGCATTCATTGTTTTCGACTTCAGCAAACGAGATGGGTTGAACTTCATTTGCACCCGGTAGTAGTTTAACTTTCTCTGCTTCTGAGCTGATGTTGGCAACCTGACAATCATAAAGCTCTGCAACAACACTAGATGGGCGTCCACGGCTAGTATCTAGAACGGTTGCAATATGGTATCGGTTTCCGCCAGAAGCGTAAGTTTGATTCTTAAGCATACGATCCACATTGTTTGGATGAACATCCTCGATCGTGTAAGAGTCAACCATTCTGCAATTAAGGTTTTTAATTGCAATATCAGTAATTGGGGTGATATTTGTTGCTTGGGGTAAAACACGAACTTTGCGTGTAACACATCCACTTAAAAGAGTAACAATCAATGCAGTAAAAATTAGTTTTTTCATGAGTTGGAGCATCAAAAATAAAGCTAGTGTAAGAGAGCTAAGTTAATAAGTTTAAGACAAGATCGACAAAGCCCCGACAACTCAAAGAGTTATCGGGGCTTTTAGAATAAATGGCACGCCCTATTGGATTCGAACCAATGACCACATCCTTAGAAGGGACGTGCTCTATCCAGCTGAGCTAAGGGCGCGCTACAGGGACAGGATTATACGAGTTCAAACGGGTAAATCAACGGGTTTTCATAACATTCTGATCTGAATGCCTAAAAAAAGTCCATCAAAACGCTTAATGTTCAAAAACACCACAAGGCAAACGTTTGCGTATGGATGTTAATTAGAATTTCTGCGACAATGCGCCGCAGATAATTTGCCTTCTTAATTTATAAGGAAAGTCATGACTGCTCAAAATATAGACGGAACTCTCATTTCCCAAACTGTTCGATCCGAAGTTGCAGCACGTGTTAAAGCTCGCGTCGCAGCAGGTTTACGCGCTCCTGGCCTAGCAGTTGTTCTGGTTGGTGAAGACCCAGCATCTCAAGTTTACGTGGGCAGCAAACGCCGCGCTTGTGAAGAAGTTGGCTTTGTATCCAAGTCGTTTGACCTTCCGGCTTCAACATCTGAAGAGGAACTGCTTGCTCTTATTGATGAGTTGAACAACGACAACGAAATTGACGGCATTTTAGTTCAGTTGCCACTTCCTGCTGGTATTGATACCACACACGTTCTAGAACGTATTCATCCAGAAAAAGACGTGGATGGCTTCCACCCTTACAACGTTGGTCGTCTTGCGCAGCGTATTCCTAAGCTTCGCTCTTGTACGCCTAAAGGCATCATTACCCTACTCGACCGTTACAACATCGAGCTTCGTGGTAAACATGCAGTTGTGGTTGGCGCATCAAACATTGTTGGTCGTCCAATGACACTTGAGCTGCTGCTTGCTGGTTGTACAACAACGACATGCCACCGTTTTACCAAAGATCTAGAAAGTCATGTACGTCAAGCTGACGTTGTTGTGGTCGCGGTAGGTAAGCCAAACTTCATCCCTGGCGAGTGGATTAAAAAAGGCGCAGTGGTTGTCGATGTAGGCATTAACCGCCTTGATTCAGGCAAGCTAGTGGGCGATGTGGAATACGACAAAGCACGCGAAAGCGCGAGCTTCATTACCCCGGTTCCTGGTGGTGTTGGCCCAATGACCGTAGCAAGCTTGATTGAGAACACGATGTTGGCTTGCGAGCAGTTCCATACTGAACAATAACATCAATCTTGAGATACGAAAAAGGCTCCGCAAGGAGCCTTTTTGCTAATTTTAGATATCTATTTCAATTACAGACTTAAAATCACACCCGCAATAGAAGCACTCATCAAGTTCGCCATAACGCCGGCAATAATCGCGCGGAAACCATGCTTAGAAACAAATGCACGCTTCTCTGGTACCAAAGAACCCAATCCGCCGATCAGCATTGCCATACTAGAGATGTTTGCAAAACCACACAGTGCGAAAGTCACAATAGCCTGAGAATGAGCACTTAACTGAGATTTCACTTCTGCTAGTTGGATGAAAGCAACAAACTCGTTCACCACAATCTTGTTACCGATAAGCGAGCCCGCCGTAATCGCCTCTTCCCATGGCACACCTAACAACCATGCGACAGGTGCAAATACGTAGCCTAAGATAAGCTCAAAGCTTAGTGGCGTACCAATAAGGTCTCCAACCCAACCTAGCATGCCGTTCAGCAACGCGATTACGCTGATGAACGCTAACAACGTACCACCTACAGACACAGCGATACGAACACCCGCCATTGCGCCATCGGCTAACGCTTCAACCACGTTAGTTGCGCGTGGAATTTCCACTTGGCTAATGTCGATATCTGGTGCTTTGTTCACATCTTCTGGCATGAGAATTTTCGCCATCAACAAGCCTGCGGGCGCAGACATAAAGGCAGCAGCGATAAGGTAGTTAAGATCAACACCCAACGAGGCATAACCTACCAACGTACCACCAGCTACTGATGCCAAACCACCTGTCATTACCGCAAAGAACTGCGAATCAGTCATGTGCTTTAGGTAGGGTTTCACCATAAGTGGCGCTTCGATAGTGCCGACAAAAATGTTCGCCGTTGCAGACAAAGACTCAGCACGACCAATGCCAAGAAGCTTTTGAATACCACCACCAATGAAGTTGATAACTTTTGGCATCACACCAATGTGATAAAGACCGGAGATAAGAGAGGAGAAGAAAACGATGATACCCAGTACATTGATCGCAAAGGTGAAGCCCCCTGTCGCCAAATTACCGAATAAAAACGCGATGCCTTCTTGACCGTAGTTGATCAAATTCGACACGACGCTGCTTACTGAATTCAGCGCATCTCGTCCTGCTGGTACATATAAAACCAACAATGCAAACAGCACCTGTAAAGCAAACGCAAACGCCACTGTTCTCAGCTTTATATTTTTTCTATTTGTAGAAAGTAGCCATGCTACGAATAGTATGGCTACGATACCAATAATTGAGTTCATAAAATGAATCCGACAGAAGGGGGATATGGAAGGCACCGGATTGTATAGCGGACTCAAAATGGCGCAAGTTGAGGATGTTAACAGTGTGAAAAGTTCAAGCGAACAATAATTAACCACACAAATAACTAATTGAATTTGTTATAGATAAACGTTTGCTTGGTTTTATTATTTCCATATGGAAAAGATGTTTCTAGATTTGGAAAAATTTTGTGAGACAAATCACCTTATACAACCACTGAATAGTCGAAAAATGTTTTGCTTAGAGAAAATCGACCAGAAACACCTCTTGAACGTTATTAATGAATCTACTTGGGAATAGAGATGTAAGGTGCGAGGCGCTGATCCCAGTGACACGGGTTGCCAATTTTCTGTTTAATAAAGTTGATAACGGCTGATATTTTTTTCGGCATGTGCTGACGACTCGGGTACACCGCATAAAATGGCATCGACTGGCTCGCTTTCCAGTCTGGCAATAGTTGAATCAACTTACCCGTTCTGAACTCATCACCAAGCAAATACGTAGCGAGATACGCAATCCCCCATCCAGCAATCGCAGCGTCACGTACGGCTTCTGCTAAATCGACAGAGTAGTTGCCGGAGACTTTTACGTTGAGCTCTTGTTGTCCCTTGGTAAATGCCCATCCTGTGTAATCACGCTCCCAACTGCGATAGATCAAGCAGTTGTGCAAAGACAAGTCGTTCGGCTCAGTCGGAGTATCATACTTAAGCAAATAATCCGGCGATGCTGCCACCACAAACTGGCAGTCCGTCAAACGCTGCGCAATGTAGCCCTCTGGTAGGTGCTCATTGTTTGTTACCCACAGATCGAGCCCTTCCGCCAGCATATCGACCTTGTAGTCAAACAAATGCACTTCCACTTGAAGCTGTGGATACAACTCACGCAGCTCTTGAATCGCAGGAATGATGTGCAGCGTTCCAAATGATTGAGATAACCCGAGGCGAACCAACCCAGCCACTTCATCCCTTTGGCTTTCCATTTCTAACGTCGCACTACTCACCGCCTGCACCACTTGTTCACAATGATGATAAAACGTTTTTCCCGCTTCGGTAGGCGTAAAACTACGCGTGGTGCGTTGAACAAGCTTGATGCCAAGAGATTCCTCTAACTGACTAAGCTGTTTGCTGACGTGAGATACTGACACTCCAAGGCTTTTCGCCGCCGCAGTAAAGTTTTTATGTTTGATCAATGCAGAAAAGATCACCATTTGCGCAGCACGTTCAGATAACACGCAGTACCTCGATAAGAATGTGGGAAAAACAAAGGGCTCCGAAGAGCCCCTATAAAACAGTATTTACTAACGAACTAGAATGAAATGCGATCAGCGAGATGGCTGACGGCAAGCGCGAAGTAGTAAGAGCGGTTCCACTTCATCAGTACGTTATAGTTATTGTAAACCAGATACGTACGACCGTTTTCATCGTCAGGCATGATAAGCCATGCTTGGATATCTTCATTCAATTTAGGTAATGGACTGCCATCGTACTTCGTGATGCCAAGTTTACTCCATTCCTGAAGATATTTGCCTTTTTCTGCCCCGCGTCCTTCTAGGTTACGATCAATCCCTTTCGGCACTTTCACTTGGCGTCCCCAAGTAAACTTATCGTCCCAGCCAGACTCGCTCAAGTAGTTAGCGGTAGATGCAAACACATCCGTTTCTGATTGCCAGATGTCTTTTTTTCCGTCTCCGTTACCATCGGCGGCAAAACGCAGGAAAGAGCTTGGCATAAATTGACATTGTCCCATCGCACCAGCCCAAGAACCTTTAAAATTATCTAGCTCGATATGGCCTTGATCAAGGATTTGCAGCGCCGCCATGGTCTCTTTGCGGAAAAATTCTTCACGACGACCTTCAAATGCCATCGTCGACAACGCATCAATTACGCGGAAGTTACCCGTAAACTTGCCAAAGTTACTTTCTACACCCCAGAGCGCAACAATAAAGCGAGGTTGCACGCCGTATTGATCGCCTATGCGCTTAAGCTCCACATAGTGCTCTTTGTATAGTGCTTTGGCTTGCTTTACTTTCCACTCAGGGACTGCACGAGGAATGTATTCATCCAACGTCAGTTTTTTCTCTGGTTGGTTGCGGTCTGCTGTTACTGCTCTCGGCTTGTATTCAACATTTGCGAAAGCGGCACTGATTACCTGCTCTGAGATACCTTGGTTACGCGCTTCTGCACGCAATTTATCTAAGTATTCTTCAAAACCCTCGCTACTTGCAAAGGCTGAGGTACATACGCCAACGCTAAGCATTGTAGCCAGTATTTTTTTCATATTGCCCTCCTTGAGCAAGGCAGAAGTCTCAGAAAGAAGCCGAGTTACTGTTCGTTCTTTTGCTGAGCTTTTTGTTCTTTGTACTTTTCTAATAGGTTTTCCGGCGGTGGAGGAACCTGCAGAAAGAAGCCATCATTTTGTAATGAAGCCTTCACTTTTTCGATATCTACTTGTGCCAATTTACGACCATCAAGTTTAATCGTCATGACAGGAATAGGCTTACCGAACATCTGCATTAAGGTGTCAGGAACCTGTGAAAAATCATCCTTTTTCGGGATATAGAGATAAGTACCTTCTTTTTTCGAGCTTTTATAAATAGAACAAAGCATGACACGCCTTTTATGCTGATTTACCCGCTTTGAATGCGGATTGAGTTGAAAACGTAAAATTCTCGCAAACTTAATTGCAAATTTGAGATTAATTCGCCTATTTGCCTGCTAGAGAACTTGCTGCGTCAAAGGATGAAATATAACATGACAGACCTAGTTTAAGGCAACGCTCTTTCAACAGAGGCAAGAAGTCCACGATGACCCATTCACCAGACCTTAAAGGTAGCAGTTTTACTTTGTCAGTTTTACACCTTTCTGACAATGAGATCGCAAATACTGTCGAATTTTTGCAAGAAAAAGTTTCTCAAGCACCTTCTTTCTTCGCATCCGCGCCTTTGGTAATCAATATAGCAAAAGTACAAGGCGACATTGATTTCCCTGCGCTTAAACAAGGCATCGCAGATGCTGGGTTTATTCCAGTCGGTATAACGGGCAGTAAAGACAAACGTGTACAAAACCTTGCCTCAGAAGCTGGCTTCGCCATCATGTCTGCAAGTAAATCACCTAGCCAAGCTCCAGCGAAAATGGCGCCGACTAAAGTTGTGCGTACGCCTGTTCGTTCTGGTCAGCAAATTTACGCAAAAGACGGTGATTTAGTCGTACTAGCGCACGTAAGCGCTGGCGCAGAAGTGATTGCAGATGGCTCTATTCATATTCATGGCACCTTGCGCGGCCGTGCTATTGCAGGCGCAAGTGGTCAGCAGGAAGCGCGTATTATTTGCCACGATTTACAAGCTGAACTGGTCTCCATTGCGGGCGATTACTGGTTAAGCGATCAAATTGAGAGTGAGTACTGGCAAAAGAAAGTGATGATCAGTAAAGCCGAAGAATCATTACATTTAGAAGTACTCGCGATTTAGTCTAAAAAGGAAAAAAAATGGCACGCATTATTGTAGTAACGTCTGGTAAAGGTGGCGTTGGTAAAACCACTTCAAGCGCAGCCATCGCCTCTGGTCTTGCTCTGAAAGGGAATAAGACCGCGGTGATCGATTTCGATATCGGCTTGCGTAACCTCGACCTAATCATGGGTTGTGAGCGCCGTGTAGTTTATGACTTTGTGAATGTCATTAACGGCGAAGCGACATTAAACCAAGCGCTAATCAAAGATAAGCGCACAGACAATCTTTTCATTCTTCCAGCATCCCAAACTCGTGACAAAGATGCGCTAACGAAAGACGGCGTGCAACGAGTTTTCACTGAGCTAGATGAAATGGGCTTTGATTTCATCATCTGTGACTCACCAGCAGGTATCGAGCAAGGCGCGCTCATGGCGTTGTACTACGCAGATGAAGCGATTGTAACGACTAACCCTGAAGTATCTTCAGTACGCGACTCAGACCGCATTCTAGGCATCCTAGATTCTAAGTCTCTACGCGCTGAACAAGGGCTAGAGCCAGTGAAGCAACACCTTCTACTTACACGTTACAACCCTACGCGTGTAAACCAAGGTGAAATGCTGAGTGTGGAAGACGTAGAAGAAATCCTACACATCCCACTATTGGGCGTGATTCCTGAAAGCCAAGCGGTACTTAACGCATCAAACAAAGGTGTGCCGGTCACATTCGACGAAAACACCGATGCGGGCATGGCGTACTCTGACACCGTTGATCGCTTACTAGGCAATCAAGTTGAATTTCGTTTCCTTACTGAGGAGAAGAAAGGACTCTTTAAACGACTGTTCGGAGGCTAGACATGTCACTATTAGAATTTTTCCGCCCGCAGAAAAAAACGTCTGCAAGTCTGGCGAAAGAGCGCTTACAAATCATCGTGGCTGAACGCCGCAGCCAAAATGACCCTGCGCCTTCGTACTTACCTCAGCTTAAAGAAGACATTCTGAAGGTGATCAGTAAATACGTAGACATTGACCCGAACATGGTTGATTTAACCTTTGAGCATAAGGATGACGACATTTCTGTACTTGAGCTCAACGTGAAACTGCCTGACGACGAGAAGTAAGGCTTTATTCTCAACGCAATACGCAGCGCACAACAATGTACGTGTCGAAAAAAGGTTGACCATTTGGTCAACCTTTTTAGTTTGCGCTTATTTCAACGCCTTATTCATTTTTTCGCCCAATAACTCTAGACGCCAACCTTGCATAACATCAGGCAAGCGCGCAGGGTCACGATCCTTCTTCCACACCCAACTGATGAGCTGGTTAATCTGCTTTTTCGATGCTAAAAACTCGGTCGCTAACCCTGATTTTTGCGCAGCACTTTTCACGACATCTTTCATGTTTTTGAAAACCTGCTTATAGCCAGGGTAATCCATCAGGCGATCAATTTTAGCTGGGTATTCTTCTGGTGGCGTTTGCTTAGCCTTTTTCACGATGGCCGCAATTTTAGTACCGTGACGATTGACCGCGCGGCTATCCATCCCTTCCGCTTCCATCTTTTTAAAGCTTGTTAAACCTAAACGAGCAACCGTTAGCAAATCACCCTCTTTGAAGATGAAGTTTAGTGCTAAATCGCGCTTGATTGCTTCACGATAACGCCAAGTCGCTAGCGGCTTTAACACAGCTAACTCTGAAGGTTTAAGTTGCCACGCTCCTTTAATATCAAGGTACGCATTTTCTTCGTTGGTTTCGCGAATGCGTTTGGAAACCAACAAGTCGCTCTCTTGCTGCACCGCTTCCCACCAACCAGCTTCAGTGACTTTATCGAGCAATTTTTCGTAAAGTGGCAACAAGTAGTGAACGTCTGCCGCAGCATAATCAAGTTGCTTTTGCGTGAGAGGACGAGCCATCCAGTCGGTGCGAGATTCACTCTTGTCCAACGCAACACCTAAGTATTCTTCCACCAGCGTTGCAAAACCTGTTGACAGCCCGTGGCCAAGAAACGCCGCCATTAACTGTGTATCGACCATTGGAAATGGCGTACAACCAAATGCATTTTGGAATACTTCTAAATCTTCGCCACAGGCGTGAAGCACTTTAAGTACCGAAGCATCTTTCAATAGTTCGATGAAAGATGTCATGTCCGTTAATTCTGTCGGATCGATAAGGGACAAGTGCTTGCCGTCGAAAAGCTGAATCAAACCTAGTTGCGGATAAAAAGTCCTGATACGTACGAACTCGGTATCCAGCATTACGACATCTGCGTCTCTTGCTTGAGCACAAACTTGTTCTAGGTCTTTGTTTTTAGTAATAATCTGATAATTCACATGCTTCTCGCTATAAAAAATGCCAGCAAAACGCTGGCATTCTATCATTTTTTAATTCTGGCGACTCAACGAAATCGGCTTACGCGCTTTTCTTTGCCAGTTCTGCGTCGTTCTCTTCACGAAGTACACGACGTAAGATCTTACCTACGTTGGTCTTCGGTAAGTCTTCACGGAACTCAACCAGTTTTGGAACCTTGTAGCCCGTTAGATGCTGACGACAGTGTGCAATCACTTCTTCTTTGGTTAAGCTCGGGTCACGTTTTACAACGTAGATCTTCACCAACTCACCAGACACTTCATGCGGTTGACCAATAGCAGCCACTTCAAGAACTTTGCCGTGCAGAGCGACAACGTCTTCGATTTCATTCGGGTAAACGTTGAAGCCAGAAACCAAGATCATGTCTTTCTTACGGTCAACAATGTGCAGGAAGCCTTCGTCATCAAACTTAACGATGTCACCCGTTGATAGCCAACCGTCTTCGTTAATGGTGTCTTTGGTTGCTTCCGGACGTTGCCAGTAACCTTGCATTACTTGAGGGCCGCGAACTTGTAGCTCACCTGTACCAGTATTTGGCAGTACATTGCCTTCTTCATCAACCATACGAACTTCTGTCGAAGGAACTGGCAGACCGATAGAACCGTTGTACTCAACCAGGTCATGCGGGTAAGCCGCAACTAACGGTGAACACTCAGTAAGTCCATAACCTTCAAGCAGGTAGCAGCCTGTGGTCTTCAGCCATTTCTCAGCAACAGCACGTTGAACTGCCATACCACCACCAACAGCCAAGCGAAGATTACTGAAGTCCAACTCATGGAAATCTTCATTGTTCACTAGCGCATTGAATAAGGTATTCACACCTGTGATCGCTGTGAATTGGTACTTTTGCAGCTCTTTTACAAAGCCGGGAATATCACGCGGGTTGGTAATCAGTAAGTTACGACCGCCCATTTCGATAAACAGCAAACAGTTCACTGTCAGTGCGAACACGTGGTAAAGCGGCAATGCGGTTACCACTAATTCACGACCTGGAGAAAGTACAGGACCGTAAGCCCCTTTCGCCTGAAGCACGTTCGCAATCATGTTGCGATGCGTTAGGATTGCACCTTTTGCGACACCCGTAGTACCACCAGTGTATTGCAGAAATGCAATATCATCACCAGACATAAACGGCTTCACGTATTGCAGACGACGACCTTTGCGCAGCGCTTTACGCATTGAAATTGCGCCCGGTAGATCGTACTTAGGAACCATGCCTTTTACGTATTTCACCACGAAATCGACAATCGTACCTTTCGCACGTGGCAGCATTTGGCCAAGGCTAGTTAGCACCACGTGTTTCACAGGTGTGTTATCTACGATTTGCTCTAGTGTATTGGCAAAGTTAGACACAATCACAATCGTCGTGGCACCAGAGTCGTTCAATTGGTGTTCAAGTTCACGAGGAGTGTAGAGAGGGTTTACGTTTACAGCGATACAACCTGCACGCAAAATACCAAACAACGCTACTGGGTATTGCAGTAGGTTTGGCATCATCAGAGCAACACGGTCACCCTTTTGCAATTTCAGTTCGTTTTGCAGGTAAGCGGCAAATGCGCGGCTACGCTCTTCCAACTTGCGGAAGGTCATCACCGAGCCCATGTTCATGAATGCTGGCTGGTCTGCATACTTTTGTACAGACTGCTCGAACATTTCTACCAAAGACTCATATTGCTCTGGATTGATGGTTTCAGGTACGTCACTTGGATAACGTGAAAGCCATGGTTTATCCACGATGTTACTCCTCGTTTATAACTGGCTAAAAAATAGCGTCCTTTTTATTTTGAGGGCTATTACAGCACAGCGAACGTGCTTGAGCACGCAACTCTCAAACACTTGTTTAAATTTTGTTAACTACACCAAGAATTCGCTTTGCGACTTCGAGTATTTGCTCTAAATGGCAGTGATGACCACCTGCGACAGAAACCACTTGCGGTGGATTCTCTCCCCAATCAACTTGGTTAGATGGTAAATGCTGAAATCCTTGATCGCCTAATACGATCAGATGAGGACAACGTATTTGACTGGTGATCGAATTCGCATGCTCGCGAGCCATGCGGTAAAGTGAATCACACTTTAACTTGGCATCATGTCGCCAGTACCATTTATTGTCGCGATACTCAGTCCCTCGCTCCACAATGGGCAAAAGCTGATCAGCACTCAATTGGTTGGCTTGCATGCGCAATTTTAACGCCAGATCGAAAGATGCCAACGCACGCTCTGGTTTGTTTTGCTGTCGGATTCGACTTAACACACCATTGCGAAGACGCTGTAAACTATTTGAAGGAGATTCCGTTAAAGGGCCCGTACCTTCAATCTGCACTAATGCTTCGACCTGTTCAGGAAACGCTGCACTATAGCAACTTGCGATTAAAGCACCAAGAGAATGCCCCACTAACATGAGTCTGTTTGGCGATAATTCGTCCAATAACTGATACATATCGGCAATGTAATCATGAAAAGGGTAATAATTGTCGCGGGATTTGTGACTGGATAAGCCGTGGCCAAAATGGTCGACAGCTAACAAATGCAGCTTCGGGTTCAATTGATGAATTTGCTCCATCAACGCTTTGAAGCTTCCGGCATTATCTAGCCACCCATGAAGAAAAACGACTGACAAGTCAGCCGTTTTTTCATTACCTATTTCAAGGGCAGCCATTTCTCCCGTTGGGAGAGTAAATCGGCGCTCATGCATCTGGTTTATTTCACCTGTTTGATTACTTTACCATCTTGTGGAAAATCATTACGCAGCATGCGGCAGTTGATGGAATAACATGGATAGAAATACGTAGGAGAGTCATACATTCTCACTCGTTCTTCAATCTTCCACAGGCGATACCCCTGCCCTTTTACTAATGGGAATACGTACTCATGCTCTCCGATTTTGCCTTCTTCTTCACCGGCCCCTTTGCCCACAATGGTCACCAAACGGCCTTGGCTAAATGCAACGGGTTCTAAGTAGCCATCAAAATACACGGCGAAACGACCCGTAGGCTCTTGGTCAATATCAGGTTTGCCAGATTTATTGATAGGTAGATTGACGATCTCTAGGCGTGTTTTGTCTTTGAAGTTGTCCACTTTCGCAATGATACCGCCGAGGCGAACATCATTCGTGACCTCTCCTTGAGACTCAGCAAAGGCCTTATAGTCGGTAACGACTTGCTCTGTACTAGCGTTCAACTCTTCAGGAAGAGAGCTGCATGCAGACAAGCCAAAAGCGGCAACCAAAACCAAAAACAACCGTCCAAAAACCTTCATAAACCACCATTTAATCTATTAATACCAATTCGAGGAAATTCATACATAGATATCGACACCCAGTAGCTGAGCCAGTTCCTCTTTTTTTGCTCGATTCATGACGTCCATGTACTGCTCCATGGCTTTGCGAGCATTACCTTCCGGCAAATCATATTGTACTTGAGCACGATGAATTTGGGACTCATCAACTTGTTTTATGGAATGCGCGACTGCGTTTGCCACCTTTGAAGGTTGACCAACAGACTGCTTATTTTGAGCTTTCTTTACCTGCCCTTTTTTACCCACTTTATTGGTACGGTTGGTACCAGGTATCAGTGAAGGAGGTAAACCATTAATCGACGCCATAACGCTCCATAAAAAGACAGGGCTACCGCCCCGTCTTTATTTTTTTCCTAATTATTCGCGGCCTGGAAGCTTCTTCCAAGTCACGTTATCACGCAGGTAAACCGGGCTAGATTCTTCAACAGGCACCGTATTGCCTTTTTCTAGTTCTTGCTTAGCTAAAATCACAATGTCTTGTGAGTCAGGGTACAATACCTCACTGTCTGCAGTGTTAAACGGCAGGCCCGCCAGTTCTTCCTGATATGCAGACCAACCTGTACCAGCTGTTGTCCACGTTTTAGAGTCAGCTTGTGCTTCTTCCGCCAAACGAGCTGGTGGAATCACACATTCTTCATCAACACCCATCCATTCGCCGTTTTCTTGGCGAGAATAACGTGCCCAGTAAACTTCGCTCATGCGCGCATCAATCGCTACAGCAACATCAGTTGCACCATGCAGGCGGTAGCTTGCTTGTGCCATCGCAGCCAATGTTGAAACACCAATCATCGGCAGTTCTGCACCAAATGCTAGGCCTTGAGCGATGCCAATACCGATACGAACACCAGTAAAGCTGCCAGGGCCACGGCCAAACGCTAGTGCATCCAAGTCTTGTAGAGTTAGACCCGCTTCTTTCAGCACTTCGTCAACCATTGGCAGCACTTTTTTCGTGTGGTCACGAGGTGCCACTTCGCTGCGTGAAATCACTTGGTCATTAACCAGTAGTGCAACTGAACAGTTTTCAGTTGCGGTATCGATAGCAAGAATTTTTGCGCTCATTTAACTCTCTAAAACTCTATTTTATTTGGTTACATCACAGCACAGGCTGCGACTAATTATTCTTCTTTAAGAAACGCTTTGATACGTTCTAAATCTCGTGTTCTTGGGATCGGAGGCAAGCTTCCAAGGAACGTGCCGCCATAGTCACGGGTGACAAGGCGATTGTCACAAATGATCAATGCACCATGATCTTTCTGATCTCGAATCAAACGCCCTACGCCCTGCTTTAAAGTGATCACCGCATCGGGGATTTGCACTTCAGCAAACGGCTCACCACCACGCAATCGACAATCTTCAATTCGGGCTTTTAGCAGCGGATCATCCGGGGCAGTAAACGGCAATTTGTCGATGATAACACAGCTCAGTGCGTCACCTCTAACATCGATCCCTTCCCAAAACGCCCCCGTCGCCACAAGCAAAGCGTTACCCAGCTCCATAAACTCTGCAAGAGTCTTTTGCTTGCTCATTTCACCTTGCATAAGAACCGGAAGATCCAACACCTCACGGAACTTCTCTCCCAACTCACGCATCATGCTGTGAGAAGTACATAAGAAGAAACAACGACCGTCATTTTCTTCAATGACTGGTGCTAACATTCTCACCAATTTGTCCGCTAAACCTGGGCTGTTTGGCTCAGGAAGATAACGAGGCACACAAAGGCGAGCCTGCTTTTCATAATCAAATGGCGATGGCAGCGAAAACTGTTGTTTAGGTTTTAAGCCGAGACGATCGGTAAAGTGCTTAAAGTCACCAGAGACAGCAAGCGTTGCCGAGGTGAAGATCCAGGCACCTTGCTTGATTTCAATTTGTTCATGGAACTTATCTGCCACCGATAACGGAGTAATATGCAGAGTAAAATGACGCGGTGACGTATCGTACCAGTAAGAGTAGCCGGTGATGTCAACATCACACACACGCTCGATTCGACCTTTGATCAAGTTCGCACGCTCAAAAGCCGTATCTAACAATTGGCTGCGACCAAGTGCCAATTTGAGCACATCAATCGCCAGATCTAGGCTGTCAGTTAAACGAACCAATTCGCGCTTAATGGATTCAGACTGCATCGCTTCTCGCCAGTTGCCACGAAAACCCGGCTCACCCAAAACGATGCGCATATCCATCGCGCTTTGAAGCAGTTTATCCCCAACTTTTTGCAGCTGACGCATGTCCTTTGCTTCGGTGCGATACGCGATTTCAATGTCTTTGGCGAGATCATGAATTTGGCGACTCGATACCGATTGTCCGAAATATTCACTGGCAATGTCTGGTAGCTGATGAGCTTCGTCGAAAATAAAGACATCGGCTTCTGGGATCAACTCACCAAAACCTGTCTCTTTGATGGCTAAATCCGCGAGAAACAAGTGATGGTTCACCACGACGATGTCTGAATCCATTGCACGTTTACGAGCTTTCAAGACAAAGCAATCACTATAGCTGGGACACTCTTTCCCCAAACAGTTATCGTTTGTCGAGGTAATCGTTGGGATGATCATGCTGTCTTCAGGCAAATCTTCACAATCACCTAAGTCACCGGTTTTTGTCTCTGAAGACCAAGACCTCACCTTCACCAATTGAGTCAACAATGTTGGGTCAGATTCGTTGGTGTGGCTTTCTACCATCTGGCGACTTAAACGATCCAAACATAAATAGTTGGAACGCCCTTTCAATAACGCCACTTGACCATAAAAACCGAGCGCATTGACCATCAGCGGTAGATCACGATGGTACAACTGCTCTTGCAAGTTTTTCGAGCCAGTACTGATGATGACTTTCTTGCCACTCAACAACGCTGGAACAAGATAAGCAAATGTTTTACCGGTACCAGTTCCGGCCTCTACCACCAACTGACTCTGTTCTTTGATCGCACTACTGACGGCTTCAGCCATGTCTATTTGTGGCTGACGAGCCTGAAAACCCGGAATCGCTTTACCTAAAGCGCCATCAGAGGAAAATGTTTTTGCGATCATGCCTGACATCTGGTTAGAAAAATTGTCGTGAGTATATCAGACGTTTGGGAGAGACATCAGCATGTAAGATGGCCAGCTTACGGCCCAACACAGATAATTTGTTGAAACCATGGCAAGAATAGATTATTTATGAAGTCAGATTGCAGTACGGTTGACCCTTTTGGGGAAAACACATATTTCGTACGCTAGAAAAATAATGCATGGAAGTATCTGATTTATGGAAAAGAAAACACTGTTGACCCATTGTTCTGACGCACCGGGTTTGATCTCTAAAATTACTAATATCTGTTACAAACATCAGCTAAACATCGTTCATAATAACGAATTTGTTGATAACACCAGTGGGCACTTTTTCATGCGAACGGAGTTGGAGGGGTACTTCAACGACCAAACGTTTCTTGCCGATTTAGACCAAGCTCTACCGCAAGGTGCAAAACGCACTCTCATTGGCTCTCGCCGTAAACGCATCGTGATTCTCGTAACGAAAGAAGCACACTGTTTAGGTGATATTCTGATGAAAAATTACGATGGCAGTTTAGATGTAGAAATCGCCGCCGTGGTGGGTAACTACGATAAGTTGCAAGGCCTCACTGAACGTTTTGATATCCCTTACCACTATGTGACGCACGAAGATCTAAGCCGTGAAGAACACGAGCAAAAGATGTTAGAGGTGATCGATCAATACGATGCAGATTACTTGGTGCTAGCGAAATACATGCGCGTTCTCACGCCAACGTTTGTTGAAAAATACCGCCATAAGATCATCAACATTCACCACAGTTTCTTGCCTGCTTTCATCGGTGCTAAGCCTTATCAGCAAGCTTACGACCGTGGCGTAAAAATTATTGGCGCAACAGCCCACTTCGTGACAAACGACCTAGATGAAGGCCCGATCATCAAGCAGGATGTTATTCCAGTCGATCACACATTCAGCGCACAAGATATGGCTCAAGCAGGCCGCGATGTTGAGAAGAATGTTTTGAGTAAAGCTCTGAATAAGGTAATTAACGACCACGTTTTTGTTTATGGGAATAAGACAGTGATTCTTTAAGTTCACGCATTTGAATGAAAGAAAGGGTTGCTCATTTGCAACCCTTTCTTCTTTCTAGTCGTTCAAAATTTGCTTATTCCGCCTGCTCAGACTCCACTATACGCTTGAGCGAATGCGGATGCAGCTTGATACAAATACCTTGGTACTTAAACGCCACGGTTGGGTTGTTCAAGCGTTCACCTTCCCCTTTCGGGCTCGATAGTTTGATCTTCACACCCAATTCTTCTAACTCATCAAAACGCGCACCAAACACTGGGTAAGTGTGTTTTAAGTCCGCCAAAAACTCGTCTGCGGTTTCCGCATGAGATGGAATCACAAACTCCACGTGCTCCCAACTTTCGGTTGGATAGGTTTTCCTTTCGGCTGGGTATGGCAATTCCAGACACTCAATCTTCCAGCCGCGGCTTTCGAGTGCTGTGTCGAATTCGATGACGATAATTGGACGACCGTTGATTTTCGCTTGTGAAATCACCTTGCCGTATTGATTCCATGCCTCATGCGCAGCTTTTGCCGTTTCAGGGTCATTAATACGCAATGCAATATGGTCAGCTTGAGCAAAGCTCAGATCCAGTTTTAACAGGGTTGCAAGCTCTTCAATCTTGCCCATGAAGACATCTAAGTCTTGGAGCATTAGTTCAGGCGTAAGGCGTTTTTCAACAAGTTGAATAGTCATTGTGGCTCTCTTTTGGGGCGATTTATCTCTTTACTCTGAGCGCAATAGTAAACGCAAACAAAGTGACATTTCCATTCAATCGAAAAAGTAAAAATTTCCCCAAATCCTCTCTGTATGAAAAGCAATAAAGTTGTTATCATTAGCCCCATTTTTGTGAACTCCAACAGAACTCGGCGCCTATTTTGCCGAGTTCTTCGTCCTTGAATTGAAGGAAACGCGTGTGAATATCCAAGCACTTATTAATGACAAAGTATCTCAGGCTCTAGAAGCCGCTGGCGCACCTGCAGGAAGCCCTGCTGCTGTTCGTCAATCAGCAAAGCCACAATTTGGTGACTACCAAGCAAACGGCGTAATGGGCGTTGCTAAAAAACTGGGTACTAACCCTCGAGAATTTGCACAGAAAGTACTGGATGTTCTAGACCTAGATGGTATTGCGAGCAAAACAGAAATCGCTGGCCCTGGTTTCATCAACATTTTCCTAAGCGAAGAGTTCCTAGCGAAACAAGCTGACGCAGCACTGGCTGACTCACGCCTTGGCGTTGCAGTTGAAGAAGCTCAAACTATCGTCGCTGACTACTCAGCACCAAACGTTGCAAAAGAAATGCACGTTGGTCACCTACGTTCAACTATCATCGGTGATGCGGTAGTACGTACGCTTGAGTTTCTAGGTCACAAAGTGATCCGCGCGAACCACATCGGCGACTGGGGTACTCAGTTCGGTATGCTTATCGCAAACCTTGAGCGAGTACAACAAGAGTCTGGCGAAGTTTCTATGGAACTGGCGGACCTTGAAGGCTTCTACCGTGAATCTAAAAAGCTGTACGACGAAGATGAAGAATTCGCGGTGAAAGCACGTAACTACGTAGTGAAACTGCAAAGCGGCGATGAATTCTGCGCAGAAATGTGGAAGAAGCTGGTTGACGTAACCATGATCCAAAACCAACGCAACTACGATCGTCTAAACGTATCTCTAACTCGTGATGACGTAATGGGCGAAAGCATGTACAACGACATGCTACCTAAGATCGTAGCAGACCTAAAAGCACAAGGTCTTGCGGTTGAAGATGACGGCGCGCAAGTTGTATTCCTAGAAGAGTTCAAGAACAAAGACGGCGAAGCGATGGGCGTTATCGTTCAGAAACGCGACGGCGGCTTCCTATACACAACAACGGACATCGCATGTGCGAAATACCGTTACGAAGAGCTAGGCGCAGACCGCGTACTTTACTTCATCGACTCTCGCCAGCACCAGCATCTAATGCAAGCTTGGACTATCGTTCGTAAAGCGGGCTACGTACCTGAGTCTGTATCTCTTGAGCACCACGCTTTCGGCATGATGCTTGGTAAAGACGGTAAACCATTCAAAACTCGTGCGGGCGGTACAGTTCGTTTGGCGGACCTTCTTGATGAAGCCGAAGTTCGTGCTGCACAGTTGATCGAATCTAAGAACCCAGAGCTAGATGCTGAAGAGAAAGAGAAGATCTCTAAAACAGTTGCGATGGCAGCGGTTAAATATTCTGACCTATCTAAACACCGCACTACTGACTACGTGTTCGATTGGGACAATATGCTAGCGTTTGAAGGTAACACTGCGCCGTACATGCAATACGCATACACTCGCGTTGCCTCTATCTTTGCTAAAGCTGGTGTAGCGATGGATGAACTTCAAGGTGATATCCAAATCACTGACGAAAAAGAAAAAGCGCTTATCGCTAAACTTCTACAATTTGAAGAAGCCGTTCAATCTGTTGCTCGTGAAGGCCAACCGCACATCATGTGTAGCTACCTATTTGAACTAGCGGGTCAATTCTCAAGCTTCTACGAAGCATGCCCAATTCTAGTAGCAGAAGATGAAGCCGTTAAGCAAAGCCGTCTAAAACTGGCAGCCCTAACAGCGAAAACCATCAAGCAAGGTTTATCGCTACTAGGTATCGAAACGCTAGAGCGCATGTAAGCCGCTTTTAAGTTGATAACTTAAGTCGCACAAGCTGAATGATTGCAAAGGTTGACGTGAAAGCGTCAACCTTTTGTTTTATCTGACGTATACTAATTCAAATTGAAATGAATCGGATATCCACAATGAGTTTTGAACTGCACCCTCAATTGGCAAAAGACACCACAGTAATCGGCCACTTCCCTCTTTGCGTTGCACTTCTACATAAAGATAATGCAGTGCCGTGGGTCATCTTAGTTCCTAAACGTGCCAACTTAAAAGAATTGCACCACTTACCGATGAAAGAGCAGCAACAGTTTTTACTTGAATCACAAGCGGTAAGCCAAGCGCTCGAAGCGACTTTCCGTCCTGACAAGTTGAATCTTGGCGCACTTGGTAACATGGTGCCGCAGCTACACATTCATCATATCGCACGCTTTAAGGACGACGTTGCATGGCCAGGGCCGATTTGGGGAAACACAAGCGGCGAGTTTCGTAGCGAAGAAGAACAAGATGAGATTCTCAAACGTATTGGAAATGTATTGTCGCTAAGCTCGATCTTCCATAAAACTTAATTAATATTCAGCCGCTATGAGATTTGCTTGCCAGCGACAAGGCTGTTGATTAGAAAAGAAAAAGCCGCATCAGAAATGACGCGGCTTTATTATTTGTAAACTTTGGTTGATAAACCACTACATAGTAACAGTGAGTGACAACCCGTCTTGTTTTGTCACGGCATAACGCACACGCATCACATCTCGAGCTTTATTGGTATCAACCAAGCGGCTAATTTTACCCTTCTTGATCCACACGCTTAACATTGCATCCGCACCGTCTTCACTCATTCCAAACTGCTTAGCCAGCTCAGACTGTGAGACCGTCCCTTTGTCTGCAATATATTGATAAAGCTCATTTAAAATCATGCGACTTGTGCCTCTAACGCACCATGTTGTTTTTTACCAATACGTTTAAATACGCGATAAGTTCCAATGAAGATTGCAACAATAATTGCCATCCAGACACCGCTGGTAATTGGGCTTTCAGAGAAATGCGTCAACTGATTGTAGAACGTTGCACATAGGTAAGCTAAACCCATCGTCCATACCGCAATAAAACGTGCGAAGTTATGGCCAAATTCACGTACATACGCCCCCATCGCAGCAACACATGGTGTGTACAACAAGATGAAGATCAAGTAAGCAAACGCGGCATGACCAGAAACAAACTGAGACTTAATGTTGCCGAAGATAGACGCATCCACTTCTTGTTCTTCTGCGACCGCATTTGAATCTGTTAGGTCACCCACTTCAATGCCTAATGGATCAGAGTAACTCAAGCCTGCAAGGTTCTCAGGAATACTCATTACCGCATCTTTTAGGCTACCCATCAGATCGAACTCTGCTTCTTCACCATCACTTGGCGACGTATACAAACTGTTTAGCGTACCAACGACCGCCTCTTTAGCGAAAATACCGGTAATAATACCAACCGTTGCTGGCCAGTTATCTTCTTGAATGCCAATTGGTGCAAACACTGGCGTTACCACTTGTGCCGCTTTAGAAAGTACAGAATTTTCACTGTCTTCATTACCAAAGCTGCCATCTGTACCTAACGAGTTTAGGAAACTTAGGATAGCAACAACCACAACGATGGTTTTACCTGCACCCAGTACGAAGCGCTTAAGCTTTTGCCAAGTTTTGATCACGACGTTTTGCAATGTTGGCAATTCGTAGTCTGGCATTTCCATGACTAAGCTATCGCTGCTGCCAGGGTAAAGAGTGTGCTTTAAGAAAAGACCGGTGAAGATCGCAGCCACAATACCTAATAGATAAAGTGCAAAGACAATGTTTTGACCAGAACCAGGAAAGAACGCCGCCGCAAACAGTGCATATACAGGTAAACGAGCACCACATGACATAAATGGCGCCATCGATGCCGCTAACTTACGCTCACGTTCTTGGTCTAGAGTGCGTGTTGCCATGATTGACGGCACGTTACAACCAAAACCAAGAACCAACGGCACAAACGCTTTACCCGGCAAGCCGATTTTCTGCATCACTTTATCGAGTACAAACGCAGCGCGAGCCATGTAACCCGAACTCTCAAGCACAGCGAGGAACAAATACAAACACGCAATGACAGGAATAAAGGTCGCTACCGTTTGGATACCGCCACCAATACCATCGGCAATAACCGTCACAAGCCAAACTGGCAAATGACCATCCAATAGGTGATGACCGCCATCAACCAAAAGTGCGCCAACGCCGATATCAAAGAAATCGATAAATGCACTACCAATGTTAATCGAGAACATAAACATTAGGTACATCACAACAAAGAAGAATGGAATCCCCACCCACTTGTTCAAAATAAACTGATCAAGTTTTTCGGTAACACTGCGGCTGAGTTTGCCTTCACTGCGGCGAACTTTTTTACATTGTTCGTGCAGATGTGTGTATTTGGTATCCGCAACGTGTAAATCAATATCCAAATCTAAAGTCGCAATCGCTTCCAGTACTTTGCTTCTATCAAGATCGGAAAGGCTATTGAGAACCATCGTGTCTTTTTCTAGAGCACGAATCGCTAATGCACGATGAGAAACGGTTTGATCGTTAAATAGAGAAGAAATATGCTCGATCGCTGCTTCCATCTTATCGCCGTAATTCAAAGAGCAGTCTGTTAGCGCAACACCCTGAACTATGGCTTTGTGGAGCTTTTCTTTAAACTCAGCAACTTGTGCTTTATTAGTGGCAGACAAACTGATCACTGGGCAACCTAACGTCTTTTCTAACTCGGCAATGTTGATCATCTGACGTTCACGCTTTAACGCATCCATTTTGTTGAGAACAACAACCATCGGACGACCAAGCTCACGAAGTTGCAGCGTCATATATAGACTGCGCTCTAAGCTGGTGGCATCAATCACGTTGATGATCAAATCAGCTGGGTGCGTCAACACCGCACGAGAGGCGATAGATTCATCGATACTGTTACTATCGTTACCGCTGTCCAGAGAGTAAATGCCCGGCAAGTCCGTCAGTAAAAATTCATCACCCGCGTGCTTAAATTGACCCGTTTTTTTCTCAACAGTCACGCCCGCCCAGTTACCGACTTGCTGTTTGGCACCAGTCAAACCATTAAAAAGAGTGGTTTTACCGCTGTTTGGGTTACCTACGGTAAGAACTTGATACTGCATTACACTCGCTCCACTTCAATTTTTTGAGCAATGGTTTCTCTTAACGCAACAGATACACCGCGTACCTCAACTTGTAGTGGGTCTCCCATCGGCGCGCGTCTGATCACCTTAACTTCTGTGTTCGGAAGTAGCCCCATTACCATAAGCTTTTTTCTAATATCTGATGAAAGACCATCTAACAAACGAATTGTCACCGTATCGCCAGGTTTAATTTCTGATAATTTCATAGTGGCCCTTAAGAGTATTGCTAATGATAAATATTATTATTTAAGAGTATTTAGGCAGCGATAATACTCCTCTATACCCTTCCATTCATTGTGTGAAATCAAAGATTCCATAATTGCCTTTCATATTTTGAACGTTAACTCCGTTAAGTTTTACCTCGTCATTTTCGTCAAAATCGACATTTTTAAAACCATCAAAAAGAAACAAAAACTTAACATCACCTAACCAATAAAAACATTATCAAATAAAATCAACAGCTTAAAAATAAAAAACAACATTGTCGCTTTTCTCATATCAACCTGTCGTTATTTTTATAAGAAAAATAAGTAAGGTCTCGTATAGTTATTCCATCGAGAGGGCAACCTCTTAAAAGAATTCCAGAGGTGGCATGGCAACATGTCACTCCGGCAGCAAGCGAAGGTGTCATTGACACCCGTGGTATAGTCCCCCCGGCTATACCACGATATTTTTTTTCACTTCTTTTCTACTCCCGATTTAAACCTTTAACAACCAACCTCCTGTAACTAGAAGCACTTTAGTTAAGCTTTCTATATCCTATTTATATGTGCTGTTTGGCGAAAACAAATTGCTACAACGTTGTACATTGCTGTTTCACTTACCTATCACAACGCATAAATTAGGCAAAAAACTCTTGCCTAACAACACACAAAGGCATTGCAGCTCTTTATTGCTGCGAACTACATAAGAAAGTACAGATGCTTTACTTACTCAGAACAACTCAAAAAAACAGAACGCTGCGTAGCCCGAGGCGACTAGAATGGTTTAGTTGCGGTATCAGAACGAATCACGCCGTTAAACGAGAGGAGGTGACTTAGATAACATCCGTGTTGTAACTACTAACGATGTTCGAAAGATTGAAGGCTAATTTGCGTGACTGTCTTGTTCCATCGCGAACTTTGATGGAGGTAAACCAAAGTGCAACTTGAACTTCTGGCTGAAGTAAGAGGGATCATTGAAACCGCAATTGAAAGCCACTTCACTGATTTTTTCACCTGCGAGTAACTGTTCACAAGCAGTTTCTAACCGTACCTCCGTTAAATAATCTTTTAACGTTCTTGACGAGGCCGACTTAAAGCGGCGTTGTAAACTACGTTCAGACATAAATAACATCTTAGCCGCTGTCGCAGTACCAAAATCAGGGTCATGGTAATGCTCAGCAACTAACTGATAAACCTTTTGTAGCCACTCATTCTCTGGACTGGCTTTTTCTTCGGCGATGTTTTCTGGCACAAATTCTGGTAAAACTTCCTCAACATGGCTCAACTCTTTTGCCATCGGCCAAGTAATCTCAATTTTATTCTGCGCATCAGAAGTGAACACCGCTAAGTGCCCTCCACTCACCGTAACCAGTTGCGAAAGATTGTCGATACTCAAGTCCACATTGTTATTCGCAGGGCGACTTAGAGAAAGTTTATTTGGCAATTGCGTTCCGTAATCCAAAAAGCTGAGTGAGACAATGTCCCGTCCCTCTTCTAGCATCACTTTAACGGCTTGACCTCGGAAAGAGCGCTTGATGATGTTGGCAAAGATATTGTTAAAGATAACATCCAGATTGAAACTCTCTAGAGCAATACGGCTAGACTTGTTCTCATCCTCTAACTCCACAGAGATCCCAGCTTTGGCAAAATCGTCTCGCCACACATCCACCACAGATTGCGTAATTTGGCTTAGGTTGTAGTTTTGACTGCCGTTACTCGCATCACCTGGAGCACTTTTAAGCTCATTCAGCTGCCAGTAAGTTTTTGATACGTGATCCTCTGTGATGGAATCTCTCTCCACTGGCAATTTTGACGAGATATAATCGACGCTGGTTTTTATAGACTGAGCAACATGGTCAACTAATAGATTTCTAACCTGAATTTGCTTTCTTAACTGTTGGTTACTCGTCAATAATACGCGGCTTTGATGCCTTAGCTGGTTGGTCTTTAGAGTGACCTGAGCAGCAAGCTCTCGGTTTGCTTGCATAACATATCGTGATCGCCAGTACATGATAAGACCGATAAGCGTAGAAATTGAGACGAAAAAGCCTAATATCGCAAGCTGGGATAGATACCATGGTTTGAGCACTTCAAAACGAGACTCTAAGCCAACAACGCCCGCCGTTACCTGTGACTCGTTACTCACTTGAAGGTGGTATTCCCCAGAGTTGAGGTGCTCTAAGGTTAACTGACCCCCTTCTAAGGTCTGCCATCGGTCGTCTTCGTTTAAGCGGTAGTACAGGTTCTGGCTATCCGGTTTAGGCATGATGCCAAAGAGAAAACTCAGCGAAGAACCATAAGGCAGCTTAATCCCATCAAGGTCGGAACTCCCCACTTGGATTACATCGTTTTCAAGCATCACTTGGCTAACAATAAAGCGGGATTCTGGCGGGTTTGACACCAATAGTTTTGAAGCCTCCGCTTTAACTAATCCATATTTTGAGCCTAAAACAAGTTCACGTTCACCATCTTCTGTGCGTTTCACTACGCTACATATCCCAGGAATAAACTCATTATTAATCAAGCCCGATGCAGATGAATAGTGTTTAACTAACTCACCGGACAATCGGTAGTAACTCAACCCAACAGAAGATGCAAGCCACACACCTTTCGCATCACTAATCAAACACGCCGGACGAGCATTCGCAACACTCATCTCCAAGACTTGCTTGGCTTCTCCACCAGCCACTGTTTTAAACAACCCATAGGAAGAGGCAAACCACTGAGAGCCATCCGCCGCTGTCACTATATCTAGAGACTCGCCATATTTTTCCGAGAAACGATTGAAACGAATACGTTCATCATCATATTCATAAATACCATGGTCCGTACCAATAAAAAGTTTATCTTCGGTATCATTTAAGCGCGTCACTTTAGCTGGTAAGTACTGACTCACGATCCATTCGCTACCAAAGTTTCTGACGGATTGCTTGTCGATATCAACGTTGTAAAGTTGGTAACCGCTGGATACCCACAAACGGTTTGTGTCATCTAGAGCAATATGCTCAACAGCATGCCCAGCCATCACTTGTAAATAAGGGAAGCTGACCTTTTTCAGCCCTTCCAATTGGAATACCTCCAAGCCTTTTGAAGTGGCAAGCCATAACATGCCTCGTTGGAACGCAAATTCGTTAATTTGAGAATCTAATTCTAAGACTTTTACAATCCCTTCCGCGCCAGAACGATACAGTTTGCGGTCATCGGCAAACCAAAGCACACCATCTGGCCCTGTTACCGTTTGTCTGATACGACCAGATAAGGTTTGCGAGTCATAACTACTAAAGGTGACTCGCTCAAATTTTTTGCTGAACAAAGAGTAATAACGAATGCCTTGGTTGGTCGCTATCCACATTCCGCCCATGTTGTCGCTAAGTAAGGAATAAATTTTAGTGCTATCGAGCTCTAACTCTAAGAAGCTCGCAGGCTCAACTTCAGTAACTTCACCTGTTAAAAACGAGTAGAGATACAAACCGTGCTCAGTACCAACCCAATACTCTTGATTGGTCTCTGAAAACGTCAGTACGTGGGAGCCGCCAATTTTGACGATCTCTTTGTTCGGCTCGTAAATATTGAAGATCAACGCGCCTTTTAAGGTGCCGACCAATATCTCGCGTCTCGTATGCGAGTAGTACACTTTTTCAATGTAGTTTTGGCCCGACGAAATCACATGATCAAATTTATTACCTTCAGAGAGATAGACACCAGATGTTGTAGCCAACGCCCATTTGGTTTCGATCAGAATCGCATCATTGATGTACACATAACTATTATTGCTATGTTGATAAAGTTGAAGCAGTGAAAATGAATCAAGTTCATTGGTTTTGATGTTGTAGGTATAAAAATGTGCGCCATCACTGACCCAAATATAATCACCTGATGAACCTATTTTTCTAATTTGCGCCCCGGGGTTAAGGCTAAAGACCAACTGCCTTTCTTTGTTTGGGTAGGTCTGATAAACCTCATTTTCGACAAAGGTCCAGAATGACCCTTGATGATACGCAAGCTGCTTTGCAGTCGTTTGCAAAAAACTGCCTGATTTTGGCAGAACATTCTGGCCGTCATAAAAAAGAACGCGGCCATGTACATCATGAATCCATAGCCCACCTTGCTCGCCCAAGAACAATTTTTTCGCAGCAATAAAAGTGCCCTTAACCTGAGTAGGCAAAGGGTAAAAGATGGCATTTGCGTTGTTCAGCGCAAATGCTTGAGATGATATGAAGAGTCCCCAGAAAATCAGGACAAGTTGGCGAAGCAAGACGAAAACCTTATATATCAATTTATATCAACTCAACTCCCTATAGGCCTTCCGTAGCTCTTGTGAGTAGGGTTATTTTGAGCCGCTAATTATTGATAATGATATCTCAATTCCTTTTATAGAAAAGGTTCGTCTTGCCAAAGGTTGTAATTCTTACTGCTAGATCACGTAAAAGAGACATTTCATCCGCAAAACTACAACTAATTACCCTTATTTAGCCAAACATTGCTCAAAGCTGTCAGCCATGTTGCCTAACAAGTTAAAGTAACTGCCTGGCTCCACCTTGATCGTACTGCCTAATGGGTCAAGCTCGCCTTTGTCGACATCGCTGCCACGCATCACACTCTCGACAACGGCTGGTGTAAATTGAGGCTCAGAAAACACACAAGCCACGTTACCTGAGCCTAGGTTTTTTCTGATCTGAATTAGCGTCTTGGCTCCCGGCTTTCGGTCGGGAGTCACCGTAAAGTGTCCTAGATTATTTAACTGGTAACGCTCTTCAAAATAACCGTACGCATCATGGAAAACGAAGTACCCTTGGTTCTTCACTGGTGCTAACTGCTGCTCTATTTCCTTATCTTTAGCCGCAAGCTGTTCTTCAAATTGAACAAGATTGTTGCTGTACGTTTTCGCATTAGCTGGATCGATTTCCGCCAATTTGTTCACAACAGCTTGGGCGACCTGTTTAACCGGTTTAATACCCAACCAAAAGTGCGGGTCGTGGCTACCGTGGTTATGACCGTCGTGATCATGCGAATGCTCTCTATCAAACTCACGAAGCGCTAGATTTGGTATTTCGCTTAGCGTCAGTGTACTAGATCTATTTGATACGACTTTTTCAAGAAACGGTTCCAAATCATGACCATACCAAATCACCAAATCCGCAGACGCGACTTTTTTTACATCAGAAGGTCGCAGCGAATAATCGTGTGGTGATGCGTTTGACTGAACTAGCACTTCAGGAGTAGTGACGCCTTCCGTCAGTTCAGTCACCATCAGTTGGATCGGTTTAATGCTTGTAAGTACTGTTATCGCCTGCGCTGGCAAGGTTAACATGGCTGAAGCAGCAAGAATTAAAGCTCTTTTCATAGTTTTACTTGGGATATGGCGTAGAAAGTGCGATAATGTTACATTATAACATTATAGTTTTGCAAATGAGTTTCATTCATGTCTTCATTAGTCAGTCTTGAACGATTGTGCGTCGAGTTCGATGATCGCAGAGTTCTCGATAACATCAGCATGGAATTAGAAAAGGGCAAAATCACAACCCTAATCGGTCCCAACGGAGCGGGAAAATCCACGTTAGTTAAAGTCATTTTAGGGCTTCAAAAGCCGACTAGCGGAAAATTGGTTAAAGCTAAAAAGCTAAAAATTGGTTATGTGCCTCAGAAACTGAAACTCAACGACTCTTTGCCGCTAAACGTTATCCGTTTCTTAAATTTAGCAGGAAAGTACAGCAAACAAGAATGCCTTGATGCATTAAGACTAGTTGGTGCAGAGCACTTAATTCAGAGCAACATGCACCGCCTTTCCGGTGGTGAAAACCAACGCGTCCTACTTGCCCGCGCGCTGCTACAACGCCCTGACTTGTTGGTTCTTGATGAACCAGCTCAAGGTGTTGATGTTCAGGGACAAATCGATCTATACGATTTGATTGAAAGCATCCGTCACCGCTTCGATTGCGCTGTGTTTATGGTATCTCATGATTTGCATTTGGTCATGGCAAAAACAGACGATGTAATTTGTTTGCACCACCACGTTTGTTGTTCGGGATCACCAGCAACGATCACTCAGCATCCTTCTTACATAGCATTGTTTGGTAACGCAGCGAGAGAATCACTCGCGTTTTATCATCACGACCACGAGCATCACCATCACGATTTGTCTGGCTCTCCAGTATCGGGCGACGCTACCTCGTGCTCTAACCATAGCCACGGACATCATCACCATGATTGAGTTTCTTCTACCTTCTATTCTCGCTGGTATTGGTATTGCAATCATCGCAGGTCCACTTGGGTCTTTCGTTGTATGGCGCAAAATGGCCTACTTCGGTGACACTCTTGCCCATGCATCGTTAATGGGGCTCGCTCTCGGGTTCTTACTGAACGTTAACCTCTATCTTGCGCTGCTAGTCTGCTGTTTAACATTAGCGGTACTCCTTGTAACACTGCAAAGGCAGCAACTGGTGGCCACAGATACCCTACTCGGAATTCTGGCTCACAGCTCTTTGTCTATCGGTTTGGTGTCAGTAAGCTTTTTGGACAATGTTCGTGTCGATCTAATGAGTTACCTATTTGGTGATTTATTAGCTGTATCACCAGAAGATTTGATGTTTATTTATGCCGGCGTAATTGCCGTTAGTGCATGTTTGTACATATTCTGGCGACCGTTATTATCAAGTACCGTCAGCGAAGAGCTAGCCGCTGTAGAAGGTGTGAACACAGATTTAATTCGTCTGGTCTTGATGCTAATGGTGGGCGTAGTGATTGCGGTAGGTATGAAGTTTGTCGGTGCCCTTATCATGACTTCACTACTGATCATCCCAGCAGCAACAGCGCGTAAGTTGTCTTCTACACCAGAACAAATGGCATTCTTCGCATCCATCATAGGTGCGATTTCAGTTCTAATGGGACTGAGTCTGTCTTGGCACTTCGACACACCAGCAGGCCCATCAGTGGTGATCAGTGCGACTTCTTTGTTTATGCTGAGCCAACTGATTCAGCGGAAAGCTTAGTTATAAGCACAAGTTAAGCAAACGGATCTGATGATTAAGAATTCTCAGTGCTATTGCTGGCTTACATACAAAATCAATACAAGATCAGATACAAAAAAGCCCGGCAATGCCAGGCTTTTTTATTTTACGAGTCAGAAATTACCAACCAGTTACTTCACGTAGACCTTGACCGATGTCTGCTAGAGACTTAACTGTCTTAACGCCTGCCGCTTCTAGTGCAGCAAATTTGTCTTCTGCAGTACCTTTACCACCTGAGATAATCGCACCAGCGTGGCCCATACGTTTACCTGGAGGTGCAGTTACACCAGCGATGTAAGAAACAACTGGCTTAGTTACGTTTTCTTTAATGAACTCCGCCGCTTCTTCTTCTGCTGTGCCACCGATTTCACCGATCATTACGATCGCTTCAGTTTCTGGGTCTTCTTGGAACAGTTTTAGGATATCAATGAAGTTTGAACCTGGGATTGGGTCACCACCGATACCAACACACGTAGACTGACCGAAGCCTTCATCTGTAGTTTGTTTAACAGCTTCGTAAGTTAGAGTACCAGAGCGAGATACGATACCTACTTTACCTTTCTTGTGGATGTGACCAGGCATGATACCGATCTTACACTCATCTGGAGTAATAACACCCGGACAGTTAGGACCGATCATGCGAACGCCAGTTTCTTCTAGCTTCACTTTCACGTCGATCATATCTGTTGTAGGAATACCTTCAGTGATGGTTACGATTAGCTCGATACCCGCATCAATCGCTTCTAGGATTGCATCTTTACAGAAAGGTGCTGGAACGTAAATTACTGTTGCAGTTGCACCAGTCGCTTCTACTGCTTCGCGTACTGTGTTGAATACAGGTAGACCTAGGTGAGTTTGGCCACCTTTACCTGGAGACACACCACCAACCATTTGCGTACCGTATGCGATAGCTTGCTCTGAGTGGAAAGTACCTTGACCACCAGTGAAACCCTGACAGATTACTTTAGTGTCTTTGTTAATTAATACAGACATTATTTAGCCTCCGCAGCAGCAACAACTTTCTGAGCAGCATCCGTTAGCGACTCAGCAGCAATGATATCAACATCAGAATTAGCAAGAACTTCGCGACCTAAGTCTGCGTTAGTACCTTCTAGACGAACAACAACAGGTACGTTTACACCTACCTCTTTAACTGCACCGATAATACCTTCTGCGATCATGTCACAACGAACGATACCACCGAAGATGTTTACGAGTACCGCTTTCACATTGTCATCAGATAGGATGATCTTGAATGCTTCAGCAACGCGTTCTTTAGTTGCGCCACCACCTACGTCTAGGAAGTTCGCTGGTTTGCCGCCATGTAGGTTTACGATATCCATCGTACCCATTGCTAGGCCTGCACCGTTAACCATACAGCCAACGTTGCCGTCTAGTGCTACGTAGTTCAGTTCCCACTGAGCTGCGTGCGCTTCACGCTCATCTTCTTGTGATGGATCGTGCATTTCACGTAGCTTAGGCTGACGGTAAAGTGCGTTTGAGTCGATGTTGATCTTACCGTCAAGACATAGCAGGTTGCCTTCAGCAGTAATCACAAGCGGGTTGATCTCTAGTAGAGCAAGGTCGTACTGAGAGAACATAGTGCCAAGACCCATAAAGATCTTAACGAATTGTTTGATTTGGTCACCTTCAAGACCAAGTCTGAACGCAAGCTCACGACCTTGGTAAGCTTGAGGGCCTACTAGTGGATCGATGGCTGCTTTGTGGATTAGCTCCGGCGTTTCTTCCGCAACTTTTTCGATTTCCACACCGCCTTCTGTAGAAGCCATGAAAACGATCTTACGGCTAGCACGGTCAACTACCGCACCTAAGTAAAGTTCGTTGGCAATGTTTGACGCTTCTTCAACAAGGATTTTTGTAACTGGCTGACCATTTGCATCTGTTTGGTAAGTTACTAGATTTTTACCTAGCCACTTTTGCGCAAACTCTTTTACACCTTCTTTAGTGTCGTGAAGCTCTACGCCACCCGCTTTACCGCGGCCACCAGCGTGAACCTGACACTTGACTACTTTCTTTGCTGTGCTAATACGGCCTGCGGCTTCAAACGCTTCTTGTGGTGTATCACATGCGTAGCCTTCTGGCACAGGCAAACCGAATTCTGCAAACAGCTGTTTGGCTTGGTATTCATGCAAATTCATTTCGATATTCCGTTTGTTTTTCCCTTGAGGGATTTATTATTTCCATAACGCTGCAGTCTTGGCTGCTTGTACGTCTGTAGGGTCTTCTCAAGTCAATCGCGATCTATTTTTTAATAGCTTAGCGATTCAAATGAAGGCCAGACGTTGAGCTAGTCTAGCCATTGAAATTTTCAACGTCTAGCCACCCAAGGTAACTAGACGTTTTAGCGATATTAAACGTCTAATAGGAGACGCGCTGGATCTTCTAGTAGCTCTTTAATCGTTACTAGGAAGCCAACTGACTCACGGCCATCGATCAAACGGTGGTCGTAAGATAGCGCTAGGTACATCATCGGTAGGATTTCAACTTTACCATTCACAGCCATCGGGCGTTCTTGGATTTTATGCATACCAAGGATTGCAGATTGAGGTGGGTTGATGATAGGCGTAGACATTAGAGAACCGAACACACCACCGTTAGTGATAGTGAAGTTACCACCCATTAACTCATCAACTGTTAGCTTGCCATCACGACCTTTGATCGCTAGCTCTTTGATGCCTTTTTCAACATCTGCAAAGCCAAGCTTGTCACAGTCTTTTAGCACTGGAGTTACTAGACCGCGTGGCGTTGATACCGCCATGCTAATGTCAAAGTAATTGTGGTAAACGATATCATCACCATCGATTGATGCATTTACTTCTGGGTAACGTTTTAGTGCTTCTGTCACAGCTTTCACATAGAAAGACATGAAGCCAAGACGAATACCGTGACGCTCTTCGAACTGGTCTTTGTATTGCTTACGAAGATCCATGATTGGCTTCATGTTCACTTCGTTAAACGTCGTTAGCATTGCGGTGCTGTTTTTCGCTTCCAATAGGCGGTTTGCAACCGTCTTACGTAGGCGAGTCATTGGCACACGCTTCTCACTACGAGCGGTTGCTGGTGCTTCAACTGCTGGAGCATCAGCTTTTGGAGCTGCTTTAGCGTTCGCTAGATGCGCTTCGATATCTTCACGAGTAATACGACCGCCAACACCAGTACCTTTAACTTGGTGTGCTTCTAGACCATGTTCCGCAAGTAGACGACGAACGGCAGGGCTAAGTGCATCATTGCTTTCTTCAGTCAGTGTCGCTTTGTGACGCTTATCTGGAGAAGCTTCTGTTGCTTCTGTTTTGTCTGCGGTTGGCTCGCCCGCAACAGCGCCGGCTTTCAATTTAGCAAGAAGTTGCTTTGAAAGTACTGTTGCACCTTCTACTTCAAGAATGGCTTCTAAAACACCAGCTTCTGGAGCTGGCACTTCTAGTACAACTTTGTCAGTTTCAATATCAACCAAAACTTCATCACGCTCTACGGTGTCGCCTGGTTGTTTGTGCCATGTCGCCACGGTTGCATCAGCAACTGATTCAGGTAAATCTGGAACCAGAATTTCAATTGTCATATCTGTTTCTTCCTTTAACTTCTAGTTCTTAGTCCGAAGTTTTTGAGTTCACGTTCAGAGCGTCTTCAACCAACGCTTTTTGTTGTTTCAAGTGCACCGACATGTAGCCAACTGCTGGCGAAGCAGAAGCTGGGCGACCTGCGTATTTAAGATCTGCACCTGCAGGAATAGCGGCACGGAAGTTATGTTGACTACAGTACCAAGCACCTTGGTTCTGAGGCTCTTCCTGACACCACACGAAGTCTTCAACGTTAGTGTATTGAGCAATAGCCGCTTGTACTTCTTCCATCGGGAATGGGTAAAGCTGCTCAATACGCACGATTGCTACGTCTTCTTGCTCGTTGTTGCGACGCTGCTCAAGAAGGTCGAAATACACCTTACCCGAACAGAACACGACGCGTTTCACTTTGCTTGGCTCCAAGTTATCCACTTCAGGGATCGCTGCTTGGAACGTACCTTCTGCAAGGTCTTCTAAAGTCGAAGTACAAAGAGGATGACGAAGCAATGATTTAGGAGACATTACAATCAATGGTCGACGCATTGGGCGTACTACTTGACGACGAATCATGTGGTACACCTGAGCTGGCGTTGATGGTACAACGACCTGCATGTTTTGCTCAGCACACAATTGAAGGTAACGCTCTAGACGAGCAGATGAGTGCTCCGGACCTTGGCCTTCGTAACCATGAGGCAGAAGCATCGTCAGGCCGCACAAACGTCCCCACTTTTGCTCACCAGACGAAATGAATTGGTCAATAACCACTTGTGCGCCGTTAGCGAAGTCACCAAACTGCGCTTCCCAAATGGTCAAACCGCCAGGTTCAGCAGTTGCATAACCGTACTCAAATGCAAGAACAGCTTCTTCCGACAACACAGAGTCAAAAACTTGGAAAGGCCCCTGCTTGTCATGGATATTCGCTAGCGGGATGTAAGTGCTTGCATCTGATTGGTTGTGAAGAACTGAGTGACGATGGAAGAAAGTACCACGACCTGAGTCCTGACCAGAAATACGGATACGCTTACCATCGTCTACCAATGTCGCGTAAGCTAATGTTTCAGCCATACCCCAGTCAATAGCCTTCTCACCTGTCATCATTGCTAAGCGATCGTTGTACAGCTTGTTTACTCGGCTTTGCAGCTTGTGGCTTTCCGGGTACTGACATAAACGATTACCTAACTCGACAAGGCGTTGCTTATCGTAGGTCGACTCCCATTGCATATCCCACTCGTGTCCCAAGTAAGGAGACCAGTCTACAGAATGCAATGCCATAGGACGCCACTCTTTCACCACTACTTCACCGCGGTCAAGTGCATCACGATACTCGTTCACCAACTGCGTTGCAGTTTCAATATCCGACTCATTCTTATCAATCAGAACATCGGCGTACAGTTTACGAGGAGTTGGGTGCTTTTTGATTTTTTGGTACATCAACGGCTGAGTCGCGTTCGGTTCATCCGCTTCGTTGTGACCATGACGACGGTAACAAACCAAATCAATCACGACATCACGTTTGAACTCGTTGCGGTAATCCAATGCAATGCGAGTAACAAAAGCAACAGCTTCTGGATCATCGGCGTTAACGTGGAAAATCGGCGCCTGAACCATCTTAGCGATGTCAGTACAATACATGGTTGATCGAGTGTCACGCGGGTTAGACGTTGTAAAGCCAACCTGGTTGTTTACAACAATACGAACCGTACCGCCAACGCAGAAACCACGAGCAAGTGACATGTTGAACGTTTCAGCCACTACACCTTGGCCAGCAATCGCAGAGTCACCATGAATAGTGATAGGAAGAACTTTGCTGCCGTGGTTGTCACCCAAACGGTCTTGACGTGCACGCACTGAACCGATAACGACTGGGTTTACGATTTCTAAGTGAGATGGGTTAAACGCAAGCGCTAAGTGAACATCGCCACCAGGAGTTGCGAAGTCTGCAGAGAAACCTTGGTGGTATTTAACGTCACCGGTACCCCACGTTTCATCGTGCTTACCCGCGAACTCATCAAATAGATCTTGTGGTTTCTTACCCAGTACGTTCACCAGCATGTTCAAACGACCACGGTGAGCCATACCAATAACCACTTCACGCATGCCACTCTTACCCGCATGACGAATCAGTTCTTTCGTCATTGGGATAAGCGCATCACCACCTTCTAGAGAGAATCGCTTCGCACCAGGGAATTTTGCGCCTAAATAACGCTCAAGGCCTTCCGCTGCAGTCAACTCTTCAAGGAACGTGCGTTTTTCATCTTGGTTGAATGATGGCTGGCCTACGACAGACTCAAGACGTTGTTGGATCCAACGCTTTTGCTCTGTGTCAGTCATGTGCATGTATTCAGCACCGATGGAACCGCAGTAAGTTTTCTTGAGGGCTGCGTAGATGTCTTTCAACTTCATGGTTTCTTGCCCAACAGCAAAAGAACCTACGTTGAAAGTTTCTTCGAAGTCGTCTTCGGTAAGATTATGAAATGCTGGGTCTAGCTCCGCCACAGGTGGACGTTGCCACAGACCTAGTGGATCCAATTCTGCAGCCTCGTGTCCGCGGAAGCGGTATGCGTTGATAAGCTGTAGAACTTTTACTTGTTTTGCATCGACATCTGGATCACTAACTTGGACATTGTAATGCTTTGTTTCTCTAGCGAGTCGTCGGAAGTAGTCACGGACACGTGAATGCGGCTGTTCTGCCACTTCTTCTGATGGCTTAGGCAAGCCCTCAAAAACACGTTTCCACTCCTCACTTACCAGATCGGGATCACTTAGATACAGTTCGTAGAGGTCCTCTACATACGTTGCATTGGCGCCAGCCAAGTGTGAAGACTCGAGCCATGCCTTCATCACGCCGTTGTGCATATTTTCCCTTAACCAGTAGTTTTCACGTTTGCTTCGGTCTTACGCCGAGCTAATAAAAGCCGACCGAAATAGCCGGCAATTTTAGTATCCTTTTACTCGTGCTTGAAGGCTGCAGCAAAGTCAGTACGTTGCGTGCTCACTTTACTGCAACTTTATGGCTTGCGAGTAATTAAACCGAGCGATTCACCAGCATCGACTTAATGTGACCGATGGCTTTCGTCGGATTTAGTCCCTTAGGACAAACACTTACACAATTCATGATGCCATGGCAACGAAAAACGCTAAATGCATCATCAAGATCAGACAAACGTTCATCTGTTGCCGTATCTCGGCTATCAATCAACCAGCGGTAAGCCGCAAGTAGGCCTGCAGGGCCAATAAACTTATCTGGGTTCCACCAGAATGACGGACAAGAAGTTGTACAACATGCACACATGATACATTCGTACAATCCATCTAAATGCGCACGCTCATCTGGAGATTGCAGGTTCTCGCGTGATGGCGGTAGAGCACCGTCATCAATTAAGAAAGGCTTAACTTTCGCATAGTTATCATAGAACTGCGTCATGTCAACGATAAGATCGCGCACTACAGGTAGACCCGGTAGAGGACGAATGACGATCTTGTCACCTTGTAGAGCCGATAATGGAGTGATACATGCCAGACCATTTTTGCCGTTCATGTTCAAACCATCAGAACCACACACTCCTTCACGACAAGAACGACGGAATGCGATGCTTGGATCTTGCTCTTTTAGCAGAATCAATGCATCAAGCACCATCATGTCTGAGCCTTCGTCTACCTCAAGTGTGTACTCTTTCATGTAAGGCTTAGTATCTACGTCCGGGTTGTAACGGTACAAAGAGAAGTTCAGTTTCATAATCATATCCTCCCTTAGTATGTACGTACTTTCGGTGGGAACGCGTCACGGTGTACTGGCGTCATGTTTACATCACGCTTTGTCATCGCTTCGGTTTCCGGGTTGTAGATAGAGTGGCATAGCCAGTTCTCATCATCACGATCAGGGAAGTCGAAGCGAGCATGAGCACCACGGCTTTCTGTACGGTAGTTTGCTGCAACTGCTGTTGAGAACGCTGTTTCCATCAGGTTATCTAGTTCTAGACACTCAATACGTTGCGTGTTGAACTCAGAAGATTTGTCGGCTAAGTGAGCATCTTTCAGACGTTCACGAATTACCTTCAACTCTTCTAGGCCCGTCGCCATTGCATCACCTTCGCGGAATACCGAGAAGCTGTTTTGCATACAGCGTTGTAGGTCTTTACGGATTTGTACTGGATCTTCGCCACCAGTGCTATTTTCCCAACGCATAGTGCGCGCTAGAGAAGCTTCGATGTCTGATTCAGTTGCAGGGCGAGCTTCAACTTGAGCAGCAAGAGTCTCACCTAGGTGTAGGCCTGTTGCACGACCAAATACCACCAAGTCTAGTAGTGAGTTACCACCTAGACGGTTTGCACCGTGTACAGATACAGAAGCAATTTCACCACAAGCGTATAGACCTTGAACTTCCGCTTCGCTGCCATCCGCAAGTTGCTTAATCGCTTGACCAGAAACTTGAGTCGGAACACCACCCATCATGTAGTGACAAGTTGGAATTACTGGAATTGGTTCTTTCACTGGATCAACGTGTGCGAATGTACGAGACAGTTCACAGATACCTGGCAGACGTGATTCAAGTACTTCTTTGCCAAGGTGATCAAGTTTCAACTTGATATGTGGACCCCAAGGGCCATCACAACCGCGGCCTTCACGGATTTCAATCATCATAGAGCGAGCAACAACGTCGCGACCAGCAAGGTCTTTCGCGTTTGGAGCGTAACGTTCCATAAAGCGTTCGCCGTCTTTGTTTAGAAGGTAACCACCTTCACCACGACAGCCTTCTGTCACAAGAACACCCGCGCCAGCAATACCCGTTGGGTGGAACTGCCACATTTCCATGTCTTGCATTGGAACACCTGCACGAAGTGCCATACCAACGCCATCACCCGTGTTGATGTGCGCGTTAGTTGTCGATGCGTAAATACGACCTGCACCACCAGTAGCTAGAATTGTTGCTTTCGATTTGAAGTAACAGATTTCACCCGTTTCCATACAGATCGCAGTACAACCCATGATTGCGCCATCTTGGTTTTTCACAAGATCCAAAGCGTACCATTCAGAAAAGATGGTTGTCTTATGTTTGACGTTTTGTTGGTAAAGCGTATGAAGAAGAGCGTGACCTGTACGGTCTGCTGCAGCTGCTGTGCGCGCCGCCTGCTCACCACCAAACTCTTTTGACTGACCGCCGAATGGACGTTGGTAGATGGTACCGTTATCAAAACGAGAGAATGGAAGACCCATTTTTTCTAGCTCGATAACTGACTCAGGACCATTTTTACACATGTATTCAATCGCGTTCTGGTCACCAATGTAATCAGAACCTTTTACTGTGTCGTACATGTGCCATTGCCAATCGTCCTTATGCGAGTTACCAAGCGCAACTGTGATACCGCCTTGAGCAGATACAGTATGAGAACGGGTTGGGAATACTTTAGACAACAAAGCACAAGAAAGGCCTTGTTCCGAAATTTGTAGTGCAGCGCGCATACCTGCACCACCAGCGCCGATTACTACGGCATCAAACTCACGAACTGGAATAGACACTTACGCACCCCACAGAATAAATAGACCAGAGAAGACATAACCGAATAAAACGGCAATCACACCAAGTTGAAGTGCTCCACGAAGTTTCGCGCACTTAATGTAGTCGGTGAACACTTGCCACATACCGATCCATGCATGAATCAGAACAGATGCAAGCGCCAACATGGTGAAGACTTTAGTGAAAGTACCACCAAAGAATTGGGTCCATGATGCGTAAGAGATATCTGAAAATGCACAGAAGCTAACCAGATAAATCGTGTATAGCGTCATAATGATGGCTGTTGCACGAATCAGTAGGAAATCGTGTACACCATTACGACCAAATGAAGATACGTGTTTTACCATACCAAGATCCCCGCCAATAGTGATAATACTGCAGTTGCACCAAAGGCAACTTTCGCGCTCATCGCGCCTGAATCTAGTTCTTCAAAATGACCTAGATCCATCAGCAAATGACGAATACCACCAGCGATGTGGTAGGCAAGTGCAGTCAGGATACCCCACAGGATGAATTTTACGAAGAAGCCATCAACGATATCTGCGGCTTCCATAAAACCCATAGGGGATGACAGAGAAATGGACAGTAACCAAAGTAATATACCCACCGCAACAAACGTAATTACCCCAGACACACGGTGCAGGATCGATGCGATTGCTGTGATAGGAAAGCGAATGGTCTGTAAATCTAAATTAACAGGTCTTGACTTTCTTTCTTTCACGGGCTTGCTCACTCAGCTCCATTGAGCATTTATTGTTATAACCAATTTCAGCTTCCAAACGTACAAAAGTTAACATTTGATTAACAAATTATCGCAATAAGCTCAGAGATAATTGTAAACACTTTGTTAACAACCGGAGTCCACAAACAAACCTCACTTTTGTTTCTAGCCCCGAATTTATAAGGATTTAACTAAAATTTTCTTTGCCAATATACGGCGAGCAACATTCTAATACAATTGGTGTAACAAATTATGCTACATAGAACAGATTTTTAACGATTTTCATGAGAAAAATCATAACAAGTGCACACAAAGATGGAGAAAAATTGACTTTAAGCTTTAACAACAGTACAAAAATGGCACATAAACATCCTGGACGGATTAAATAATAAACAAAGGAGATTGTTATGGCGGATAAGAAAGCGACCCTTCATGTTGAAGGTCAAGCGCCAATCGAACTGCCAATTATGGACGGTACGCTAGGTACACCTGTAATTGACGTTCGTAAACTGGGAGCCAATGGTTACTTTACTTTTGACCCAGGTTTTCTTGCCACTGCATCTTGTGAATCATCAATCACTTACATCGATGGCGGCAAAGGTATTCTTTTGCACCGCGGTTACCCGATTGATCAATTAGCCAATAACGCAGATTACCTAGAAGTATGTTACATCCTTCTTTACGGTGAAGCCCCTACCCGAGAACAATACGAGCAATTCAAAACGACAGTTACTCGTCACACAATGGTACACGAGCAAATCGCAAGCTTCTTCCATGGCTTCCGTCGTGATGCTCACCCAATGGCAGTAATGTGTGGTGTGGTTGGTGCTCTTGCTGCCTTCTACCACGATTCACTTGATATCAATAACGACGAGCACCGTGAAATTGCGGCCTATCGTCTGCTATCTAAAATGCCAACTCTGGCTGCAATGTGTTTCAAATACTCTGTTGGTCAGCCATTTATCTACCCACGCAACGATTTGAGCTACGCGGAAAACTTCCTACACATGATGTTTGCTAACCCATGTGAAGAGTATGAAGTGAACCCTGTTGTTGCTCGTGCGATGGATAAAATCTTCACACTTCACGCAGATCACGAGCAAAACGCGTCGACATCAACAGTCCGTTTAGCAGGTTCTTCTGGTGCAAACCCATTCGCATGTATTGCCGCTGGTATCGCATCACTTTGGGGCCCAGCTCACGGTGGCGCAAACGAAGCATGTCTGAAGATGCTAGAAGAAATCGGCAGCGTGGATAACATTCCAGAGTACGTGGAACGTGCGAAAGACAAAGATGACCCATTCCGTTTGATGGGCTTCGGTCACCGTGTTTACAAGAACTACGATCCACGTGCGACCGTAATGCGCGAAACATGTCACGAAGTTCTAAAAGAGCTGAACATTAAAGATCCTCTGCTGGACGTAGCAATGGAACTTGAGCGTATCGCTCTTTCTGACGAATACTTTGTTTCTAAGAAACTGTACCCGAACGTAGATTTCTATTCAGGTATCATTCTGAAAGCGATCGGTATTCCTGTATCAATGTTTACGGTTATCTTCGCGATTTCTCGTACTATTGGTTGGATTGCCCACTGGAACGAGATGCACAGCGACCCACTAAACCGTATCGGTCGTCCACGTCAGCTTTACAAAGGCGAAACGCAACGTGAATTTTCGCCGCTTCATGAGCGCGAATAATCGTTACTAGAGTTATCAGATAAACAAAAGGGTTGAGATGTAAGTCTCAACCCTTTTTAGTTTTAACGATAAAAATACACGCTACACTGGATTATCAATATCCACAAACTCGACATCTAAACCGTATTCATCGGCTAACCACTTACCAAGTGCTTTGATGCCATAACGCTCTGTTGCATGGTGACCCGCAGCAAAATAGTGGATGTCCATCTCACGAGCGGTGTAAGTTGTTCGCTCCGAAATTTCGCCAGAAATGAATGCATCTAATCCATGCTGAACCGCAAGTTCAATGAAATCTTGTCCACCGCCAGTACACCAACCAACGGTTTCGATCATTTTCTCCGCATTATCTGGAGCGATATGCAGAGGCTCTCGATTAAGTGCTTGGTTGATATTGCTCGCAAATTGAGAACCAGTCATCGGTTTTTTCAAGCGTCCAAATAGGGCGACAGACTGCGGATGACCTTCTAACCCACCGTCGATTTCAATATCAAGAAGACGAGCAAGCTCTGCGTTGTTACCAAGTTCAGGATGAATGTCGAGCGGTAGATGGTAGCCGTACAGATTAATGTCACTTTTAATTAGGCTACGAATTCGCTTACCTTTCATACCGCGAATGGGTTCTGGCTCCCCTTTCCAAAAATAACCATGGTGGACCAATAACGCATCGGCTCTGAGTTCAATCGCTTTATCAATTAATGCTTGAGAAGCAGTTACTCCAGTAACTACGCGCTTGATCTGTGGACAGCCTTCAACCTGTAAGCCATTTGGCGCGTAATCTTTAATTAACTCGGGCGAGAGTTTGCTGTTGAGAATCTTTTCTAACTGTAAATTATTCATTATCACTTCCAATTTCGAGCGAGTACCTCAAAGTGTATATCGAACTATGACACTGATGCTAGCTACCCTATTCTACTAACCAAATTTAGTTACAATAACGAGGCTCGCTGCTTTATCAACATCACTAAGGAATCAGGATGAATCAACTGCAACGTCTTTATCAATGGATCACCTCTTCTCCTCCTCTTTTTCAGTTGCTCCCTCCTTTCGCAACATTGGAAGACTTATCGATTAAACCTCTGGATGAATCTGAAGAGTACCAAGGGAACCCGAGACTGGGTTTTTTGTATCAGCATTTATGTACCGCTGCACTTGCGAATTCAGAACAATATGAAATTGTTGCAGAAGAAATTCAACTCAACGATAGCGACGGAAAAACCATTGGTGCGATAGATCTCATACTCAAAAATAGAACATTGGACCAACTAGAACATTGGGAAGTAGCGATTAAGTTTTATCTTTTACATGAAGGTGTTTGGTATGGCCCTAACGCGCACGATCAATTGCATACAAAACTGGATAGAATGCTCTCCCACCAATTGAAAATGAGCGAAAGGCCTGAATTTAGACAAATGCTTCCTCTGGATCAGTCTCCAAAGGAACGCTTGTTGATGCAAGGGCGACTTTACATCAATCCATTTTCTAATGAAATACCACCGAAAGAGTGCTTAGGCTTTGCTCTCAATCCAAGCCAAATCAGTGGATATTGGTGTTATCAAAGCCAATGGAGTTTGATCAATAAACCGCTTTACCACTTAAGCAAACCCAACTGGGCTATTGGTACGGATGATTTTTCTCAGCCGATTGAAAAACCAATGGAGCGATTTGAGCATGCACAAACAGCAGATGGCGAGTTCTGGTTTATCGTGCCAGATAATTGGCCACAAAATCCAAACGCTCATAAATAGAGAGTTAACGACGAGTTGTAAAAAAGGCGACCATCTGGTCGCCTTTTTGTCAGAGTAGGTTTAATTACAAGCCTGCAGCTGCAAATACTTGATTCACAATTTCTTGTGCTTCAGCTTCAATTTGTTTTAGGTGTTCTTCACCCTTGAAGCTCTCACAATAGATTTTGTAGATGTCTTCCGTACCCGATGGACGAGCAGCAAACCAACCATTTTCAGTCGTCACTTTCAATCCGCCAATCGCCGCACCGTTACCAGGAGCGTGTGTTAGACGCGCCGTAATCGGATCACCTGCCAGTGTTTCTGCTGCAACCATTTCTGGCGACAGTTTCTTCAACACGTCTTTTTGAGGTCCATTCGCTACCGCTTGAATACGATTGTACTTAGATTCACCATGTTTAGCGGCAAGCTCTTCGTAGTACTCTTGTGGGTTTTTACCCGTTACCGCAGTAATCTCTGCCGCTAACAAACATAGTAAGATGCCGTCTTTGTCTGTTGACCATGGTGTTCCATCTTTACGTAGGAAAGAGGCACCTGCGCTCTCTTCACCACCAAAACCAAACTTGCCAGTGTAAAGGCCATCGACAAACCACTTGAAGCCGACAGGCACTTCACACAGTTCACGACCCAAATCGGCTACTACTCGGTCAATAAGTGCACTTGAAACCAGCGTCTTACCAACAGCAACATATTTACCCCACGCCTCACGATGACGGTATAGGTAGTCGATACAAACCGCTAAGAAATGGTTCGGGTTCATCAAACCTTTCGGCGTCACGATACCATGACGGTCATAGTCTGGGTCGTTACCAAACGCAAGATCGTATTCATCTTTCAGAGCTAGCAGACCAGCCATTGCGTATGGAGAAGAACAGTCCATACGAACCACGCCGTCCTTATCAAGCGACATGAACTGGAATGATGGGTCAATCGCTTCGCTGACCAAGGTCAGATCTAAGTTGTATGCTTGGCCGATTTGACGCCAGTAATCAATGCCGCTGCCACCAAGTGGATCCACACCAATTTTCAACTTCGATTTCTGGATCGCTTCCATATCGATAACATTTACTAAGTCATCGATGTAAGGCTTCACCAAATCCATCTCTACGAATAGCTCAGATGCTTTCGCTTCTGCTAGCGCTAGACGCTTCACATCTTTTAGGCCACCAGCAATGATCTCGTTCGCACGATCTTCAATCGCTTGAGTCAATTCAGCTTCTGCTGGACCACCATGTGTTGGATTGTACTTAATACCGCCATCTTGTGGTGGATTATGAGACGGTGTGATAACGATGCCATCCGCTTTCTCATCATGCTTTAGATTGTAAGTTAAAATAGCGTGAGAAATGCCAGGTGTTGGTGTGTAGCCATTATCCTGCTGTACGATGACTTTTACACCATTCGCAATCAAAACTTCGATTACGCTTGAAAACGCAGGTTCTGACAACGCGTGGGTATCTTTGCCCACAAACAACGGCCCTGTAGTCCCCTGCTTGGCACGTACTTCTGCAACTGCTTGTGCGATAGCAAGAATGTGGTTTTCATTAAAAGTTTGCTTGTCTGCTGTGCCACGGTGACCAGAAGTACCGAATTGAACCTTATGTTCCGCATTATTAGCATCAGGCTGAAGTAAGAAGTAGTTTGCAACTAACGCTGGAATATTATGGAGATCTTCCTGCTGCGCTTTTTGCCCAGCACGAGGGTGCATAGCCATGTTTGACATCCTTTCTTTTAAAAATAATAAAATTACAAAAAAGCCTCATAATATCCGCTAACTGCGACGCATTATGAGGCTTCTATCAGGTTTCTTAGATTGAACCTGTTACTTTTTCTATCAAGTCAGGTTGGAACTCCATGTGCGTCATCACTTGTTCAACCATTTGTCTCTTACGACTGGTATTGTTGTTTGTGATAACCCAAAACGGCGTACCTGGAATGGCTTTAGGCTTGGTGGTGTTACCATTGGCCAGTAAGGTTTCTTCATTGTCTGCAAAGTAAACGCGTTTGCGTCCCTTTACGTTTGTCGCTTGTGCGAAGCCTTCTGGATTTAACTTATGTAAGGTCGATAGTACTAACATAAAGCGATCAATCGCTTTTTTTAGACCGGCAAACTCATCAGAAATTAGCAGCGAACGCATCTCTTTCACTACATCAATAGATTCTGCTTTGCCCGCATCTTTACTTACTACAATCCCTTGTGGCTTCTCTACTGCTGGTACCGATTCTGCTACCTGCAACTGACCATCAAGGTTTAAAAGGCGTCGCAAAATATCCGAGGCGCTTTCACCGATATGCTTAGTTTGGCTAGCAATGTAACGGTATAGATCCTCATCAACCTCAATTGTTTTCATTCGCTTTTCACATTCTCAATGTTTAAACTCTGGGGGATTATAACGAGATCCTTTCGGATACTCCACGTTAAACCCATCACGAATAAGATAAAATGTCAGCATTACTCAACTATAAGCAGGAAGGCCAAGGCCAAACAGTTGTTTTGATTCACGGATTGTTTGGTAGTTTAAGTAATCTGGGCCTATTGGCTCGTGATCTTGTTGAAGATCACTCAGTGATCAGTATCGACCTACGCAATCACGGTCTCTCTTTCCACTCTGATACTCATAACTACACTGACATGGCACAAGATGTCGCGACGCTTCTTCAGCACTTAAACGTTGAGCCATCGATAATCGTCGGCCATTCAATGGGCGGTAAAGTCGCGATGAAACTCGCTGATATAGCACCAAATCTTGTGAAACAGTTGGTCGTATTGGACATGGCACCAGTAGCTTACCAGACCAATCGTCACGACAACGTATTTGATGGTTTGCTGGCCGTTATCAAAGAAAAACCTGAGAACCGTCAACAAACGTTAGAAATCTTAGCTCAACACATTGAGAGGGATGGCGTTAGACAATTTCTCTCAAAATCGCTGTTTAAAAACGAAGACCATATGGCTTGGCGATTTAACGTCGACAGTTTATTAAGTAACTATGCTGAGATCATTGGCTGGCAAGATATTGCTCCTACCGAGATCCCGACACTCTTCATTAAAGGCGGAGATTCGGACTACTTAATGCCAGAGCACCAACCGTCAGTACAACGACAATTCAAACAAGCTAAAGCACACATTATTGCCAACACTGGCCATTGGTTACACGCAGAAAAACCCGCTGAAGTGATGCGAGTGATCCGGAAATACATTTCGAGTTAACAAATTCGAAAAGCAACAATAGATTATTGAAATAACCCTCCTTGTAGTGCATTAACAATACTGTGTAACAGTGGTATAGTGCGCCCAAGATTTTTCGGCATGAAGGACTAAAATGCTTTACGACTATATGGATATGCTCGAGTCTATTGGGCTCGATCTTCTTTTTGCTGCTATCTTCTTTTTCATCGGGATGGCAATAAAAGATGTGCTAAAGCAAGGCAATGTACCTGTTTTTGGTCGTCGTATTGTATGGTTAGTCCTTTTCCTAGGCTGTGCTGGCTTTATTGCAAAAGGCATTATTCAGCTCACTTGGGAAGGCTCGGGGTTAGGTTAAACCCTCAGTACCATTGCCCATAACAAACAATGTAAAGGTATAGACTCTATGGCAAGTGTAGGTATCTTCTTCGGTAGCGACACAGGTAATACTGAAGCCGTTGCAAAGATGATTCAAAAGCAACTAGGCAAACATCTAGTTCACGTTCAAGACATCGCGAAAAGCAGCAAAGAAGACATTGATAACTTTGATCTTCTTCTTCTAGGTATCCCTACTTGGTACTACGGCGAAGCACAATGTGATTGGGATGATTTCTTCCCTGAACTTGAGCAGATCGATTTCTCTACTAAGCTAGTGGCTATCTTCGGCTGTGGCGACCAAGAAGACTACGCAGAATACTTCTGCGATGCGATGGGTACAGTGCGTGACATCGTTGAGTCTAAAGGCGGCACAATTCTTGGCCATACTTCAACTGAAGGCTACGAGTTTGAAGCTTCAAAAGCACTTGTAGAAGGCGACGAAAGCCAATTCGTAGGTCTATGTATTGATGAAGACCGTCAACCTGAGTTGACTGACCAACGCGTCGAAAACTGGGTTAAGCAGATTTACGAAGAAATGTGCCTAGCTGAGCTAGAAGGCTAAGTAAGTATTAAAAAAGACCTCCGATTGGAGGTCTTTTTTATAGCATTAAATTAAGGCGCTTCCGTTACCGCCTCTTCTTCTCGATATTGAGGCTTCTTTCTCACATATAACTTGCGCTGAACTTCAGATACCACATTCCCTTGTTTGTCTTTTACATGCGTAATGAATTCAGGAAAGCACTTTTCGCCGTTTCGAGTCATCTGATAGATCTCGTCTAGCATGCCATCCGTGATCTCAAACTCAGCAAACAAATCGCTTTGTCCTGGCTTGATAAAGTTGATGCTCGCCTCTTTATCCCACACGTAATACTCTTCACGTAGAATACCCATCAACATGAGAGAGTAAATGGGATCGGTTAAGGAAAAAATACTGCCTCCATACTGTGTACGATTGGCATTTTTGTTCCACCAGCGAAGTTTCAAACGAACTTTAACCATTCGGAAGTCTTCAGAAATATGTAAGATTTTAATTCCGGCCCCCCAAAATGGTGGCCATACATTCAACGCAAATTTCACAATCCCTGGTTTATAAATCTTCGCGAGTCGCTTATTCATTGCAGTCCGTGCCCTCTCTAAGCTCATGTTACAAAACTGTAACTGGTCAGATCTGTAATATAATCGACCCATTTCCAATTTACAAAAAGATTCTATTAACCCTTTGAAGTTCGTGGTTTAATGTTTTTAGCGCTTCGCCTATAATGGTAGGAATATTGAATTCTGTTAAATCGCTGCAGATGATCCAACGGGAAAGTATATGTCAGATAATAATCAGGCGCTGAAGGATGCGGGTCTAAAAGTTACCCTTCCAAGGCTAAAAATTCTAGAAGTACTTCAGCAGCCAGACTGCCAGCACATCAGTGCTGAAGATTTGTACAAAAAGCTGATTGATCTAGGTGAAGAGATAGGTCTAGCAACTGTTTATCGCGTTCTAAACCAATTCGACGATGCAGGTATTGTTACTCGTCACCACTTTGAAGGTGGCAAGTCAGTCTTCGAATTGTCAACTCAACATCACCACGACCACCTAGTATGTCTAGACTGTGGTGAAGTAATTGAGTTTTCTGACGACATCATTGAAGAGCGCCAACGCGAAATCGCAGCTAAGTACAATGTGACGCTAACAAACCACAGCTTATACCTATACGGTAAATGCAGTGACGGTGGTTGCAAAGAAAACCCAGATGCGCACAAACCTGCAAAATAATTTGCTTGTAGATTAAAAATAAACGCCAGTTAAAGCTGGCGTTTTTTGTATCTGTACTTTTTGTTTTGCTTAATCCAAAAACAAAAATGCCAGCAATTGCTGGCATTTTTCTATAGGTAACGATTGAGATTATTGGTTCTCAATTTTCGCCCATGTATCACGTAGGCCAACCGTGCGGTTGAACACTAGGTTATTTGCAGTTGAATCTTTAGAATCCGCACAGAAGTAACCCATACGCTCGAACTGGTAGCCTTGCTCTGCTTCTGCAGATGCCAGGCTTGGCTCAACGAAACCGTTGATCACAACGAGTGAATCAGGGTTAATGGTTGAAGCGAAGTCTTCTGCTGCTGCAGGATTTGGAACAGTGAACAAACGATCGTATAGGCGAATTTCTGCTGGTAGCGCTTTATCCGCAGATACCCAGTGAATTACGCCTTTAACTTTACGACCATCTGCTGGGTTTTTGCCTAGCGTTTCAGGATCGTAAGTACAGTAAATCGTTGTGATGTTGCCTTCCGCGTCTTTTTCAACACGCTCAGCTTTGATCACGTAAGCACCACGTAAACGAACTTCTTTACCAAGAACTAGACGCTTGTACTTTTTGTTCGCTTCTTCACGGAAGTCTTCTCGCTCGATCCAAACTTCACGAGTAAACGGTACTTCACGCTCACCCATTTCAGGTTTATTTGGATGGTTAGCCAGCGTTAGATTTTCTACAGCGCCCACTTCAAAGTTCTCAATAACAACTTTAACAGGGTCCAACACAGCCATCGCACGAGGTGCATTTTCATTTAGGTCGTCACGAATACAAGATTCAAGCGAGCTAAACTCGATCATGTTTTCTTGCTTCGTCACACCGATACGCTTACAGAATTCACGGATTGACGCAGGTGTGAAACCACGGCGACGTAAACCAGATACTGTTGGCATACGAGGATCATCCCAACCGTTAACCAATTTTTCGGTTACTAGTTGGTTTAGCTTACGCTTAGACATCACTGTGTATTCTAGGTTTAGACGGCTGAACTCGTATTGATGAGGACGACAATCAATTGTGATGTTGTCTAGTACCCAGTCGTACAAACGACGGTTGTCCATGAACTCTAGCGTACAGATAGAATGTGTAATGCCTTCTAGCGCATCAGAGATACAGTGTGTGAAGTCGTACATTGGGTAAATGCACCACTTATCACCCGTTTGATGGTGAGTAGCAAAACGTACACGGTATAGAACTGGATCACGCATAACCATGAATGACGAACCCATATCGATCTTCGCACGAAGACACGCTTTACCTTCTTCAAATTCACCTGCGCGCATTTTTTCAAATAGCACTAAGTTTTCTTCAACAGAACGGTCGCGGTATGGGCTTGGCTTACCTGGCTCTTTTAGCGTGCCACGGTACTCACGAATCTGCTCTGGACTTAGCTCATCTACGTACGCTAAGCCTTTGTTAATCAATTCAATTGCATATTCGTAAAGCTTGTCGAAGTAGTTTGATGAGTAACATACTTCACCATCCCACTCGAAGCCTAACCAGTTTACATCTTTCTTGATAGACTCAACGTATTCGATGTCTTCTTTTTCAGGGTTTGTATCGTCGAAACGTAAGTTACATTGACCCTGGTAGTCCTGAGCAATACCGAAGTTCAAACAGATAGACTTAGCATGACCGATGTGCAGGTAGCCATTTGGCTCCGGCGGGAATCGAGTATGCACGCTAGTGTGTTTGCCATCCGCTAGATCCTTATCAATGATCTGGCGAATAAAGTTTGATGGACGAGCATCAGCTTCACTCATCTATAGCACCTCAAAAATATAAGTATTGTCAGAGAAAACGGAACTCTGTATCCGATATGGTTTTACAGAGTGCATTGTTTCTAATGATCCACAATTCTAAGCCATTAGACAACAAGAACTCGCGCTAAAACGGCAATATTTATCGAGTTCGCGTGAATGCACAGCAGATTCAAAGCACTAAAACAAAAAAAGACCTCCCGAAGGAGGTCTCTAATCAAATATCAGTTCGATGTAATTATGGTAGTTTTACATTCGATAGGTCTTCGTTTGCGCCGATTGCTTTCATTTCACCAGCAACGATTTCTGCTAGAGGACCAAGGATAACTTGAAGGTTGTTTTCACCTAGTTTAACAACACCTTTCGCACCTAGTTTCTTCAACACTTCTTCATCAGCTACTGAACGATCTTTCAGAGTTAGACGTAGACGAGTGATACATGCGTCAATTGAAGTTAGGTTGTCATGACCACCTAGCGCTTTTAGGTATTGACGAGCTAGGTCACCACTTTTTGCTTCACCTGCTGGTGCTGCTGCTTGGCTATCATCATCTTCACGACCTGGCGATTTTAGGTTAAACGCGCGGATTGCAAAGCTGAATGTGAAGAAGTAAAGAGCACCGAAGCCAAGACCAACTGCACCTAGTAGTAGAGGTTTAGTTGCTAGACCGTAGTTCAACAAGTAGTCAATTAGACCAGCAGAGAATGTGAAGCCGTGTAGCGTACCAAGCATGTTAGCAACAACTAGCGATAGACCAGTGAACACTGCGTGAATCGCGTATAGAGCAGGAGCTAGGAATACGAACATGAACTCTAGAGGCTCTGTGATACCAGTTAGGAATGAACAGAATGCAACAGAGAACAATGCACCACCAACTTGGCTACGTTTCTCAACAGGAGCCGCTAGGTACATAGCAAGTGCTGCACCTGGTAGACCAAACATCATTACTGGGAAGAAACCGTTCATGAATACACCAGCGCTCTTATCACCACCGAAGAAACGGTGTAGGTCACCAGATTTAACTGTTTCAGTTACTTCTTTAACAGTTGCTGTAATTTCTGGAGTTACTGAGTTAGCGAATTCAAATGTGTGAGTTTGACCTGCAACAAGAGTCTTAGCTAGAGCTGGGTCAACACAAAGTTGTTGTAGTGCAGGAAGAGCTTGACCAGCAGCTGTTGCGCCAGAAACTAGCACTTCTTGACAAGAACCCATACCAAACCAGAAGAAAGAGTTCAGTACGTGGTGTAGACCTACAGGAATTAGAGCACGGTTAAGCGTACCATATACAAACTGACCGATTGCGCCAGAAGTAGAGATACCGTGAGCAAGTGCATCTAGACCACCTTGGATTGTTGGCCATACAATACCTGAAACAGCACCAGCAACTAGGGCGAACAAACCAGCCATAATTGGCACTAGGCGCTTACCAGAGAAGAATGCTAGCCACTCAGGAAGGCGTGTAGCATGGAAAGCGTTGTAAGAATGGCCAGCAATGATACCTGCGATGATACCACCGAAGAATGACATGTTAACTGACGCATCGATTGTTGACGCTGTCGCAGTAAGTACGAAGTACGCAACCGCACCAGCAAGACCTGCAGCACCTTGACCGTCTTTTGATAAGCCGATCGCGATACCTAGACCAAATAACAATGGAAGGTTAGAGAAGATTGAGTTACCGGCTTGTGCCATAAACGCGATGTCAAATACATCAGGTTGGCCCAAGCGCAGTAACAAGCCTGCGATTGGCAAAGTCGCGATAGGAAGCATAAGAGCTTTACCTAACTTCTGCGCGTATCCGAGAATATTCACCTTAAGTTCCCCCTATAGGATTCGATGTTATGTTGAATGACTTATTTCAGTCGTTCAATTTAGTCATCGTCAGTTTATGACATTAATTTTGCTCCGCAAATTAAAAGCTCATTGTTTGTGATCATAATCACCACAATTTGCCCTTTCGAAAGGTTTTTGCTAGCGAGATCATAAAACTTATTTTATTATACGAAAAAATGGCGTTTTAAAGATAATATTCTCGCACTTTATGCAAGGCAGAATCAGTGTTATTTTGGTATCTCGGCGGGTAATTCTTAGTAACTTTGCTCTGAAAAAGAATCATAAAAAACAATTCATTTATTATTTTTCAGTTAGTTACTCTGACAATGACATCGATAAAACGCAACTTGCTGTATGTGACTCGTTATCTAATTCAGTGATACAAACTAAGTACCCACATGACTCATTCAGTCGCCGATTAGATAACGATACAGAAATTGAATTCTCATCTATAAGGACTAGCTGACTATGTACGCGCTAAGTAACTGTAAAATCTATACCGGTAGTGATGTTCTTACCGATCATGCGGTCATCGTTGAAAACGATCTAATTCAATCCATTGTGCCCGTTGCTGAACTACCGAAAGGCATTGAAGTAAAAGATCTGAATGGAGCTAACTTAAGTCCTGGTTTTATCGACCTGCAACTGAACGGTTGTGGCGGCGTCATGTTGAACGATGCTATCACAGCAGAAACGATGCAAATCATGCACGAAGCAAACCTAAAGTCGGGTTGTACCAGCTTCCTTCCTACGCTGATCACTTCTTCTGATGAAGATATGCGCGCGGCAATCTCCGCAGCTCGCGAATATCACAAAAAATACCAAAACCAATCGCTTGGCTTACATCTTGAAGGCCCATACCTTAACGTCGCGAAAAAAGGTATTCATAGCGTTGACTTCATCCGTCCATCCGATGACGGCATGATTGACCTTATTTGCTCAAATGCAGACATAATTGCCAAAGTAACTCTTGCACCAGAGCAGAACGACCCTGAACATATCGCACGCCTAAAAGCTGCAGGTATTGTGGTTTCAATCGGTCACACAAACGCGACCTATGCTGAAGCTCGTAAAGGGTTTGAGGCTGGTATTACTTTTGCCACTCATCTATTCAATGCGATGACTCCTATGGTTGGTCGTGAGCCAGGAGTGGTTGGTGCTATTTACGATACACCAGAGATCTACGCAGGCATCATTGCTGACGGCTTCCACGTAGACTACGCAAACATTCGAATTGCTCATAAAATCAAAGGTGAAAAGCTTGTTTTGGTGACCGATGCCACAGCTCCGGCAGGTGCTAACATTGATCACTTTATTTTTGTCGGTAAGAAAGTATATTACCGAGATGGTAAGTGTGTTGATGAAAACGGCACACTAGGCGGCTCAGCTCTGACTATGATTGAAGCAGTTCAGAACACAGTTGAGCACGCAGGTATCGCTTTAGAAGAAGCTCTACGAATGGCTACACTGTACCCAGCGACAGCAATTGGCGTTGAGGACCGTCTCGGCCGTATTCGAAAAGGCATGGTTGCAAACCTAACTATTTTCGATCGTGACTTCAACGTTAAAGCGACGGTTGTTAACGGACAATACGAGCAAAATTAAGCATGAATGGCGGACAGATTGGTAATGTAGATTTAGTAAAACAGCTTAACAGCGCTGCGGTATACAGGCTGATTGATCAGCAAGGTCCTATCTCCCGAATTCAAGTCGCGGATGTTAGCCAGCTTGCTCCAGCGAGTGTTACCAAAATCACCCGTCAACTATTGGAACGCGGCCTCATTAAAGAGGTCGCCCAACAAGCTTCAACAGGTGGTCGTCGAGCAATCTCATTGACCACTGAAGTGAAGCCTTTTCACTCTATCGCCGTTCGTTTGGGTCGAGACTACGTTCAATTCTGTCTCTATGACTTAGGCGGCACTGCACTGGCAGAAGATCAACACGAACTTCACTACACCAACCAAGCCGATTTGATCGCAGGTCTTATTGATTTATTAAAAGACTTCGTAAGTCGTTGCCAAGATAAAATTGACCAGTTGATTGCTATCGGTATTACGTTACCAGGCCTAGTTAACCCTACGACAGGCGTCGTTGAGTACATGCCAAATACGGATATTGATAACCTTGCGCTTGGTGAAATTATCCGAGAGAAGTTCAATACGGCTTGCTTTGTCGGTAACGACGTCCGTGGTATGGCACTTGCAGAACATTATTTTGGTGCTAGCCAAGATTGCCAAGACTCTATCTTAGTCAGTGTACACCGCGGTACTGGCGCAGGTATCATTGTTAACGGCCAAGTGTTTCTAGGTTTTAACCGTAACGTAGGTGAAATTGGCCACATTCAAATTGACCCTCTTGGTGAGCAATGCCAATGCGGCAACTTTGGCTGTCTTGAAACGGTTGCTGCTAACCCAGCGATCATCCAACGCGTTAAACAGCTCATAGCACAAGGCTATGAGTCTAGCTTAACGCAATTGGAGCACATTACGATTGAAGATGTATGCACTCATGCTATGAACGGTGATGAGCTCGCGAAACAGAGCTTAGTACGTGTTGGTAACCAGTTGGGTAAAGCCATCGCTATCACCATCAACTTGTTTAACCCACAAAAAATCGTGATTGCAGGTGACATCACCGCTGCACAAGACATTGTTTTCCCTGCAATTCAAAGAAATGTAGAAAACCAGTCACTGAAAACATTCCATAACGATCTTCCAATTGTGGCTTCTCACATTGATAAGCAGCCAACAATGGGCGCTTTCGCCATGATAAAACGAGCGATGTTAAATGGCGTTTTGTTACAAAAGTTACTAGAAGACTAAGTTTATACAACTAATTGAGTTACAATCTCGGGCTGTGTTTTCACAGCCCGTTTTCGTATATCAGGAATCTAGCTCAACAGTATGGAAATTATTCTAATTACAACGGCTTTTTTAGCAGGCTTCATCGCGCTCAAATGCAGCCTTCCCCCTCTAGTCGGTTTTCTACTAGCGGGTTTTGGCTTACATGCCTTTGGCTATCAAAGTAATGACGTTATTGTCACTCTGGCTGATCTCGGCGTTACTCTTTTGCTTTTTACTATTGGCTTAAAGCTCGATGTAAAAACATTGCTTTCCAAAGAAATTTGGGGCGGCGCAACAGCGCACAATATTCTTTCAACCGCTTTTTTTGCCCTTGCGTTGTCAGGGCTGAAACTGCTTGGATTAACGTCCCTTGCAAGTATGGAAAGCGGGCAGATATTGCTCCTAGCCTTTGCACTTTCCTTCTCTAGCACTGTTTTCGCGGTAAAAACACTGCAGGAAAAAGGTGAACTCAACGCGACATACGCCACACTGGCCATCGGTATTTTGGTTATGCAAGATATCTTCGCGGTCGTGTTTCTGACTGTTTCAACAGGCAAAGTGCCAGAATGGTACGCCATAGGTCTATTTGCTCTTCCTCTCCTGCGCCCGCTGTTTTACAAGTTATTGGATAAAGTAGGCCACGGCGAGATGTTAGTGCTGTTCGGCATTTTCTTCGCGCTTGTTGTGGGTGCCGGACTGTTTGAGTTAGTTGGAATGAAACCAGACCTTGGCGCCTTGATTCTTGGCATGATGCTCGCTGCTCACCGTAAAGCGTCAGAGTTGTCTAAATCGCTATTTAATATGAAAGAGCTCTTTCTCGTCTGCTTCTTCTTAAATATCGGCTTATCCGCATCTTTGAGTCTAACGGGTATCGCACTAGCGCTTTTATTCATTGTCCTTCTACCTATTAAAGGGTTGCTATACTTCCTCACAATCAACCACTTTAAGTTTCGCGTGCGTACTTCCCTACTCGCTTCTTTATCACTGTTTAACTACAGCGAATTCGGGCTCATTGTCGGTGGCCTGGCGTACAAAATGGGGTGGATGCCGAGTGACATGCTCGCAGCCATCGCTGTAGCGGTTTCACTATCCTTTATTATCTCAGCACCTCTAAATCGCTTGGGCCATAAAATTTATCAACATTCCGGTAAATGGTTACAAGAAACGGCTGCAGAGAAACTCAACCAACGTGACCAGTTGATCAACCCGGGACATGCTCAAGTACTTATTCTAGGTATGGGGCGAATTGGTACCGGTGCATATGACGAGCTACGCGCACGTTACGGCAAGATTTCTCTGGGGATTGAGATCCGTGAAGAAGCAGCGCAACAACACCGTTCAGAAGGACGTAATGTCATTTCAGGGGATGCTACCGACCCAGATTTTTGGGAACGAATCCTAGATACTGGTCATGTAAAGTTAGTTTTATTGGCAATGCCACACCATCAAGGTAATCAGACGGCACTAGAACAACTTCAGCGTAGAAACTACAAAGGGCAAATTGCCGCTATTGCAGAATATCCAGACCAACTAGAAGGTTTGTTGGAAAGTGGTGTGGACGCTGCCTTTAATATATACAGCGAAGCAGGTAGTGGTTTTGCGCGACACGTGTGCAAACAACTAGAACCTCAGTTCACTTCGATAAAATAACCATAAAAGTACGCAACAACGCTACTACCAATTAAAAGCCTTTCTATCAATAGAGAGGCTTTTTTGTTTGATTTTCATACCAAACCTTAATTCCATTCATCAAAACAACAAATAAATTAAATTTTATTTAATCAACAAGGCTTTTTATCATTTTTTTAATCACAAAACGTTGCTTTTTTTACTCAGAATGGCAAATTGAATCCATACCGATTAGAAATTGTTTAGTTTAGAAAGGATGTTGTATGTGTTCAGTATTTGGGATTTTAGACATTAAAAGTGATGCAGCGGCACTGCGTCCTATCGCGTTAGAAATGTCGAAAAAGCTTCGTCACCGTGGCCCTGACTGGTCTGGTATCTACTCTTCAGAAAGAGCAATCCTAGCTCACGAGCGCTTGGCTATCGTTGGTCTAAATAGCGGTGCTCAACCACTATACAGCCCTGATAAAAAACTAATCCTTGCCGTTAACGGTGAGATCTACAATCACAAAGAGATTCGCGCTCGCTACGAAGGCAAGTACGAATTCCAAACAGACTCTGACTGTGAAGTTATTTTAGCGCTGTATCAAGACATGGGAGCTGATCTTCTTGAAGAGCTAAACGGTATTTTTGCTTTCGTACTGTACGATGAAGAAAAAGATGAGTACCTAGTAGGTCGTGACCATATCGGTATCATTCCACTTTACCAAGGTTACGATGAACACGGTAACTACTACGTCGCTTCCGAAATGAAAGCACTCGTACCCGTTTGTAAAACAGTCAGCGAATTCCCTCCAGGTTCGCACTACAGCTCAAAAGATGCAGAACCTCAGCGTTACTACATCCGTGACTGGAACGAATATGCTGCTGTTCAAGGTAACAGCACGAGTAAAGAAGAACTAACAGAAGCACTGGAAGCAGCGGTGAAACGTCAACTAATGACTGACGTACCATACGGCGTACTACTATCTGGTGGTCTGGATTCATCCATCACATCTGCGGTAGCAAAACGCTATGCTGCGATGCGTATTGAAGACGATGAAAAATCAGAAGCATGGTGGCCTCAACTTCACTCTTTTGCGGTTGGTCTTGAAGGCGCTCCAGACTTAAAAGCAGCACGTGAAGTGGCAGAAAAAATTGGCACCGTTCACCACGAAATGACATACACCATTCAAGAAGGTTTGGATGCTATTCGTGACGTGATTTACCACATCGAGACTTATGACGTAACAACGATTCGTGCCTCAACACCGATGTTCCTCATGGGCCGTAAAATCAAGGCAATGGGCATTAAAATGGTGCTTTCTGGTGAAGGCGCTGATGAAATCTTCGGTGGCTACTTGTACTTCCACAAAGCGCCAAACGCAAAAGAGTTCCACGAAGAAACGGTTCGTAAACTGCTGGCTCTAAACATGTTTGACTGTGCCCGTGCGAACAAATCGTTGGCGGCATGGGGCGTTGAAGGCCGTGTACCATTCTTGGATAAAGAGTTCATTGACGTCGCAATGCGCCTAAACCCTGCAGACAAAATGTGTGGCAACGGTAAGATGGAAAAACACATTCTTCGCGAATGTTTTGAGCATTACTTACCAGACTCAATCGCTTGGCGTCAAAAAGAGCAGTTTTCTGATGGCGTAGGTTACAGCTGGATTGACACTTTGAAGGCCGTAGCAGAAGAGAAAGTGACCGATCAACAGATGGAAACGGCTCAGTACCGCTTCCCATACAACACACCAACAACTAAAGAAGGTTACGTATACCGCGAAATTTTTGAGGAGTTGTTCCCATTACCATCAGCTGCAGAATGTGTACCAGGTGGTCCTTCTGTAGCGTGTTCATCAGCGAAAGCGATTGAGTGGGATGAGTCATTCAAGAACTGTGTTGACCCTTCAGGCCGTGCAGTGCAAACCGTTCACAACGACGCTTACTAAGCAGAGTTGGGCTGGAGCAGCAATCCAGCCCAATTATTTAACTTGTTGACGTTAAGATCAAAAGGAGGTGCGTGCGCACCTCTTTTTTGTGTTGGTTGTTATGAGTATTAAGCGACTACTTTAAATCTAAATCGGTGTTATCAATGCTAACTGGTACTCGCTTCGAGATCATTTGCACCAACATGATTGAACGCTTCTCTCCGTCTTGTTCTTGGAAAATGGCATCAATACCTGCAAATTGTCCGCTCTTAACACGAACCTGATCACCTGGTTTAGGCATGCATTCGGATATGTTTTTTTCTGTGCAGCATTTCTCTAGCTGCTTCAACTCAAACACAAGATCGCCTTGAACTTCTTTTGGTTGGGCACCAAATCGAACAAAGTCGACAACACCGCGCGTCGACCGAACCGACGTAAAGTTCGGGCCTTGTTCATAATCAAAACGTGCAAATACATAACAAGGAAACAACGGTTCTTCGACCTTTTGTCGCTTACCGCGCAAGATTTTTTCGACTTCTACAGTTGGGTAGAAGCACTCAACACCTTGATTTTCAAGATGCTGCTTAGCCCTTATTTGTTCTCCACGCTTACAATAAAGTAAATACCAACGTTTCATTTTATTACTAGCCAATTATATTTTTGTTTCATCCTAGCATTAAGCTAAAGGTGAGTCATGAATATTCAAATTATCCATAAGAAGAACATTATACATTGTTCGCATAACTTACACTTTTTCAAAAGGTTAAGAAAATAAGTCCATAGGCAAAAATGAAAATTAAGTTTGTAACACACCCCAACCACCAACAAAAGCTCCACAAAATCAAAAATAAACAGTGACTTAACAATGTTATTTAGTCGTAAGGTAAAATTTTATTGTTTGTAAGCAGTTAAATTGCAATGTATACGTAGGTGTCGTTAAAAAATGTAATAACTACTATTAGAAGAGCTTATGTCAAACCAACATCAATATTTCGGTCACCCTCGTGGCTTGTTCTTATTGTTCGGCACTGAACTCTGGGAACGCTTTTCCTACTACGCAATGCGTGCCATTCTAGTACTCTACTTAACTGATACCACAATGAATGGTGGTTTGGGCTGGTCAACGAAAGACGCGCTCGACCTTTATGGCATTTACACCGGCCTTGTTTACATTACCCCATTGATTGGTGGTTACCTTGCCGATAACTACCTTGGCCAACGCCGCTCAATTTTGCTTGGTGGTGCATTAATGGCTATCGGCCAGTTCACACTGGCACTTCCGGCTGACGCACTAGGCTTCGGAGCACTTCACACTTTCTATTTAGGTCTTGCTCTGCTTATTTGTGGTAACGGTCTATTCAAGCCAAATATCTCTACCATGGTTGGCGACCTATACAATGAAGGTGATAATCGTCGTGATGGCGCTTTCACTATCTTCTACATGGGTATCAACCTTGGTGCTCTGCTAGCCGGCGTGGTTTCTGGATCTGTAACGAACTCATTTGGTTGGAAAGCAGGTTTCGTAGCAGCGGGCGTGGGTATGATAATCAGCCTTGTCATGCAAATGTCGCTTTCACAGTCTTGGCTTGGTGATATTGGCCGTGAGCCAGCCGCGAAACGCGACCTAAACAATAAGAACGCCAAAACAAAACAGCCTCTTACCAAAGAAGAAGTAGATCGCATTAAAGTTATCTTGGTGATGAGCCTGTTTACTATCGTATTCTGGGCTGGTTTCGAGCAAGCTGGCGGTCTGATGAACATTTACACTCAGCAGTACACCGATCGTATGATTGGCGGCTTTGAAGTACCTGCAGCTTGGTTCCAGTCACTAAACCCATTCTTTATCATTACGCTTGCGCCTGTCCTTGCGGTTCTATGGGTGAAACTAGGTAAACGTGAACCAAACTCACCAGCGAAATTTGCTTTAGCTATGTTCTTCTTGGCACTAGGCTTCCTATGCATGGTTGGTGCAGTAATGGAACAAGGTGGTGATACCAACGTGAAAACATCCATGCTATGGCTAGTTGGCGCGTTCTTCTTCCATACTTTGGGCGAACTGTGTCTATCCCCTATTGGTCTGTCTCTTGTAACCAAACTGGCTCCGCTACGTCTTGCATCGTTGATGATGGGTGCATGGTTTGGTTGTAACGCTATTGCGAACTATGTCGCTGGTTACGTGGGTTCTCATGTGGGTGAACTTGGTGCAATGGCTATCTTTAGTGGCATCGCAGTAACCGCATTGATCAGTGGTGTGATTCTAATGTTATTCTCGAACACGCTTGTTCGTTGGATGCACGGTGCAGAAAACACTCACAGCACTGCAGAACAAATTGAAGAGCAACAAACACAAGTTGCTTAACATGGTTTCAAAGTTATTAAAAAGGGTCGCAATCGCGACCCTTTTCTGTATTCATTCAGTGCAGAATACCAAAGCTCTACAGCTTGCTGCGTACTAGTTCTGCCATCATATCGATATGCATGTCATCGTCGTTAAGGCATGGAATATAGTGGAACTGCTCACCACCCGCTTCCATAAAGATCTCTTTGTTCTCTCCAGCTATTTCTTCCAACGTTTCTAAACAATCAGATGAAAATGCAGGAGTCATGATATCAATTTTCTTCACGCCTTTACTGGTGATGGTTTCCAATGTTTTATCAGTGTAAGGCTGTAGCCACTCTTCTCGGCCAAAACGAGACTGATAAGCCATACCAATCTGATCCGATGATAAACCAAGCGCCTCACCAAGCAAGCGAGTGGTCGCTTCACAATGCTGAGGATAAATGTCGCCATTGTCTGCATAACGTTTAGGAATACCGTGATATGAACACAGCAAGTAATCCCCTTTGCCATACTCTTCCCAGTATTGTCGAACCGAGTGCGCAAGCGCTTCGATGTACATTGGATGATCGTGATAATCGCGAATAAAGCTGAATGCTGGCATCACTGGCAGTTGCTTAAACGCTTTTGTGATTCCATCAGACACGGCTGCGGTGGTTGTCCCAGAATATTGTGGGTACAACGGTAGCACAATAACCTCTTCCACACCTTGAGCGATAAGAGCTTCAAAACCAGATTGAAGGCTTGGGTTGCCATAAGTCATGCCGAGTTCCACAGGCATATCGAGATGCTGAGCAAGTTTCTTTGCCTGGCGTTTGGAATACACCATTAAAGGTGAGCCCTCTTCCATCCATACCGATTCATACAACTTAGCGACCTTTGGCGAGCGCATTGGAAGAATCACACCATGTAAAATTGGACACCAAAGCCATCGTGTCATATCGACTACACGATGATCATGAAGAAACTGACTTAAGAAGCGCTTAACCGCTGGAGCGGTAGGTTCATCAGGTGTTCCTAGGTTAACCAGTAACACACCTTGTTTATTTTTAGTTTGCATTGCGTCCCTTTGTTTTCCCAGCATATAAAATGTATAAAAAAAGCGACCTTACGGCCGCTTCACTATAACAAAATTATTAAAAATTTTGATAATAGGTATTACCTATTATGCTAATGCCTTCTCGATATCAGCACTTACTTCAGCAACTTGCTTAGTACCGTCAAATTTTAGGTACTTAGTTTTGCCTGCTGCAGCTTCTTTACCGTAGTAATCGATAAGTGGTGCAGTTTGCTCGTGGTAAACACCTAGACGTGCACGTACTGTTTCTTCTTTGTCGTCATCACGAACAACAAGATCTTCACCCGTAACGTCGTCTTTACCTTCCACTTTAGGTGGGTTGTAAACAACGTGGTAAGTACGACCTGAAGGAAGGTGAGCACGACGACCAGCCATACGCTCAACGATCACATCGTCAGCTACGTCGAATTCGATAACGTAATCTACTTCAACGCCCATTTCTTTTAGGCCATCAGCCTGAGGAATAGTGCGTGGGAAACCATCTAGTAGGAAACCTTTCTCACAATCGTCTTGAGCGATACGCTCTTTGATAAGACCAAGGATGATTTCATCAGAAACTAGCTGACCAGCGTCGATAACAGCTTTAGCTTGTTTGCCAAGTTCTGTACCTGCTTTGATAGCAGCACGAAGCATATCACCAGTAGAGATCTGTGGAATACCGTATTTATCCATGATGAAGTTTGCTTGTGTGCCTTTACCTGCACCTGGAGCACCTAGAAGAATGATGCGCATGATTTATCCTCTTTTATATTTAAGATTTATACCGAAGCTCACAATAGCTGTGCTTCGCAGGCATAAACCCTAGAAGCGCTCGCAACGATAAGTTTCGGTATAAGGTATATAGGCGGGCAAAAATACACGCCTTATTACTCACATTCAAGTCACAGATTCTATCACAGGTTCACAGAGCAAAGAGTGAATTAAGACTAAAGAATGTTAACAACACCCTCTTTCTGCAGCTATTGATTATTAACTCAACACCTGTAATGCAAAATTTTGCGACAACAAACAAAAAGCTCGCATAATGCGAGCTTTTCGATATTGATGACTTATTAAACCTTAGTCAAAAGCTTGTTGATAGCCCCCACGAACTGCGTTGGATCTTCCATCGAGCCGCGCTCTGCTAACATGGCTTGACCAAGTAGCACTTCGACCCAGCGGCCAAACGCTTCTTCATCCGCTTCATCCGCCATGCGCTTAACAAGTTCGTGCTCTGGGTTGATTTCAAAGATGTATTTTACTTCTGGCACAGCTTGACCTGCGGCAGCAAGCAGCTTCGCCATCTGAGTCCCCATCTCGTAATCATCCGTCACAACGACTGCGGGTGTAGATGCAAGTTTAAAGGTCGTACGCACGTCTTTCACGCGGTCACCCAAGTAAGACTTGGTACGCTCAACAACCGATTTGAACTCTTCTTCGGTTTCTTTTTGCTTTTCTTTATCGGCTTCGTCTTCAAACTTACTCAAGTCAAGGCCAGCTTTGGTAATCGATTGGAACTGCTTACCATCAAACTCAGTTAGGTAGTTCATCAACCACTCGTCAATGCGGTCGAACATCAGAATGACTTCGATGCCTTTCGCTTTAAACTGCTCTAAGTGAGGGCTGTTCTTCGCCGCCGCGTAGCTGTCTGCCGTTAAGTAGTAGATCTTATCTTGGCCTTCTTTCATGCGCTCAACGTAGGACGCAAGACCAACGGTTTGTTCCGCTGAATCAACTTCTGTTGAAGCAAAACGCAATAGACCTGCAATTTTCTCTTTGTTCGCAAAGTCTTCCGCTGGGCCTTCTTTCAACACTAGACCAAACTCTTTCCAGAATGATTGGTATTTTTCTTCATCATTCTTCGCCATGCGCTCAAGCATAGTCAGTACACGTTTCGTGCATGCATTGCGTAGCGACTGAGTCACTTTGTTGTCTTGTAGAATTTCACGCGATACGTTTAGTGGCAGGTCGTTTGAATCAATCAAGCCGCGTACGAAACGTAGATAAGACGGCATAAACTGTTCAGCATCATCCATAATGAACACACGTTGCACGTACAGTTTCAGACCTGACTTATGATCACGATTCATCATATCCCATGGCGCTTTCGATGGGATGTAAAGTAGGCTAGTGTAGTCGTTTTTACCTTCTACGCGGTTGTGGCTCCACACCAATGGATCAGCGAAATCGTGTGAAACGTGTTTGTAGAATTCTTGGTATTCTTCATCTGAGATATCTGCTTTATTACGCGTCCACAACGCTTGAGCTTTGTTGATTTGCTCCCACTTCTTCTCATCTGTCTCTTTACCGTCTTCATCACGCACTACAGTTTGGATAGAAACAGGAATGCCGATGTGATCCGAGTACTTGCTGATGACATCGCGCAGACGCCATTCATTTAAGAACTCTTTACCTTCGTCACGCATGTGAAGAATGATGTCAGTACCACGAGATTCTTTAGTGATGTTTTCAATGGTGTACTCACCCTCGCCCGCAGAATGCCATTGCACAGCTTCATCTGCTGGCAAACCTGCTGCACGAGTGCGCACGGTCACCGCATCAGCAACGATAAATGCAGAGTAGAAGCCAACACCAAATTGACCGATCAATTGCGAGTCTTTGCTTTGCTCTTCTGAAAGCTTTGAGAAGAATTCCGCGGTGCCTGATTTTGCGATGGTGCCTAAATGTTCGATAACGTCATTGCGGCTCATACCGATACCGTTATCAGAAATCGTTAGGGTATTTGCACTTTCATCAAATGACAGCTTAACGCCAAGATCTGCGTTACCTTCATATAAATCTGGATTCGAAAGTGCCTGAAAACGCAATTTGTCTGATGCATCTGATGCGTTAGAAATCAGCTCGCGCAAAAAGATCTCTTTATTGGAATAAAGAGAATGGATCATTAAATGAAGTAGTTGTTTTACTTCTGATTGAAAACCACGAGTTTCTTTATTTTGAGATACGGTTTCGCTCATGTGTGCTCCATAACATCTAAACTAACAGGCTTTTTCAGGGACGACTTTGTGATTTAGTCCCATGAAATCACCACACTAAGATGTCATTTAACATGTGGCTGACAAATGTAAATTCAAGGTCAATATTGCTAAAAACGGTGTTTTTTTAGAAAAATTTAATTATCCTACCCCCCTAAAAGCATCTAAAACGTCGCGTATCTCCCATGCGCAAACGTAATTTTGTGATATAAATCACCATAATTACAACATCATCCATCTAAGAAGAACTAAATGACTAACATCGGCACCAAATTTCTACTTGCTCAAAGGTTTACCTTTGATCCAAATAGTAATTCGCTCGCTGACCAACAAAGCGGCAACGAAGTTGTACGATTAGGAAGCAACGAAAGCCGTATACTCCTGATGTTGGCGGAGAGACCAAACGAAGTTTTAACCCGTAACGAGCTTCACGAGTTTGTTTGGCGTGAGCAAGGTTTTGAGGTGGATGACTCAAGCCTGACTCAAGCGATTTCTACTCTGCGTAAGATGTTGAAGGATTCAACCAAATCTCCAGAGTTTGTTAAAACCGTTCCAAAACGAGGCTATCAACTCATTTGTACTGTTGAACGCCTAAGCCCACTTTCTTCAGACTCAAGCTCAATTGAAGTTGAAGAGCCAGCTTCTGATAACAATGACACCTCTACTAATGAGGTAGAAACGATCGTAGAGCCGTCTTTAGCGACGACTTCTGACGCAATCGTTGAACCAGAAGCGCCAGTAGTACCTGAAAAAGCACCTGTGGCTTCTGCTGTGAATCCTTGGATTCCACGCGTTATTTTATTTTTGGCACTATTACTACCGATTTGCGTACTGCTGTTTACAAACCCAGCGGAATCTCAGTTCCGTCAGATTGGTGAGTATCAGAACGTACCAGTGATGACACCTGTAAATCACCCGCAAATCAACAACTGGTTGCCTTCTATTGAGCAGTGCATTGAACGCTACGTTAAGCACCATGCAGAAGACTCGTTACCAGTGGAAGTGATTGCCACTGGCGGACAAAATAACCAGCTGATTTTGAACTACATTCATGACAGCAACCACTCGTATGAGAACGTGACATTGCGTATTTTCGCAGGTCAAAACGATCCAACAGACATCTGCAAATAAAGGAGGCCAGCATGAAGATTAAAGTAGCATCTGCGGTTTTGGCCGTATCTATCCTTTTCAGTGGTTGGTTGTACTGGGGCAGTGACCTTAAAGTTGAGCAAGTGCTTACATCAAATGAATGGCAGTCAACCATGGTGACTGTGATTACTGATAACTTGCCAGACGATACTGTAGGCCCGTTACGTCGTGTGAATGTGGAGTCGAACGTTAAGTACCTACCGAATGGCGATTACATTCGCGTGGCAAACATCAAACTGTTCGCACAAGGCTCGACGGCTGAATCGACAATTAATATTTCAGAGAAAGGTCGCTGGGAAGTGAGTGATAACTATCTGCTTGTTTCTCCTTCTGAGTTCAAAGATATTTCTTCTTCTCAATCCAAGGATTTTTCTGAAGCGCAACTACGCTTAATTACTCAAATCTTTAAGCTAGATGCAGAGCAAAGCCGCCGAATTGACGTGGTTAATGAGAAGACTCTGCTATTAACTAGCCTAAATCACGGTTCTACGGTACTGTTTAGAAACTGAATTTAATTAGTGATAAGGGGGCAAGATGCCCCCTTAATTTTTTCTCATGGATTGGTTAGACACTTTCACTCTCTTTTTCGGCTCGCTCGTTGCAAATACGTTGGCATCTCTTTCTGGTGGTGGCGCCGGTTTGCTACAGTTTCCTCTACTTATTTTTCTTGGCTTACCGTTCTCCGTTGCACTAGGCACTCATAAAGTGGCTTCTGTTGCTTTAGGCTTGGGCGCTGCAAGCACTCACCTCAAAGCCGGCACCATTAAATTGCCCATCGCCCTTTATCTGATTTTTGTTGGCAGTATAGGTGTTGTGATTGGCGCAAACCTCATCGTTCATATCCCTGATGGTATTGCGGAAAAGATGCTAGGCAGTATGATTCTGGCACTCGGTATTTATTCCCGCTTGAAAAAGCAGCTGGGGCAAATCGAAATCATTAAGCGTCGCAATCAATTGGGTTGGATTCTTGGTGGTATTGGCATCATGTTGATAGGCATCGTCAACGGGTCTTTAACCGCTGGTTCTGGGTTGCTTGTCACTCTCTTTCTTGTGCGTTGGTTTGGGTTCGATTACAAACAAGCAGTCGCCTACACCATGATTTGTGTCGGACTGTTTTGGAATGGTATTGGTGGCGTCGCGGTTGTACAAGCAGGAGCACCGATTCACTGGGCTTGGTTACCAGTATTGTTGTTGAGCTCTTTTCTTGGGGGCAGTTTAGGCGCGTGGGCCGCAACTCGCTATAGCAACCGAGTGATTAAAATTGCGTTCGAAATTCTCACGTTTGCCGTGGGCATCAAATTGCTGGTTTAACCCAGTTAAAAGGAAATTTTCATGGATAAAGCAATCATTGATATTTATTACTGCCGCCAGTGCAACTGGATGTTGCGTTCTACTTGGTTATCGCAAGAGTTGCTGCATACTTTTAGCGAAGAAATCGACACCATCAGTTTGCATCCAGACACAGGTGGTCGATTCGAGATTTTTTGCAATGGCCAGCAAATTTGGGAACGTAAAAAAGACGGCGGTTTTCCTGAGGCAAAAGTACTAAAACAGCGCGTAAGAGACATTATCGACCCAGAGCGCGATCTCGGTCATTCCGATACAAAATAAGGGAACACTCGGTTCCCTTATTTAAATCATTTTCGTAGCGACTAACCTTAGTTGGCCGTTAAATCGTCGTCTGCGCCAGCACTTCACCTTCTGGCGTTTGAACACTGAGCGTATTCCCATCCAGTAATCCAAAGCTTCTTGGTAAACCATTACGCGGGAAAGTCATTGAACCAGGGTTAAAGATCATCACACCCTCTTTCATTTCGGCTACGGGAACATGCGTATGACCATGAGCGATGATGTCGCCCTCTCGCAAAGGCGGTCTTTTATCGCTGTTGTACAAATGGCCATGCGTCAAAAAGATTCGCTTACCAGACTCTAGCAATACCCACGCGTAATCCATCATCATTGGGAAGTTCAGCAGCATTTGATCTACTTCGCTGTCACAATTACCGCGTACGGAGATGATTTGCTGACTGTATTGGTTGAGAAGCTCCGCCACCTGGGGCGGGTTATACCCTTCCGGAATCGGGTTGCGTGGTCCGTGGTTCAACGTGTCACCCAACAGCACCAAATGCTTTGCACCTGATGCTAGGAATAACTTGATGGTTTCTTCGGTTGCTGGCAAAGAGCCATGCAGGTCTGAGGCAAAAAATAGTTTCACGACGTTGTCTCCTCAAAATGTATGAGGCTATTCTACGGCATTCTGACGTATGCTCAACCGACTTCCCGATTACTGATGACGCACAGTCTCAATCAGCATTGGTAGCAAATGGAACCAAGCAAAATATCCGGCACCGACTAAAACTAATGTCCAAAAAACCATCGAAATGAACTTCGACTTCGCTAAATGGTGTAACGGGTCCGGTTCCCCACACCCTGGACATGTGTGAGCACGTTTCGATATTTGTTTCTCACACACAGGGCAAGAGACTAAAGGCATGATTTAAATTCCTCAACTATATGCTTAGGGCACAAAGAATAGCGCCTGTGAAAATATATGCAACATCACTAATAATCAATATCTTAGAGATTGACGCATGTCGCTGACTTGAGAAAAATATTACGCATGTTACTTACACAGTTTAGCCATCCTCTCTGACCATGCCATTAATCACGATATTGTTGTAACTCACCATGCCGATCACTTCGCCATCTTCAATCACGGGCGCGCGGCTGATCCCAAATCGCTCAAACAGACGAGCACAGTATTTAACGTTCATATCTGGATCGACACACAAAGCAGGCTTAGTCATGATTTCGTAGATATTGGTGCGCTGAGGGGCACGGTTATTTGCCAACACTTTCTTCGCAATATCATTCATTAATACAATGCCGTATTCATCGTTGTCATCGCGCTTTTTGACCACCAGCGCTTTCACTTGATATTTCTTTGCCAGAGTAATGCCTTCATATACGGTCATCAGTCCATCTACCATAACGTAAGTAGCAGCCATGACGTCTCTTACTCGTACTATCGTTTGATTACTCATAGTTCATCCTCAACCACCTTGGTCAACGTTTCGACTTGATGCGCAACACCTACGGCATCCTCGATATCAATTTGAATCGCAATCCCCTGCCCCGACTCTCGGTCAAACTCTCCCACTTCATTAATGGTCTCAAGTATGTGCCGAGAAAGATGCTCTTCCACCACAAAAAGCAGAACATCCTTTTGTACTTCTAGGGTTAATCCAAAAAACGTCCGCTTCTGATTTAAACCTTGACCACGAGCATTATTGATCACGGTCGCCCCCGTTGCTCCTGCATCACGAGCCGCATCGAGCACCTTGTCTGTTTTGCTGTCTTCAACAAACGCGAGTATCAATTTAAAGCGCATTTTCTTCGTCCTCCGAGGTGTCTTTATTAAGCCACTGAGTAATTTGCGCATACCCCATTACGGATATCATTGGAAACAAACTGGCGAAGGCGATAAGCCCAAAGCCATCAATCATCGGATTCCTGCCTGGCACAGTTGACGCTAATCCTAGCCCAAGCGCCGTCACTAAAGGCACTGTCACGGTAGAGGTGGTGACACCACCTGAATCGTAGGCAAGTGGAATGATCAACTTAGGCGCGTAAAAGGTTTGAATCACCACGACGATATACCCCGCAATGATGTAGTAATGAATCGGGTCGCCCACCACAATACGATAGCTGCCAAGCGCGATACCTATCGCTACGCCTAAAGCAACCGCAACTCGTAAGCCATTTACACTAATACTGCCACCAGACACTTGATTGGCTTTGATGGCCACTGCAATCAAAGATGGCTCAGCAATGGTCGTACTAAAGCCGATAAAAAAAGCAAAGGTGTACACCCAATAATAGTCGACCCACTCTAACGCCTGCCCAATAGAGACTTTAAACTCTCGGACGAATTCAGGAGCGGTCAACTGCACCGCCATTGTTTCGCCCAACGGAAACAATGCCATCTCCAAACCGAGTAAAAATAACGATAACCCAACAATGACATATGCAAAACCGAGCAACACTTTTTTGAGGTTATTCACTGGGCGGCGCAGCACAGCCAATTGAAAGCCAAAAATAATCGCCGCAATCGGGATCACATCACGAATGGTGGACAGCAACGTATCTAAGAAATGTTCGAATGAAATCATGTAACGGCCATCCCATAAATCATGACAAACATCATTGGCAGTAAAGAGGCAAACGCAATCAACCCAAAACCATCCACCATAGGGTTACGCCCTTTAATGGCCGAAGCTAACCCTACTCCTAATGCCGTCACCAAAGGGACGGTAATCGTTGACGTGGTCACGCCACCCGAGTCGTAAGCAACGCCGATGATCGACTCTGGCGCAAACCAAGTGAGAGTCACAACGCCAACATAACCACCGATGATCATGTAATGAATTGGCCACCCTTTTAAGATGCGCAGCACCCCAATCACAATCGCAATCCCAACAGAAAAAGCCACCGTGATCCGCAGGCCAACGCCATACTCCGTCATGGATTGTTCGGTATTAGGGATCATCCCGCCTTCAGCCGCCACCTCTGAGGCCTCTTCTGCAACAGCAGTCAATGCCGGCTCTGCGATCGTGGTTCCAAACCCCAAGCAAAACGCAAAAATCAATAACCAAAACACACTGCCCTTTCGAGCAAAGGCTTGTGCCATATTTTCGCCAATGGGGAACAAGCCGAGTTCTAGCCCGAAAATAAAAAACGTCAGGCCTAAAATGACCAACAACAAACCAAAAAGAATCGAGACCAAGTTAGGTAAAGGCTCTTGCAGAACCACCAATTGGAAGAAGGTAATAACAATTACAATAGGAAGAAGATCGCGGGCACTGTTAAACAGAGCGCGGAACAAAGCAGTGAGTGCTTCCATGCAAATCCTCCCTTTGACGAACAAGTTATTAGCTCTGAAGGCGAGACCTGTCCGGTGATATCCTTATCATCTACTCTCAGTGTGGCATAAATTTCTACTCACAAACGTGAACAACCTTATGTCACCACTAACATTTGGTTACATTTTCCTAATATGTGAACTGGATGAGCCACCACGAAAATTTATCTGAAAGATGGGAGAACACATGATAAGCAGCGCTGAACTGATCAAGCGAGGCGCAAAACGACTATAATGTTCTAATATATTGACATTCAAAGAGATGCTATGAAGATATTACTTACAGGTGGAACTGGGTTTATAGGGTCTGAGTTACTCAAACTGCTCACCACTCATCAGATAGTGTTACTGACCCGATCGCCAGACCAAGCCAAACAGCACTTGCAGTACGCTGATTTAGGTAATATCGAGTACCTTGCTTCTCTTGATGAACTCGCCGATCTCAACAACATAGATGCCGTCATCAACCTCGCAGGAGAACCAATCGCAGACAAACGTTGGACGGAGCAGCAAAAAGAGAAAATTTGCGACAGTCGCTGGAAAATTACCGAGCAAATTGTTGAGCTGATTCACGCCAGTACCGAACCGCCCTCTGTGTTTCTTAGCGGATCTGCAGTGGGTTATTACGGCGACCAGCAGGATCATCCGTTCGATGAGTGTCTTCATGTGAATAACGACGATTTCCCGCATATGGTTTGCGCCAAGTGGGAACAAATCGCCAAACGAGCCGAGTCCGAACAAACCCGCGTTTGCTTTCTCCGGACAGGCGTCGTACTCGGGCTTAATGGCGGAGCACTCGCGAAAATGCTCTTGCCTTACAAATTGGGGTTAGGCGGACCGCTTGGCAATGGCAATCAATACATGCCTTGGATTCATATCCTCGATATGGTTCGTGCCATTATGTACCTGCTTGAAACCCCTCACGCGCATGGTGCCTTCAACATGTGCGCTCCTCACCCTGTGACTAACCGGATATTTAGCCGCACGTTAGCGAAAACACTCAAACGTCCTCATATTCTATTCACACCTAAATGGGTCATGGCATTGGCGATGGGAGAATCAGCATGTTTGTTGTTTGACAGTATGCGAGCCAAACCTAAGAAACTCACCGAGCTTGGCTTTAAATTTAGTTACTCAAGAATAGAACCAGCACTGAAGCACTTGCTTCAAGATAGAAGCTGTTGAATGATAAAGCTTATCTGTCTCTCGCATTAAGCTAACACATGAATAAATCCATCCTCATTACGGGGTGCTCAACGGGCATCGGGTACGTTTGTGCTCATGCACTCCATAAACAAGGCTTTAACGTCATCGCCTCTTGTAGAAAGCTTGATGACGTTCAACGACTCCAATCAGAAGGGTTAACCTGTATCCAGCTCGACCTCGACGACCCAATAAGCATCACTAGTGGCGCAAAACAAGCGATTGAATTGGCTCAAGGCCAGCTTTATGCCCTGTTCAATAACGGCGCATATGGTCAGCCCGGTGCATTAGAAGATCTGCCTACCGAAGCATTGAAAGCGCAATTTCAAACCAACTTTTTTGGTTGGCACCAATTGGTTCAAGAGGTACTACCCACTATGCGTGCTCAAGGTGAAGGACGCATTATTCAAAACAGTTCCGTCTTGGGTTTTGCCGCAATGAAGTATCGTGGGGCGTACAACGCCTCAAAGTTTGCCCTAGAAGGGTGGACAGATACATTACGGCTCGAACTTGCTGATACCGACATCAAAGTGGCGTTGATAGAGCCCGGCCCCATTGAAACGCAATTTAGACACAACGCTCTGCACGCTTTTGAGCAATGGATTGACGTAGATTCAAGCCCTCACCGTATCGCGTATGAAGGACAGAAAAAGCGTTTAGATAACGATAAATCGAATAATCGATTCGTGCTGCCGGCAGAAGCTTGTATCGAACCCGTTCTTCACGCACTAACCAGCAATAAACCTAAAATTCGCTATCGCATTACGACACCAACCAAGTTGTTTGCGATTTTGAAACGATTATTACCCACTCGTGTCCTCGATAAAATTTTGCGACAAGCTGCATAGAAATATTTTGTCGTAATGTAATTTCATCGTAACAATGTGATGTCATTATGAGCACGTAGGTTAAAAAAACCTCACGAGCTCGAATCAATTTCTTATTAAGTTTATCAATTAAGACTTCCTCTTAAGATTTTGAACTTAAAAAGATTTGGTATCGCCACCCAGTATGTTTTGTACGAATGCGAGGCAACAATGACATTAAATCAGCTGAACTGGCTTAGTGTGGGTGTAGTGTTGACGATGTTCATCCTATTTTGATACCACACCTTGCACGATGCCATGCTCTGCTATCTAACGTGCGAGAACCTCCAATTTAATTGCACTTTCGCTTGCAAATAGGATAACGCTGCTTCGGCAGCGTTTTTCCTAATATGCTCGACCCGCTTGATTTTCCATTCAATTAGCTCCATATCTACAGACATCGACCTGAATTAAAAGCAAGGACACTCAGATGCAATCCCCATTTATCGTTGAGTTAACAGAACAGAATTTTAGAGAAGTGCTTGAAGGATCAATGAACACGCCCGTTCTGATTCATTTTTGGGCCAACGCTCAACCAGAAAGCGCACAAGTGCTACCTGAGTTGCAAGCTCTCACTCAACAGTACAATGGTGCTTTTACATTGGCTCTGCTGAACTGTGAAGATCAACCAGCGCTTGCTTCCCAATTTGGTGTGCAAGTACTGCCAACAATCGCGTTGTTTGTTAATGGACAAGCGGTCGATGGCTTAGGCGGGCCTCAACCAATCGAAGCGATTGGCGCAATGCTACAAAAACATTTGCCAAGCCCTGACGAGCAACTATTGAAGCAAGTAAGCGAACTGCTTCAACAAGGCGAACATGCACAAGCTCTGAACGTCATTCAAACGCTGTCAGATGAACTGCAATCACGCGGTGATGTAAAATTAGCGAAAGCCGATTGTTTGCTAGAAACCAAACAATTCGAATTAGCACAAGAGTTGTTAGCAACCATCCCACTGGAGTATCAAGACAACTCTTACAAAAGCTTAATCGCGAAACTGGAACTGCATCAGCAAGCGGCTGAAAGTCCAGAATTAAAGCGCTTGGAACAAGAGTTGGCAGCTAACCCAGACAATTTCGAATTGGCATGTGAGCTAGCAGTACAATACAACCAAGTGGGTCGTGATGAAGAAGCGCTAGAGCTACTTTGGAACATTTTAAAAGTAAACCTAGGCGCGCAAGATGGCGAAGTGAAGAAAACTTTTATGGATATCCTAAGCGCATTAGGACAAGGCAACGCTATTGCAAGTAAATATCGTCGCCAGCTGTACTCCATCTTGTACTAAGCGCAGAGTTCTTCTAAAAATAAGACAATAAAGGCCGGAAATCCGGCCTTTGTTTTTTGTTAGAAGTCGCTATACAGCATAGGCGCTGCTGGTGGATATTCTATTGGTTGCCAACGATCATTAAAGGTGTATTTGGCATAAAGCATGAAATGGTTTGGAGTATAAAACTCAGAACGCTGCACATCGACTAATGCGCCAAGGTACCAACGTTTACTGACTCGCTTTTCCACCGCTGCTTGCAACGATGTACCAAAACCACCACCTTTGTCTGACGTCGCTACTGTCGATAAGTATGGTGCGTCTTCCTTAGTCCAAGAGTTGGAGACGGACGCACTCAACTGATATGACCAAGAGCTGTTGTATCGACCATAAAAGTTGATAGGTAAAGACACCGAGAAGTAACTTTGCGGGCTGTAGTAGCCACCGTGACCTAGCGTGTACTCACCCAAATTTTTGTCGTAATCAAGGTACATTAAGTTCGTACCAATACTTAAACGCTGGTCATCCCTTGCAATTAACTTATAGTACGCCCCACCTAACACGCCTAAACGAGTGTTGTCTTCAACCTTTTCACCAGTCAAACTATGATACTGCAAGCTACTCCAAAAACCGTAAGGCCCACCAGTGTCCCAGCTTGAGTTCAACTTCACACCAGTACGGATAACCCCACCCCATTTAGTCCCTTGAGGGTCAGTCGTGCCACTAGGGACAGACATTCCAGCATAAGAAAGCGTGCTGCTAGTCTCTGGGCGACGCGAAGCTTCTGCAGTCCAACCTAACTCACCTAGATCCCCATTGATGCGTACACCACCAACCCATGTGGTATGGTCGAAACCAATTGGTGTCGTGCCGATATCGACCAACCAATCTTCAGCTTGCCAGCCCACTCCAAATGCCATACCTGATGCGTCATTTTGGAACGAAGTGCTGTCAGAATCGGTGGTTTTTTCATAGTAGTCCAACTGACCTGAATCGATAGAAACATAATCGGCTTTTAGCAACAGATGCCCATCCCAACTCTCAATCGGGATTCGTGCTTCTACGGGCACTTGATTCGAAGTATTACGACCATCTCGTGCACTGTAATCCCAGCCAATCATGACATGACCATCACTCCGATCATGCAGTTTATCGATGTCCGATTTGACGTTACGAGTCAACCAGTAGTCGTCAGCAGTATCATATAGCTCGCGTAAGCTTGGGGGTTCTTTTTTTGCCTCTTCAGGTTCACGATTTTTATCCATTCGGTCATGATTTAAGGCTTGATAGGCGCGTGTTTCAGCTAACGCCCACTGTTGATTTTCCATTGCTATAGACATGCTATTGCGAAACGCTAATGCGTCGGCATCAGGCATCGCACCCAACAACTGATTTAGCGCATTAGCGTCATTTCGATAGCCTTGTTGATTAAACACCGCGGCCACTGTCATCAACTGTGCCGCAGTTAAGCTATCGCGCTTTTTATTCAAAATGAGGTGTATATCGTGATACGTCGCTTCATCTCCAGTCAAAGCACTGGCTTGCAACATGCCAATTTCTGCTTGAGTTTTAAATGGCTCAGACTTTAAAGAAACTTGTTCATACAAATCCAACGCAAGCTTAGGCTGTTGATTAACAAGCATCAGATCCGCTTGACTCAACAGTCGACGGGTTTTGAGTTCATCAAACTGTAATGCTTCCGAAGCACTTAAATCTTGTGTTGCAGAATTTAATGCTAAGCTCGCATACCAACTATCAAAATCTTCAAAGTGATTTAAGCTTACCATCATGCTGCCGTAAGCCAGTTTGTCATCGGTTGACCAATCTTCTGCAAACGAAATGCTTTGGAAAATCCTCTCAGCTTCCTTAACTTCATCAATGTCTAACCACGCACTCACTAGACGAGCGAGCGGTTGAATTTGACCTTGATAATCCGACTCTAGTGCACGTAATGTCGCCGTTGCTGATTCAGGAGAAGCTAAGTAACGCGTTTGGATGTCTCTCAACTGAGCATCAAGCTTCAAGCGGGTTAAATTGCGCTGCATTGCGTCTGTCATGTCATGTTGTGCGATGCTCTCTAGCTCAGCGATGGCCTCATTCACTTTGAAGTCCTGCGCGAGATAAAGCGCGTAAGCAAATTTCATTTCAGGGTCATTATTAGATGTAGCCCAATTGGACATCAGCGTATTCGCGTGTACTTTGTCGCCCATGGAATGAATAACGTCAGCAATATCAAGCCTTAACCATGGGGAGGTTGGCTGTAGCGCTATCAATTCCTCTACGGACGCTTTCATCGTTGCCTGATCATTTTGAGCGATTGCGATCCGCAGACGAGTCAAAATAACTTCCGACTTGATGCTCGCTATTTTTTCAGCGACCACTTTCTGCTGTGGGGCAGAGTAACTGCGCGCGAGTGCTTCCGCGCCAGACCAATCTTGCTGCTGAATACGAACATCTAAACGACCACGCAATGCAGAGCTATTGCTACTGTCCAGTTGCAAAGCTTGTTTGAAAACCTTCTCTGCCGCGGCATAATTTTCTCGTACAAGATACAAAGAGCCTAATGATGCATAAGCATAAGGTTGGGATTTATCTACTTGAATCGCTTTGTGATAAACGCTTTCTGCTTGCTTAAACTGGCCTTTTTCGACCAAGGCATCACCTTGATCAAGATACGCCCAATATTGAGACGTCTCGATTAGCGCTGCCCATTTTGAGGCCGAGTCAGGATTATGATCTAAGCGCTGAGCCTGTTTAAAGTATTCGAGCGCTTTTTGCTGCTGCCCTCTACGTAGATAAACCTTGCCCATAGCACCGAGCAATTCAGGATCTCGCGGACGAGTCGTCAACGCATAACGCAGCTGAGCTTCTGCTTGGTCGGTTTTATCTTCCTCGAGCAACGTTAACCCTTTGAGCTTAGCGAGATAGGTGGGGTCTTTTCGTAGTTCCTTTTCCTTTTTCCAGCGATCTTTCGCGCTTTGATTCGCTCTTTGAATCTCCATGTCAGACGGGTAGTAACTAGCTAAAATGGCATATTGCTGAACAACTTGATCTGAAATAGGCAATTGATCCAATGCACGCAACCACGACGTTGCCGCATTTGTTCCAACCGAAGGAGCAAGCGCTAACTTTTTATAGGTATCGAGAATCCATGGATCGGCAGGATTCTCTTTGCGAATGTGGTTGGCTAACGCGAGTTGAAAAGACGGAACACTAGGATAATTTGCATTTAAACGTTCCAGTCCCTGTTTTACCGAGCTCCAACTGCCAGGCAAATTACTTTGCAACTGTAGGAATTCAAGTTGTAACGCTGGTGATGGCATTCCATTTGGAAAAAGAGCTTTGTAAGCTTGAATCGCTTCATCGTAACGACCAGATTTTGCAAGCAACTGGGCGCGCTGATAATCCGCTCTTTTCTCTCTCTGAATGGCCATAATCGATGACAAGTTTTTCGCTTGAGGCGAATGAGGCGCCTGCCTGATTAAGCGCTCAAATACGGGTTTTGCTAATTCTGGCTGCTTACGTTTCAGATACATATTTGCTTGATAGAAAAGCCCCGTTGGATTGCTTTCTTCAATCGCGAACAGCCTCTCTAGAGTACTCTCGACAATATCATCTCGGCCAATCGCATCTGCTAGTTTTAGCTGCTCAACTAACCACTCAACCGAGTCAACTCGTGCTAATGATGTGGGAAATTGAACCAGCTCGATAGGTTTGTAGACCTGTGCGAGCTGCGACTTTGTCAGAGGTTTTGAACTAAAGCTTTCTGCATGCACAGTGCCGACGCCACCAGTCGCCAAAGCAACCAGTGGAATCCACCATAACGCACGTCCTGTTACTGACATCTCTCGCTCCATGCAGGAAGCAATTCACCTTGCACACTAAAACGGTAACGTTCTGCATGCCAACCAAGCCCAAATAGACTTAATACGTTGTCGTAATAATGATCGTTTTTGTCCATCACAAGTTCATTTTGAGCACGACTGAACTGCGCCTCCAACAGCGCAGATTCATCAGAAGCCGCGAGCAACGGAAGAGCCGCAGCAGAAAAACCTGCGCTTCCTGCTTGGGTATATTTACCCGTTTCAGTATTTACTTCTCTCGCTGGCGCACCAAGGGCTTTGGTTGCCGCCACAAACGGCTGCATTTTTTGCACTAATACTGCTTTTTCTGAAACTTGGTCATTTAACATGCCCACCCAAAGATAAGTGCGGATCGCGTTGTAACTGCCTATCGGCCCAGTGACCCCATCTGAGCTATAACGACCATTTCTCAATGTCGCCCAGTCTGGGCTAAAGCCAGCTGGCATCGTTTTCTCTAGCATGTGAACACTTGCCTTATACATTGAATCCCAGTTGTATTGTGGGTACAGAAACTGCATACGAGCAATCAGTTGTAACGGAACATAACTCGGATTCACACGGTACTGGCTGTCGGCATCAAAGCCAGTTGGAGCTGGCAACAATACCGTTCCAACTCCTGCAACGTTGACGGTTTCTTCACGTAAAATACGACTCGCGATCAGATGTCCAAGGGTCTGATAGTAGTAGTTATTCCATAATCTTCCCGCCTCAACGAGGGAGTACGCTATCCACAAATCAGAATCTGACGCTGGATTAGAATCCAACACTCCGAACTGACCATTTTCTTTTCTTCCCCACAACCAAGCAGGAAGCCTTGCCGTCAAATCCCCACCAGCCAAATGTGATTGAGTCCATTTTAAAACCTGATCGAAGGTTTTAGGGTCATTGGCAACCAAGGCAAAGAACAATGCGTAAGATTGACCTTCCGAGGTCGTAATCATACGCTCATCACTGCCATCAACGACTCGGCCTTGCTCCATGTATACCGACTTAAATGTTTCCCATTGTGGCCACTCGCAGGTGTTAGCCCACAAGTAAGGAGACACGAACAACATAAGGAACGAGATGAGTTTTTTCATTATTCCTCTTCCTCAGTTTTTTCTAAACGTCTAGACGCGACTTGACGTAATACGCGCCAAAGCACAATGGTTACGATCACCACTAGCAAGGCGGCAAAGCACGCGACGATGACTGGGTGATTAGAGAAGTGATACCAAACGAGCTGCCACACAGGAAGCTTACCGACATAGTAGTGCGACCCCACGTTGTAGCTTGCTACTTCGTTATTTCTCAACGTCACCACCGAGCCAAACATGTGCTCCACTTTACCGGAGTCAGCCAACGCGCGATCAACCGACGAAAAATCTGACGGGTGAGCCGCCATAATAGAAATGACGCTGCGTTTTTTCGTAAATGGCGATTCTGCACCATAAATAGCAGCAAAAGAGCCCTCAGCCTCAACAGAAACATAATCCGCGGCCACTTGACGAGCATCACTTGGACTCATCCAGTTCATTCCGAGCTGCTTTTCATTTTTGCTTGGTAGGCGAATTTGTCTCTGACCCTCTTTAACCACTAAGTTCACTTGGTCAGGATTATTAGCGGCTTCTTCTAGTGCATCCACAACACCGATCGTCAGGATGTCTTTATCTTTTAGTTGCTCAGCATTCCATTTGTCTGTCAAAAGCACCTGAATACCTGGGTACCCAGAATCACGCCCTAACGACCCCATGACGTTTAAGAAGGTCTGCAACACTTCTTTTGGAGCTCTCTCTGGAACAACAATCGCAGTTTCTGACAAATCGGCCATGCGAGTGTAAGGGAAACCAGAAGTAGCAAAAGCGCGCATATTTGGCATTTCGATGTAGTGAGGGAAACCACTAAAATCAACCGTAGAGTCACCATCAATGACCGCGTATTGCTTACTTGGTTGCGTCACCTGACATTGCCCATCGGTCACCGACGCAAAGCCAAACTCAAACTCGATTTGGTTTTTACTGCCAACTTTAAAGGCCGGAATACGAACAAGCGCATCGCCACTCAGAATACTGTCATCTAATAGAGGAACACGCACACGGTTAGACTCACCACCTTGGCCTTTTGTGGTTAAGTTGAACGCCTCAATGAATTGGTCATTGATGCTCAAAGTCAGGCGAGAACCAGAATGATCCGCAGCAGGTGGCGAATACCGATAGTTAAGATCCATCGGTATACCACGGCTCTGCCAAGTAAAGAGATCGGGTGGTAAGCGCAAACTCACGTTGATTGGAGGAGGCGTTCGACCTTCCACTTGCAACATGCTTTTTTGTTCGACTAATTCAGATAATGCAACGGGACGAGCCGTACTCACCCAGTTTGGCGCATCGTACGGGACTCGTGGTTTGATTTGTTTGACTTCATTAATCTTCGCGATTGGCCCAGTAAGAAGTTGGTTTCCCAACGCCAAACCTTGCACCGCAACGTTAAGATCCTTACTGTCACGGCCTATCACTAGAAGAAGCTTCACGTACGGGTCAGTTGGGTGAGTGATGACTTGAAGACGAGGGCCATCCGTATCTGGAAAATCTCTCAGAAACTCAGGTTTGTTGTCATTGGTAACAAAGACAATGGCGTTGCGCTTAGGTAACGTGTCGACACTAAAAGGGAATTGAGCACCACGCCAACCTGCAAGAGCACCAAAGTAAGAACTCAAGACACCGGCTGCTTTGACATCATCCAGATCGTATTTGCCACCCATAACGATGGGCAGATTTAACTGGCTAAAATCACGGACATCAAAAAACGGCGCTGGCAACAAGCTCAAGTCACTTTCCAGCATTGTCTTTTGGGCAAACATTTCAATTCGACTGCTTTGGCTGATCTCGGCCCAAATGCTCGAGTCATTTGGGTTAGCACAGTCTTTCTGAGTATTCCCAATCAACTCAAAGCGAATTTGGTTGTAGTTGCTGAAGTAACGAGTATCCAGCGGCATCGATAAGCTCAACTTATTACCTTGCTGACCATCGACGATTGACGCCACTCCCATAAGCTCGTTGTTCAAATACACTTTGACGTGAGAAACCAAAGAAAGCAACGCTGGTGAAGGTGTGATGTCAAAGTGCAACGTGGCTTTAGACACCACCTCATCGAGTCGCGAACCGAAACCAATATAAGCACTGGCCTCACTGCCTTGAATAGCAATTGAACCACTGTAACCCAATTGACTAAATGGAATGACACGCTTAAATACGGTCGAATTTTCAGCATCTTGCTGTGCCAAAGGCGTTGGTTGTTGCTGACTTACTTCTTGTGCCGCGAGACTGCCCGACATACACATGAGAGTGATAGCCGTTGTCAACGCTGTTAGTTTTTTATTATTTAGCATGACTTGAGGTCCTGATTGGGACATAACGAGGTCTTAGTGACCAAATAAATTCGATACAAAATAAAAGTGCATCCACACTGGCCTGAACAAACTTAGGACAATGTTGCAGCAAGCGTTTGTATCCATTAAAGCCGACTTGCAGTACAGCCTGCATACTCGATAGAGGCTTATCTGATTGATAGCCTTGTTGCCATTTCGCCCACGTATCTGCACGTGCAAATGTACATTGGACGTATTGGATTTGTTGTTGATGAGACAATTCGTTGAGTTGTAAACCAAATATCCCCTTATGAGCATAGGCAACCGTCATCGGGAACACGAATTCTTGACCACCGCGATTGAGGATCACTTCTAAGGTTTGGCCAAGTAGGTACGCACAGGTTGGTTCATCGACTCCGTCTATTTCAATGCGCACGCCACCCAAAGAGAAATCCTTCATCTGCGCTTGAATCAAGTGCCCTGAGTGAAGCCTTACCGCGACAGGAATCGCTACCTCTACTCGGTGATCTTTTCGCACTTGTTTGGCTTCTACCGCAACGGCGACAGCAGCACCTAAAATCAACAAGTTGTACATCGTCCAAACGAGGTTCACGATAACCGTACCTATTTCGTCTTGAGGCCCCCACCCCATTCGGTAAATCCCTACAGCAAAGCCCAGAATGTTGAGTGCAACCAAAACCAAATATGGTCGGGAGATCACCCAATCGTAGTGAGATTTTTCAACCAAACCGCCTTTTGCCGTTACGTTGAATGTCCCTTTATGGGGTGCAAACAAAGCCACCGTTGTTGGCCTTGCGATATACCAAGCAAGCACGGTTTCGTATACCTCACCCCAGAATGAATAACGGTAGTCACCCTGCATACGAGAGTTGGTCATGCTCGCGTGGATCATATGGGGCAATACGTACAAAATGATCGCCAGCGCTGGCGCATAAATCACGTAGGAATGCAGCAACAAATAAGCCAATGGTGCGATCAGGAATACAATCCTCGGGATACCAGATAGAAAGTGCAGCATGGCATTGACGTAACAAAGCCGTTGAGAGAGCTTAAGACCCTTTCCAGTCAATGGATTATCTACCCTAAATATCTGCGCCATCCCGCGAGCCCAACGAATACGTTGCCCAACGTGTGCAGACAATGTCTCTGTCGCCAAACCAGCAGAAATCGGCTGCTTAAGATACGCAGAACGATAGCCTAAACGGTGCATGCGCAAAGAAGTGTGCGCATCTTCCGTCACGGTTTCGACTGCAATGCCGCCGACTTCCTCTAAAGGCTCTCGACGTAAAATAGCGCAAGAACCACAGAAGAAAGTAGCATCCCATAAGTCGTTACCATCTTGAATCAGGCCGTAAAACAAGTTGCCTTCGTTTGGCACGTTACGAAAGTTCGATAAGTTACGCTCAAACGGATCCGGTGAGAAGAAGTGGTGCGGCGTCTGAATAAGCGCCAACTTGGGATCTTTCAGGAACATCCCCATTGTGAGCTGAAAGAATGCTCGTGTAGGAATATGGTCACAGTCAAAAATCGCAACAAACTCACCGCTGGTCTGCTTCAACGCATAGTTAATGTTACCGGCTTTCGCATGTTCATTCGTTGGGCGGCGGATGTAGTTCACCCCTACACTTTTGGCGAAATCTCGGAAGCTATCACGCTTGCCGTCATCCAGAATGTGGATGTTGAGTTTATCTTTCGGCCAATCGACACCTAACGAGGCATAAACCGTCGCTTTCACGACATCGAGATCTTCGTTGTAAGTAGGGATCATCAAGTCAATGGTTGGCCAAGTTGACTGATCCGGTGGCATCGATACTGGTTTGCGATTCAATGGCCAGATATTTTGGAAATAGCCAAGCATCAGCACAATCCAAGAATACGTCTCAGCTAGAAGTAAAACGCCCCCTAGAAACAAAGCAACAGGATCGTCCCAGTTCAGGGTAGACGAATAACGCCACCACAAGTATCGACATGAGGCCGTAACCGACAAGATGATCAAAAGCATGGTAGGAAAACGACCCGGCATGCGACGAACCATCATCGCTAATGCCCAGAGTAACAACACAAAGACAGTCTGAGCCTGATAACCAAATGGCACCGTAAAACAAAGCAAAGCGATTAACACCACGAAAAACAGCAAGGTGTAGTTCAACGCCATCGCTGACTTACTTGCTTTAATACGCTCTCGAACTTGTGGATCTTTGATGTTGTTCGCTGTCTGTTCTAACCAGCGGACGCTTTTTGCAACCAATTCAAATGGCAAGTAGAACGCATTGCGAATTTGTTCGGCTAAAGTCATCGCTAAGCTGCTGGTTTTTTTGGACCATGCTGTACTTACGTTTTGCTTGAAGCAAAGTAACCACACGCTTTGGATAACAAAACGCACAGGATCAAACCATCTCGGCGCAGCAAAATTAACGTTTGGATAGTAAACCAAAGGCAGTTTCCATGAGGGAACACCCGAAATAACCGGCTTTAAAAATACAAAACTCAATGAAAACCAAAAAGACAAAGCACACTCCCCAACCCAGTTTGTTTTGCAATTCCAGGCTTGCTCGTAAGCTTTCTTCTGTAGTCTGAATTGGTCCACTACCCAGCGTTGGAAAATCAGATTAAGACTTCGCATAAATTAGCTTTGGTCCTGAGCGCTTGATAACGCTGATACACACCAAAAAGCAAAAGACTGAAAATCTTTTGCGGCTTGGCTCGATGGCGAATAGTGTTGAACGGTCGTCAGGTTTGCCACACATTCAAGCAATGCCGTATCTCGATGAATCGAAACAGGAATCAACGATTCGCTAAGTTCCTTTTTCAGCACCAACATGAAATCACGACCAATTTCGGTTTCTGGCTGATACTTATTCACCAAAAAACGTAATTTGTCAGAGCGAAGCAATCTCGATAGCTCTTCATGTTGTAGCCAAGATTGAAGAGTGAGATAACTCAGGGCATCTGCCGTTACCACCACCACAATCATATCCATTGAGTCGACAAAAGATCGCACTTCAGGATCAGTAAGCTCTGCTAAGTCGGCGTGAAAAAGCAGCCACTGCTCACCACGGTTTTCGCTCACTTGCAACGTCATTTCACCTAGCATTGATAGGTAGTGAGAACGCTCGTTAAAGAACGCTTTTAACTGCTCAGAATTCAGATGGCCAAACGGTAAAAAAAGTGCACCTTGTGGGCTTTCATAACCAGCCTGGGTCCAAGGTTTATCTGAAAGAAGTTGTTTCGCCCAGCCATCTTTCTCTTCCTGGGGCAAGCCAAGATGAGTTTGCAGTAAACTGTTAGGCACCACCTCAATGGCCAGTACCTGTTTGTTTATCTTAACTAATGCTTGTGCCAAGTTCGCAGCGACGGTAGTTGAGCCACAACCACCTTTTAAACTAACAAAAAGAAGGCGTTTCATATCGCTTCCGTTTCTAAACCTTTCTGCTTATTACGCACTTGAGGCAGAGCATTACGAGCACTGTTGGCTTGAAAGACCAACCACTTATTTTTAGCTTGCACGTAAGACTCGTTTTCTGTTGTTTCAATATACTTATGTTGAGATAAGTTATAAGAAGAGTAGATCGAATTAATATCTTTTGCAGACTCAGTCATAACATTTTTTCACAATATAACGGTGTTTAAACTGCGGTAATGGCAATCCCGCCAGTTACTCTTTGCAGTATATACCCGTTCAACTTGAAGATACAGGTTTCAATATCTGAAAATTATCCGTAATTCTGGATACGAGTGTACCTGCAACTTCTGGTAACGTTACATCGAAAAACTCTTTGATGGCTGAAGTAAATTCTGGCTTGGAGGAGAAGTAAATATTGTTCCTCACATGCTCATTCATCACTTTCCAAAGCCGCTCTATTGGATTTAAATTTGGACTGTAAGGCGGTAAGTAATGAAGCTCGATATTGAGCACTTTTGCCGCATTTTTCACCAACTCTGACTGATGATAGGCGGCACCATCAAGCACTAGGTGAACTTTTTGCTCCAACGGATAATGCTCCTTTTTGAGCTTCCAGAAGAAGCGAACAATGCTCTCGCTGTTTATCGTGTCATACGTGTCTGTCACCGTTGCGCCAATATTTTGAAGCGGTAACGCACCGATAATATTAAGACGAGTTCGACTGCCTGTTGTCTCAATCACTTTGTCTTGGCCTTTACGTATCCAGCCATAACTGAGTTTTGTTGACTGCGTAGGATGAACGGCATCCATAAATAACACAGGGTCTTCGCTGTTTCTTAGCGTCTCGTTGTAGTATTCGATAAAGGCTTGCTGCATCTCTGGATTAAACTTGTGCGGTACACCTTTCGGCTTCTTATATGAAAAGCCGTGATGATGTAGCCATTTGTTCATGCCTGCAACGGTATAGCGAATACCAAACTCGGCTTTCACATAAGCGACTATTTGATGGGTATGAAAGTACGTCTTCTCGGATAAATGTTCGATAAGCTGCATGGTTTGCTCAGCAGAAAGTCGGCTCTGGCTACCACCATTTTCAGGCTTAAGTTTTTCAGAGAGGACATAGTCACTGAGATGACGAGCAACGGTCGATTCATGAATACGAAGCGCTTAAGAAATCATCGTTTGACTCCAGCCTTCAGACGCAAGTAAAACCGCTTTGATGCGGTCACGCACTCGACCATCACGAGTTGAATCGTGCATCACTTCGAGTTGTTGTTTCTGTTGAGGAGTCAGTATTATTTTCATGGTGCGTAGCATGATCCTGCTTTAAGGAAAAATCAAGCATCTTCAATGATCACGGGTATAGTAAATCATAGACTTGCAAATTATTGAGTTTAAACTTATAAACATCATATGAAACAATGCTATAACTATTTTAATTTTTGATCAATTTCGTTTAATATCTCGGCGTCATTTTCTTGTCGCCAAGAAAAGTAACATTGTAACGATTAGCATACAGCGGATTGTAAGCCACAACGCACAACAACAGTAAACCATTGATTATAAGGCCTTTTGATGTCAGCAATCTCCGGGTTATCCGCAATTACTTCTGAACGAGAGATAAATTCTGTTTATGTAAACTTATTTACACATAAGCAAATGGTTATTGATTATTTGTTCAGTACGCTACCAGCAAATAACAACACTTCACTTACAAGCTTTACAGACAAGGAAACTTTTTTGTCTGCATTGAATGATGAGGCCTTATGCAAATTCAATGACTTATCTAAAAATTATCTTGAACAGTGTTTTTTTCTTAGCCACAAATTCACAAATAAAGCGCCAAACGCTATAAAGCTTGCAAAAGATATTCATCAAACAAATATAAAGAAACTCTCTACATATATATTAGTAGTTCCAGATTCACTGGTATCATCAAGTGACGATTATTTTGTAAGTATTTTCCTACAAAACTTAAATGAACTGGCAAATAATAAAAAACTCACTATTAGTGTTTGTATATATGGGCATCTGACGACTTCACTATTAAAGCCCATTCTGATTTCTCATAATAGATACATTGCAGGTTTGGCGACCATGACATCATTAGATGACGCTCGCTACTGCTATCTTGTGGATTTTTGGTCCAATAAACACGGTGTAATTTCCCAAGACGAGTACCTTCTCTCTAGCACTAAAGATAAGAAGCTAAAAGCAACGCCTTACGAAACGCATCAATCTCGTGTCATACCGGAAGACAAATCGGATAGTGATAGAATATATATCAGTAGAAGAGCCTTCAGAGAAAACGAGAAAGCCCCAAAAGGGATGCGTATGGCCGAGAGTAATCAAGAACTCATAGCGATGTTAAACAACCCTCGCTCTTCAACTATTGTTTTCAGCTGTGATAACCAAAGCGAAGTTCAACAGATCGCGTTAGATTGCTACCGTTTAAGGTCCGCATATGGTCGTCAGCTAAAGATTATTGTCAGGGAGACCCAACAATGTCTGAGATATGCAGATGAAAAGTTCTTACTTCGCGCGGGGGCGAACTTCATTTCACATGCGCAGATCCCCCATATGCGCTTTATGACTCAGGTTGAAGCAATTCAAGGCCAAATGCTTACACGCCCAATTCCTGACAGTTTAGAGGCGCTCTTAAAGTATGACCTTAAGTTTGGTAGCAAAGGCTACTTACAAAACCAGGACTTTAACCAATACTGTATTGACGTCATTTCCCATTCAACACACTCAAGTGTGAACTTTGCGCTCATCAAGCTGAACTTATTGCCAGGCATGACGGCAGAGGAATGTTTACGTCTTTGCCATGTTCGAAGAGATGGCGACGTTGTGACAGCCTGCAAAAAAGCTCTATATGTCTTGTTCAGTGCTATTCGACAAAGCGATATTGATATTGCACTAAACAATATATTTGAGTTTCCAGTGAGAGACTTGTTTCACTCAACTCACACGTTTGATACTCAATTAGATATCGAAACAGAGCTAAAATTCATCGTTCAAGATGAAGCCGTCATATCCGATGACGTTTCAACCTTGACGACAGAGAGGGAAATATTCCATACCACCACCAATTCCATGGTTGATGTTCTCCCTTTGTTTGCTGTCAAAAAGGCCATTGATCTTAAGGAAAGTTCATGAATATTAACGACTTTTTACTGACCGCGAGTATCAGCTTAGGTATTGGCCTACTCCTAGGATACTTTCTTCGTGACCTAGTAAACGCAACCACACGCTTTTACCACAAGCACTTAAAACGCTCGCGCTATTTTGAGCTAGATACATCAACCACTAACACCAAGAAGCTTAAGTAATGACATCGCATTCTCATGACTCTACCCCCTTCACTATAGGATTGGGCTGGTGGAACATTTACTTTATCGCAAAAATAGCGCTCTATTTTCAGGGAATCATCGATTTCCACCCAATGGAAAACTTTGCGCTGTTGATCTTCATCCTGCTGCCAATCTCGATAAAAAGCCTAAATACGGTGCGTCATATCGTTGTATTTGTCGCCGCAGCGTGGCTCTTGCATTACGATTCTTATCTCCCTCCGCTAGACCGTCTTTGGGCTCAAGCGGGACAATTAATGCAGTTTGAATTGAGTTATCTGGTCGAACTTTTGGGACGATTTTTATCATTCCAAGCAATTCTCGGATTGCTCGCTTTGTGTGGTGCGTACTTTATTTTGAGCAAGTTCGTTAGAGTTTCAGTCTTTGTGGTTATTGCTATGATCTATATAAGTATGCCAATGACGACGGAACTTCCGACAACAGTGGCTGCAGAAGTAACTCAACAACAGCCACCAACCGAGGTTACTGCTAGCAAACAACCTCAAATAACGGAAATTAACGATGCAAGTCTCAACACGTTAACTGCAGATTTCTTTTCTAAAGAAGCTTCTCGACGTGTGACATTCGATACTAGCAGCGCAATGGATGCTCCTTTTGATTTGTTGTTCTTGAGTATTTGTTCGGTCGCGTGGGATGACATCGAAATTGCAGGACTGGCCGATCATCCTCTGTTCAAAGAGTTTGACATCATGTTCGACAATTTTAGTTCCGCTACGTCATACAGCGGGCCTGCGGTCATTCGTCTGCTACGAGCCAATTGCGGTCAACAGGAACACAGTCAACTGTTCCAACCCGCACCTTCAAAACAGTGCTACTTGTTCGAAAGTTTGAAAGAGCTAGGCTTCAAAGAAAATTTACTGATGAACCACAATGGTGTCTTCGATAGCTTCCTTGAATTGATCAAGAAAGACGGTGACTTACAAGCGGCTCTTATGTCTCAAGAAGGTTTGGCTCCTTACCAAAAATCTTTTGATGGCTCTTCGATCTTCCGCGATAAGCAAGTACTGGATAACTGGTGGCAGCAAAGACTTAACAGTAGTGACGACAAAGTCGTGGCACTCTACAACTCAATTTCACTGCACGATGGAAACCGGATCATCAATACGAATTCAAGCACATCCATTGCTAGCTACAAAATGCGCCTTAAGAATTTGCTTGATGATCTCTACGCGTTCTTTAAAACCTTAGAGTCCTCAAAGCGCAACATTGTTGTGGCCTTGGTACCAGAACATGGTGGTGGTATGCGAGGAGACCGAATGCAGATTTCAGGTATGCGAGAAATTCCTGCGCCAACGATCGTTCACACCCCGGTAGGAATTAAAATCTTCGGAGAAGGAATTCAACGTCAGGGCAGCACAGAACACGTCAATGCGCCCTCTAGCTATCTGGCGTTGTCACAGCTCGTGTCGAATATTCTGGATAAAAACATTTATCAAAGTAAGACGTTTAGCCCTTCAATATTGACGGAGAACCTACCAGAAACACGCATTGTCGCGCAGAACTCCGGTTCTACTGTGATTGAAGTACAAGGAAAGTATTATGTTTCTCTTGATGGTTCTAGTTGGATTGAATACCCAACAAAGTAGTTCCAACTAAACCATACGATGCTGCCTAAGGCCGGAACTTCCGGCCTTTGTTTTGCCTAAAATCGCCCCGCTATCGTTTCTTCTCAACATCTTCGATTGTCTACAACCCAAAAATGCGTGAAAATGAATCAGTTATTATGCACTCAAGGGAATAAATCATGCCTATCGATTCACTGATCACTATCGGTATTTTCGTCGTCCTCGCTGTCGTTATCTTGTCTTCAGCCATCAAAACGGTTCCACAAGGAAACAACTGGACAGTTGAACGCTTTGGACGCTACACCCACACATTAAAGCCGGGCTTAAACTTGATCATTCCATTCGTTGATAAAATTGGTCAAAAAGTAAATATGATGGAACGTGTGCTTGATATTCCAGCACAAGAGGTCATTTCAAAAGATAACGCAAACGTGGTGATCGATGCAGTTGGTTTCGTTCAAGTTATCGATGCGGCTAAGGCGGCTTACGAAGTAAACGATTTAGAACACGCGATTCGTAATCTAACGCTAACGAATATTCGTACCGTACTTGGATCGATGGAACTCGATGAAATGCTGAGCCAACGTGACATGATCAATACCAAGCTGCTAGCGATTGTGGACCAAGCAACAAACCCTTGGGGCGTAAAAGTCACGCGTATTGAAATCAAAGATGTTCAGCCACCAGCCGATCTAACTGCAGCAATGAACGCTCAGATGAAAGCAGAGCGTAATAAACGTGCTGAAATTCTCGAGGCTGAAGGTGTCCGTCAGGCAGAAATCCTCAAAGCAGAAGGTCACAAACAATCGCAGATTTTAAAAGCAGAAGGTGAAAAACAGTCTGCTATCCTCCATGCTGAAGCGCGTGAGCGTGCTGCTCAAGCGGAAGCAAAAGCGACTTACATGGTTTCCGAAGCCATCGCAAAAGGCGATATGCAAGCCGTTAATTACTTCATCGCGCAAGGCTACACAGAAGCTCTCAAGAGTATTGGTCAAGCTGAAAACGGAAAAATCATTATGCTACCTTTGGAAGCAACCGGACTCATGGGCTCTGTTGCGGGCATCGCAGAAATGTTTAAACAACAAAATAAAGATTAGGACCCAGTTATGGACTTGTTCAACCTGCTTGATGGCATAACATTTTGGCACTGGCTTGCATTCGGCTTTGTGCTGCTTGCCGTTGAGCTACTTGGTACAGCGGGTTACTTTCTGTGGTTGGGGTTATCGGCGTTATTAGTGGGAGCGTTATTGGCAGTGCTCCCTTTCGGCTGGCAACTTCAATGGCTATCTTTCGCGACTTTCAGCTTGCTGACAACTTGGTTATGGTGGCGACGCCAGTGGTCAAGAGACAAACAAGATGATCAAACAAGAGATCTCAACCAAAAGTACAAGCAGTTGATTGGCCGCAGCGTGATACTTGAGGAAGATTTTTCAATTGGGTTAAACAGAATTCGCATCGCCGATACCACCTGGTCAGCACAATGTGAGCAAAATATCCGAGCTGGTACTCGTGTAAAAATCGTCGCGATCGATGGAATAATCCTCATTGTGGAGCCTATTTCTGAGTAATTTATGTCAAAGTAATGAAGTAAAGACTGCTTCATTACTTTCTTTTCTCTCAATTCTTTTTATTTCATCGTGTTATTCAATTTGTCCTTAGAAAATAAGTAATATAAATATTATTAAATTCCATCTTGTAAATCCTATTGATATTCATCAACTAAGAATTAATCAAAAAGATAGTTCACTGCTTCCAGTCATTTTCAATCTAATTTCAATATAAAAAATAAAACAGTGTTGAATTAATTTTTGATCTTTCCAACTCCCTATACATACTTAATCCATAAGCATAAAGGTAAATGCTTATATTTTAGGTAAGTAGAAAAGTCTTTCCTACCGTTTTATTGATAACTGAGTTGGTCCTCACCATGCCAAAGGCAGAGTTTGTTCCAGCGCGGTTGGACACACAATGGGTGACACCATTTACTGCGGTATGTGTGAGCGGTATTAAGGTAGAGAGACATGTTTTTGTTTGAGCACTTAGCACGCCAAATACACAAACTTTGGGTAACAGGCGTAATAAAGTCTTAAACATAGAGGGTGATCGTTATGAAATTATTAGCCGGAATACTATTAATATGTTCAGCTACAATTCCATTTACTATTCAAGCAAATGGCGCTTCAGGAGGAAGAACATTAGCACCTGAAGTGAAATGCGAATTACCAAATGGTAATGTCCACATGCTGCCACCGTTATATTGCAAAATGTATGACGGCAGAGAAGTAAAATAGAAAAAGGAGCCATTAGGCTCCTTTTTGATTATTCACTAATTGATTAGTGGAAGCTGTAAGGGATAAGAACTTGTAGACGTAGGTCTGTCTCGTCCGCGTCGCCAGCACCAGCGTACTCGTCACGCTCTAGGATTGTACCGTGCAGACGGATTGTAGAGCCTTTAAGCGCACCACTCTGTAGAGAGTAAGATACTGTTGCGTTGAATGCGTACTCGCTTTCGTAATCCCAGTCACCAGATGCACCGCTTGCAGCTGAGTCAGCACCAGAACCGTAACCAAAGCCTAAGTAGTAGTTCCAGCCGTTACCTTGGTTGTAAGATAGACGGTTGTACCATGCTAGCTCGCCCGCTTTGTTCCAGTCAGATAGAGCATCCCACCACTGAGACCAAGTACCGTTGTTCATACCGTAAGTATGGATCGTACGTGGAACGAAGTCAGAACGGTTGTCTGTGTCTGTGTAACGTAGTTCAGACATCCATGCTAGCTTGCCGAAAGACTGGTTCAAAGATAGACCAGTATGGAAACCTAGACCATCGTATTTCACATCGTCATCAACACCGTAGAAGTCAAATGCAAGAGTTGTACGGTCACTTACTGTGTACTTCAAGTAAGCTTTGTAAGATGTGTTGTCAGTTTCGTTGTGGTAGCTAGTTACTTGACCTGCACCCCAGTCGATACCATTTGCGTATTTAACGCCAGTCGCTTGACCAAGACCAACTTGGAAGAACAAGCTGTCAGTTAGGTTACCGTTTAGACCTAGAGAGTGTAGGTAGCTCCATGAAGTGTCAGACCAAAGCGCTGGTGCGTAGTCATCTTCGTGAAGTAGCCAAGGTGCTGTGAATTGGTCTGCACCGAAGTAGCTTAGGTTGAAGTCGCCTAGCTTAGCGTTTAGTTCGAAGCCACGGTAAGTACCAGGTACAAAGCTCCATACGTTACCAATAGTACCGTTACCACCAGCTTGTAGCATACCTACACGAGCGTTAAAGTTTTCGTTTGCTTTGAATTTAAGCGCAGCTTTGTAAACTTTAAGTTGTTGGCCGTCACCTGCACCCCAGTCTAGGTTGTTACAGGTTGAGATTTCGTTACATAGGTAGCCTTCGTTTGAGTTGTAAAGGCTGTCGTTGTAAAGATCACCAGAGTAGTAAGCCGCAACATCTGCACCAACCCAACCATCGTGGTAGCCAGAAGTGAAGTCTAGGATAGCGTTGTAAGAAGAGTAGTTTAGACGGCTCCAACGGTCACCGTTCTCACCACCAGGTTTACCTGTAGTACGTGTACGTGAACGAGTGTCAACTAAGAACATTGCATTAAGACTAGAGTCATGCATAAATTCGTTCACTTTCTCTACGTATTCACCACCCGCTGCACTCTCAGTCGATGCAGTAGCTGGAGCAACAGCAACAACACCAAACATTGCTGCAGTTAACGCTGAAACCTTAAAAAATTTGTCCATGGAAAAACTCCTAAAAATGGATATAGCTGTATTTTTCTATCTCACCTTTAGTTGGCCGCCGAAGGAGAGAAGTAAATTCCTGATTAAACCTCATTATTTCTAATTTGGCTTTTTTTAGTTCCTGCATACACACCGTGTATCCACGCCATTAAGACTAACTTCGCACCTAAAAACATCCAAACGGAACTTATTTTTTTTCTAAAAAAATATGAGCCACGCCAAAGTTCCATATAAGTTATTGATCCAGATCTTATTTTTAACACCAATACCGCAACATTGAATATATACATTTAAATTCAAACACTTAAATCACCACGCAAACATTCAACATGAAGTGCATCGCAGACTTGAATACAAATAGATTCGGATATTCGAAGGGGAGATCCTGATCACTGAAACGCAGAAAACACAAAACCAAGGCATACAAACACACTTAATATGCGTAAAGAAAAAGCCCCACAAGCTTTGCCTGTGGGGCTTTTAGTTATTTTTTATCTTTTTTGATAGTGCTTAATTTATCAATTCAAGCAAGTCTTGCTCAGTTTTTATCTCGATACCCAATTCTTGAGCCTTAGTGAGCTTAGAACCTGCATTTTCACCAGCAAATAAAATATCGGTTTTCTTGGAAACACTGCCAGTGACTTTTGCACCCAAAGATTGCAACGCCTCTTTTGCTTCAGTTCGTCCAAGTTGAGATAGTGTACCCGTTAGCACGACAGTTTTACCTTCTAGTGGCAGTGCTGCGCCTTGCTCAGGTGCACTAACTTCTGGCCAGTGGATACCTTGCACAAGGAGATCTTGAACAACAGCTTGGTTTTGCTCTTCTTCAAAGAAAGTCGTAATGTGCTTCGCAACTACCACACCAATATCTTGAACAGCAATAAGTTGTTCTTCCGTTGCAGCTTGAATCGCTTCCAGTGATTTAAAGTGTTGAGCTAGGTTTGCCGCCGTTGCCTCGCCCACTTCTCGAATACCTAACGAGTATAAGAAACGTGGCAAGGTTGTTAACTTCGATTTTTCTAACGCATTAACAATGTTTTGAGCAGATTTTGGCCCCATGCGCTCCAATACGGTTAATACGCCAGCCGAAAGCTTGAACAGATCGGCAGGGGTTTCTACCATTTCACGATCGACCAATTGCTCGATAACTTTGTCACCTAAACCATCAACATCCAACGCTTTACGTGAGACGAAGTGCTTGAGCGCTTGCTTACGTTGAGCTTGACAGACCAAACCGCCAGTACATCGAGTCACCGCCTCCCCTTCGATACGCTCTACGTGCGAACCACAAACAGGACACTGAGTTGGGAAAATAATATCTCGCGCCGTTTCTGGTCGACGCTCTTTGATGACAGAAACCACTTGAGGAATCACATCGCCAGCACGACGAATCACGACCTGATCACCAATCTTTACTTGAAGGCGCTCAATTTCATCCGCATTATGCAGCGTTGCGTTACTCACCGTCACGCCACCAACAAACACGGGCTCTAACTTAGCAACCGGAGTGATCGCTCCCGTTCGGCCAACTTGGAACTCAACTTCATTCAATGTTGTGATTTCTTCTTGAGCCGGGAATTTGTATGCGATCGCCCAACGTGGAGCGCGAGCAACAAAACCCAGGCGCTCTTGAACGGCAATATCGTCAATTTTGATCACGACTCCGTCAATTTCGTAAGGTAATGCATCACGACGCTGCAGAATGTCTTGATAATAAGTTTTTACGTCTGCCAAACTGTCGACTCGCTTGGTCTCTGGACACATTGGCAGCCCCCAAGATTTTATCTGCAGAAAACGCTCATAGTGACTGGCTGCCAAATCAGCCCCTTGCACAACTCCAACACTGTATGCGTAGAAGCTAAGTGGGCGCGAAGCCGTAATACGCGAATCTAATTGACGTAGACTGCCTGCTGCTGCATTGCGAGGGTTCACAAATACTTTTTCGCCCTTCTGACGCGCAAGCTCATTCAACTTTTCAAAGCCTGCTTTCGGCATAAACACTTCACCGCGGACCTCAAGACGAGCTGGCCAGTCATCACCCCTCAGCTTCAGAGGAATGGCATTAATGGTGCGCACGTTTTCAGTGATGTTTTCACCCGTAGTACCATCACCACGCGTTGCCGCTTGAACTAAAATACCGTTTTCATACAACAGACTCACGGCTAAGCCATCTAGCTTTGGTTCACAACAATACTGCTTAATGCTTTCTCCACCGATTCGGTCTTGAGCACGTTTATGAAAGCTGTCGAGTTCACTGTCGTCGAATGCGTTATCCAATGACAACATTGGGACTTCGTGTGTCACCTGACTAAATTCAGAAAGCGGCTTACCCCCCACTCGCTGACTTGGCGAATCAACCGTCACTAAATCAGGATGTTGAGCTTCAATTTCTAGCAGTTCACGCATTAGGCGGTCGTATTCTGCATCTGGAATCTCTGGATTATCTTCCACGTAGTAGCGAACGGCGTGGTAGTGCAACGACTCTTTGAGTTCTTCTAGCCGTTGATGTACTGATTCAGACATAGTAAAGCCCCGTATATTGTCAATCGATGAGGTTGGGAATCCATGAAAAAGGGCTCCAATCGGAGCCCTTTTATAATTGGGTAGTAAGATTATGCGTTAGCCGCATTAAACTCAACTATTTGGCGTCGATAAGCAGCTAAACGGTCAGGAGTCATTAAGTTTCTCTTGTCATCGAGAACATTTCCTCCCATATCATCCGCAATCTGCTGCGCAGTTCTCAACATCAAGTTGAAGTTTTGCTCAGCTTCGCCATAGCAAGGCAACGTCATAAAGAAGGAAATGCCTTTCGTCGAAAACTCTGCGGGATCACCATGCTCAAGTGTGCCCGGATGCATCATGTTAGCCACACTGAACAGCACTTTACCGTTACCAGATAAATCAACATGACGATGGAAGATATGCATCTCGCCATAGATAAGACCATTTTGCTGCATACTGTCAAAAAGTTCAGTGCCAATAAATGGTTCTTCGCCCGCACAATGAACATTCAACACGATCACTTGCATTTCCGGCTCTGGCTTTGGCTCTTCTGGTTGTTCAACAACGGCAGGAGCCACTTCTTCAACCATTTCCATCTCTTGTTTAGACGCATCAAATGCAGAAGGCATGATCTCTTCTTCAATCACCTCTTGCATTGGCTCTTCGACTTCAGACGGCTGAATTGCTACATCTTCAACATCGTTTTTCATCGCGACAAAAGAAGGGATTTCCTCGGCTTTTTCTTTTACAGAAGGCTTTTCTTCTGTCACACCACCAAGCAAGGGATCTGCCTCAAACTTACTATCAAACGTATTTTCCATCCCAAAGTCTGGTTCTTTGCGATCTTTACGGATGATTTCGAAATCGTCTTCAGGGGCAGGAGCGAAACTGCGCTCTTGCTCAACCGAATCTTTATCTCCTTGGTCAACATCCAGCTTACCAAGTGGCTTGTTGCCAAATTTTGCTTTGCCTTCTTTCTTACTGCTCCACAAACCATGAAACAGCAATGCCGCGATGGCTAATGCGCCAACAACAATGAGTACGAATCGCAATTCCTGCATTATTTACTCTCAATATACCTGTTTTTACTACTCGCAATTCCTTGAGCAGCAACCCAAGTGCAATAAATCTGAATGATACGTTTACTTTACCAAAACTATATGTAGGTTTAGAACAACTTAATGCAAGAAGTTCCGTTTTTTGTTGTGATTCTTGCCACGATTCCACTTTGCAAGACCCTAATTGTTAGGGCATTGAAAGAAAATCATCGACAGGTACAATGAGTTCTCACTCACACGAAAATATTGGATATGAAGATTAACAATCAGCAACGAACCGGATTCGGTTACTTCCTATACGGAATTCAATTGGCGCTCTCTCCAGAGATAAGACGTTTTGTCGTGTTACCACTTTTAGCAAATATTATTCTCGTGGGTGGGGCTATCTTCTATCTATTCTCCCACTTGAACATGTGGATTGAAGGTTGGATTGGACAGTTACCAGAGTTTCTCTCTTGGCTCACGTATATCTTGTGGCCCATACTTGCTCTAACGATACTGGCCACCTTCTCTTATTTCTTTAGCACGTTAGCCAACTTTATTGCCGCTCCCTTCAACGGGCTGTTAGCAGAAAAAGTTGAAGAGACGCTAACCGGAAAAAAAATTAATGACGACGGCTTTACGGCTGTTCTAAAAGATGTGCCTCGCGTACTTGCTCGCGAATGGAGAAAACTGCTTTATACACTGCCTAAAGCAATTGGCTTGTTTTTGCTCTTACTTATCCCAGCACTAGGGCAAACTGTCGGCCCGGTTTTATGGTTTATCTTTACCGCGTGGATGCTCGCGATTCAATATTGTGATTACCCGTTCGATAACCACAAAATTCCGTTCAACGACATGCGTTACAAATTGAAACAAAAGCAAGGTAAAGCCTATGGCTTTGGTGTGTTGGTTTCAGTATTCACAACGATTCCAATTTTGAACCTTATCGTCATGCCTGTTGCAATATGCGGTGCGACCGCCATGTGGGTGGCAGAGTTTAAACATCAGCGCTAGGTCAAATTTAGTGAAAGGGAAGGTTGTTCGATGCGCTTCCCTTTCTTTTTACTAAATTCTCGGCCAACCTAATAAGATATAACTTTTTAATCCTTTTCCCTTTTTTTTATACCGCATATTCTTCTATCCATATTCACACAACGTGTAATGAAGGAACATCACTATGAGCAAAATCTACGAAGATAACTCTCTTACCATTGGTAATACGCCCCTAGTTCGCCTAAACAAAGTGAGCAAAGGTAACGTTCTAGCGAAAATTGAAGCACGCAACCCAAGCTTCAGTGTTAAGTGCCGTATCGGTGCAAACATGATTTGGGAAGCAGAAAAAGCTGGCACTTTAAAGCCAGGCGTAGAGCTAGTAGAACCAACCAGTGGTAACACAGGTATCGCATTAGCGTTCGTAGCAGCCGCTCGCGGTTACAAATTGACTCTAACTATGCCTGAATCAATGAGCCTTGAGCGCCGCAAGCTACTTAAAGCACTAGGCGCAAACCTTGAGCTAACTGAAGCAGCGAAAGGCATGAAAGGCGCAATTGCTAAAGCAGAAGAGATCGTAGCAAGCAATCCTGAAAAATACCTTCTTCTACAACAGTTCAACAACCCTGCTAACCCACAAATTCACGAGAAAACAACTGGCCCTGAAATCTGGGATGCGACAGACGGTGAAATCGATGTGCTAGTAGCAGGCGTTGGTACGGGTGGCACTATCACTGGTACAAGCCGTTACATTAAAGGTGAGAAAGGTAAAGCGATCACTTCTGTTGCTGTAGAACCTGCAGAATCACCAGTAATCGCGCAAGCACTAGCAGGCGAAGAAATTCAACCAGCACCACACAAAATCCAAGGTATCGGTGCAGGTTTCATTCCTGGAAACCTAGATTTGGACATTATCGACCGAGTTGAGCCAGTGACTTCTGAAGAAGCAATTGAGATGGCTCGTCGACTAATGGAAGAAGAAGGCATCCTTGCGGGCATCTCTTCAGGCGCCGCTGTCGTTGCTGCGAACCGAATTGCAGAACTACCTGAATTTGAAGGAAAAACCATCGTAACAATTCTGCCAAGCTCTGGTGAACGCTACCTAAGTACGGCGCTATTTGCTGGTATCTTTACCGAAAAAGAGAACCAACAATAATATGTGGTCAAATCAATTTTTCGTCTAAAAAAGCCCCGTTCAGGGGCTTTTTTGTTGATCCCTGCCCTACCTTTGGTAATATCAGGGTGTTTTATTTCTAGCTTCAAAATAAAGAAGCAGAACACAAAAAGGTTTCAAAGTAATTGCGCACGCAAACAGTTGCGTAGTTACCAAACTTTTGACTAGTATCAGAACTGACACGCTTTGAACTCTCCCGTGCTAGCGCACAAGATATAAAGCAGTTAAGCTAAATCTAGTCACAAACTAACAAAAAAATACATTTATTGGGGTATATCACATGTACGAGAAGCAAGTAGAAATCACAGCAGAAAACGGTCTTCACACTCGTCCAGCTGCACAGTTCGTTAAAGAAGCTAAAGCATTCGACGCGGACATCACTGTGACTTCTAACGGTAAAAGCGCTAGCGCTAAGAGCCTATTCAAACTACAAACACTAGGCCTAGTAAAAGGTACTCTTGTTACTATTTCTGCTGAAGGCCCACAAGCTCAGCAAGCTGTAGACCACCTAGTTGCTCTAATGGACCAACTACACTAATCCGGTCTCCTACTCCAGAAGCCATTTTGTGAAAGCAAAATGGCTTCGTTGGAAATAGGCTCAAAACTAAGCTAAAACTATTCGTTAGCGCACCCATTATTCTCCCGTTTTATAAAGTTGACCAAACTTAAGGTAAGGCTATGATTTCAGGCATCCTAGCATCTCCTGGTATTGCAATCGGTAAAGCACTACTACTTCAAGAAGATGAAATTGTCCTAAACACAAACACTATTTCTGATGATCAAGTAGAAGCAGAAGTTGCACGTTTCTTTGACGCTCGTAACAAATCTGCAGCTCAGCTAGAAACTATCAAGCAAAAAGCGCTTGAAACTTTCGGCGAAGAAAAAGAAGCGATCTTTGAAGGTCATATCATGCTTCTTGAAGACGAAGAGCTAGAAGAAGAAATCCTAGCACTTATCAAAAACGACAAGATGACTGCTGATCACGCTATCCACTCAGTGATCGAAGAGCAAGCATGTGCTCTTGAGTCTCTAGACGACGAATACCTAAAAGAACGTGCAACTGACATCCGTGATATCGGTTCTCGTTTCGTGAAGAACGCACTAGGCATCAACATCGTTTCGCTAAGCGACATCAATGAAGAAGTTATCCTAGTTGCTTACGACCTAACGCCATCTGAAACAGCGCAAATCAACCTAGACTACGTGCTGGGTTTTGCTTGTGACATCGGTGGTCGTACTTCACACACTTCTATCATGGCTCGCTCTCTTGAGCTTCCTGCTATCGTTGGTACTAACGACATCACTAAGAAAGTTAAGAATGGCGACATGCTGATTCTTGACGCGATGAACAACAAGATCGTTGTTAATCCATCAGAAGCTGAAGTAGAAGAAGCGAAAGCGGTTAAAGCTGCATTCCTAGCTGAGAAAGAAGAGCTAGCAAAACTTAAAGACCTACACGCAGAAACAACAGATGGTCACCGCGTAGAAGTTTGCGGCAACATCGGTACAGTGAAAGACTGTGACGGTATCATCCGTAACGGTGGTGAAGGCGTTGGTCTGTACCGTACTGAATTCCTATTTATGGACCGTACTGCGCTACCAACTGAAGAAGAACAGTACCAAGCGTACAAAGAAGTTGCAGAAGCAATGAACGGTCAAGCTGTGATCATCCGTACTATGGATATCGGCGGCGATAAAGATCTACCATACATGGATTTACCTCAAGAGATGAACCCGTTCCTAGGTTGGCGTGCAGTACGTATCAGCTTGGATCGTCGTGAAATCCTTCGTGATCAACTACGTGGCATCCTACGTGCGTCTGCACACGGTAAGCTACGTATCATGTTCCCAATGATCATCTCTGTTGAAGAAATCCGCGAGCTTAAGAACGCAATCGAAGAGTACAAAGCAGAGCTACGTGCTGAAGGTCTTGCATTCGACGAAAACATCGAAATCGGTGTAATGGTTGAAACACCTGCAGCAGCAGCGATCGCACACCACCTAGCGAAGGAAGTATCTTTCTTCTCTATCGGCACCAACGACCTTACTCAGTACACTCTAGCGGTAGACCGTGGTAACGAGATGATCTCTCATCTTTACAACCCTCTATCACCAGCTGTACTAACCGTGATCAAGCAAGTTATCGACGCTTCTCACGCTGAAGGTAAGTGGACTGGTATGTGTGGTGAGCTTGCAGGCGATGAACGTGCAACACTTCTACTTCTAGGTATGGGTCTGGATGAGTTCTCAATGAGCGGTATCTCTATCCCTAAAGTGAAGAAAGTTATCCGTAACTCTAACTTCGCAGAAGTGAAAGCAATGGCTGAAGAAGCACTTTCTCTACCTACTGCAGCAGAAATTGAAGCAGTAGTTGAAAAGTTCATTGCTGAGAAAACTCAATAATCAGTAGTACCAAGTTATTCAATACTTAATGGCCATTAGACGGCGAAAAAAGTCGTCTAATGGGCTATATTGGTATACTATAATTCGACAGAATAAAACCAAACCTTAGGAGCATGACACAATGGGTCTGTTTGACAAACTTAAGAAGCTTGTATCTGATGACAGCGCTGACGCTGGTGCAATCGAAATCATCGCACCACTATCTGGTGAAATCGTAAACATTGAAGATGTGCCAGATGTTGTTTTCGCTGAGAAAATCGTTGGTGACGGTATTGCTATCAAGCCAGCAGGCAACAAAATGGTAGCTCCTGTAAACGGTACTATCGGTAAGATCTTCGAAACTAACCACGCATTCTCTATCGAGTCTGACGACGGTGTTGAGCTTTTCGTTCACTTCGGTATCGATACAGTTGAACTTAAAGGCGAAGGCTTCACGCGTATCGCTGAAGAAGGTCAAACTGTTAAAGCTGGCGACACTGTAATTGAATTCGATCTAGCTCTTCTAGAAGAGAAAGCGAAGTCAACACTAACTCCAGTTGTTATCTCTAACATGGACGAAATCAAAGAGCTGAACAAGCTTTCTGGTTCTGTAACTGTTGGTGAAACTCCAGTTCTACGTGTAACTAAGTAATTTTTACTTATCCGAACACGAAAAAACGCTGCCAATGGCAGCGTTTTTTATTATCTGAATTTTTTCTGGTCGATGCGCATCGCTGAAACACGTTCAACTGAGCAAGCCTAGTGCTGAGCTCGGCCTTTGCTTCGCTTGAGCGAGTAATGCAGTTGTCGCATCCTGCAGCACCTGAGAGCGCACCATTTCTGTCGACTCCCGAGCAAAGTCTGTATCTCGAATTCGCCCTTTTGACTCCGAAACACTCCGGTTAATGGTGTTTAAATTATCGATCGTACCACTCACACGGTTCTGAAATCCACCTATTTCACTGCGATGAGAATCAACATACTTTATCGCCGCATCCACCACACTAATGGCAAGCTGAGCGCCTCCTACTGTCGACATATCGAGATCATCAACGGTCACCAACTCACCGGAACCTATATCCATCTCATCGGCAAAATTGCCTTTCCATGTGACGCCTTCTGGCGCATTCAGTGTCGAGGTAAAAAACTGCAATTGATGATCTTGCGTTTCAGAAGCATCGACTACCGATTGCTGGGCATTAATGTAGGTTGCCACTTCTTCAAGGTTATCGCCTACTTTGAGTGTTAATGCTTTAGATTGTGTTTGGCCTTCATTGTCTTGATATTCAAACGCGAACTGTTGGTTATCTCTCGTTACCCGCCAGTCTTTGTCTAAACTGTCACCCAGATAATGTTGCCCGCCCATTTCAGGTATGTGCGTACGCATGTTTCTGAGCGTCAATGATATAGAGTTCGCATTGGCGCCAATATGAAAACTCTGAGAACCATAAGAGCCATTGAAGAGGTTTTTATCCGCGAATGTCGTCGTGATTGCCACACGATCCAATTCATCTTGTAGTGCAATCACTTCTTGTTGAAGACTTGTACGATCATCCTGTTCATGGCTGCCATTTGCGGCCTGAAGCCCGAGAGAGCGTAACCGTTGCAGAATATCACTGCTCTCATGCAACGCGCCTTCTGCGGTTTGAGCGACCGAATAGGCATCGTGAGCATTCCTTAAGGCGACATCAATCCCTCTCGTTTGAACATGGAGAGTATTCGATATTTGTAGGCCTGCAGCATCGTCGCTTGCTGAGTTAATCCGATATCCCGAAGACAGGTTTCTCTGTGACTCAACGTTTTGATCGGCTGCTTGGCTAAGATGTCGCTGCGTCATCATTGCGGCAACATTGGTATTTAAAGAGACCATCTAATCGATATGAATGCCTTGTCGAACATCCTGTTAGGACGCATCTAAATCGGTATAGCCGATAAGCAAAAAGCCAGGGATGAGCCTGGCTTTTGTATCTTGTCGTGTTAGGTAGATTAACCTAGAAGACTTAGCGCTGAGTTTGGCGCTTGTTTCGCTTGCGCAAGGATTGAGCTTGACGCTTGCGATAGAATTTGTGACTTGGTCATTGCCGTCGTTTCTTTCGCGAAGTCGGTATCTTTGATACGGCTCTTCGACGCGTTCACGTTCTCGTTAATGTTGTCCAAGTTGCTGATTGCATGGTTGAAACGGTTCTGGAATGCACCCAGCTCTGCACGGTGGCTGTCTACGTATTTCAGTGCCGCATCAATGATTGCTACTGATTCTTGTGCGCCGCCAACTGAAGTTACGTCGATAGTATCAACCGTAACGTTTTTCTTGTCGTCGCCTAGGCCTAGTTCACCAGACAGACCGCCAGAGAATGACACTTCGCCTTCTACTTTGTTGTTACCAGCAAAGATTTGCAGTTTGCCATCTTGGTCTACTGACGCTTTCACTAGGTCTGTTTGACCGTTGATGTACGTTGCTAGCTCTTCGATGTCATCGCCCGCTTTCGCGTTGATGTTGATTTCTTGCTCTTGACCAAAGCTGTCAGTTAGGCTGATTTTTAGGTCGTTTTTGCCTTGTGCAACGTTCCAGTCTTTGCCTTTACCGCTTTCAGCTTGGTAGCTCACACCGCCCATCATTTTGTTATCTGAGCGCATGTCCTTAAGCTCAAGCATTACTGCTTCACCGTTATCAGCACCGATTTGGAACGATTTCGCACCATGTGTACCGTTTAGTAGCTTGTTACCACCAAAAGATGTGGTTTCTGCGATACGGTTTAGTTCGTCGTTTAGTGCTGTCACTTCTTCTTGAATCGCAACGCGCTCTGCTTTCGAGTTTGAGCCGTTTGCTGATTGTAGAGACAAGTCACGCATACGTTGTAGGATGTTGGTGGTCTCGTTCATTGCACCTTCAGCAGTTTGTGCAATAGAGATACCGTCGTTCGCGTTGCGAACAGCCACATCCAGGCCACGGCTTTGTACGTTCAAACGGTTCGAGATTTGTAGACCCGCAGCGTCATCTTTTGCGCTGTTGATTTTGAAACCTGAAGACAAACGCTCCATTGAGGTTTGTTGTGCTGAGTTTGCGTTGTTTAGGTAACGCTGCGCGGTCATCGCTGATACGTTAGTGTTTACATTCACTGCCATGGTGATTTCTCCAATTGATTTTCCGATGTAGCGGTTTCCGACGTCTCGGAAAACCAAGTAGTTCTCTCAAAGTTACTTCTATTAACGACACCAAATTCAGAAGCTTTAGAAAAAAATTTAAAAAAATAACACTGCGAGATTTGGCTAAAAAAATTGAAGAAAAGTCAGAAAAAGTGCTCAAGTTTCTACAAATTGAGCCGAGAGGGCCAAATTGTACAGAAAAGCATCAAAAATAAGAGATAAGGAAATGAATAGAGAACATAAAAGAAGGAAAATGCAGAAAAGAAAAAGCCCCTTTTCCTTTGAGAGAACTGGGGCTAGGTTGGTCGCCAGAGCCTATGTGGAGATCAAGAGAAATGAACACATTTCCGGCATACCGGGTGCAACTCTACATTGAAAATGATTGGCAGGTGAGAGATGAGAGAGCCATTCATTCTGTTATAAAGTTGCTTGCCAAAAGCCCGCATTCCCATCCACGTCTGAATGTATTGAATACAGGCTAGAGGATACCAATCGTAGTAAATAACTGCCCACCCTAGCTTGCTCAAATGCTCGATAACTATGTTAAAGTTTTTGACTGTAGAATGACTACTTATCGAAAAACTGTTCCTCGTTCTCAAGCATTGAATCTACGCTATTTCTGAACTTTTATTCACTGTAATTGGTATAAACTACTGCAATAGTGACATTGCAGAGTTTGGCAACTGTTTCGCTTGAGCAAGAATCGAAGTACCTGCTTGTTGCAAAATTTGTGCTTTGGTCATTTGCGTTGTTTCTTTCGCAAAGTCCGTGTCTTTAATTCGGCTGTTCGACGCGTCAACGTTTTCTTGGATATTTGCCAAGTTGTTGATGCTGTGGCTCAGACGGTTTTGTTTCGCACCAAGATCCGCACGTTGTGAATCCACGTATTTCAGTGCAGAGTCCAGTACAGAAATCGCGTTCTGAGAGCCTTGAACCGTTGTCATATCAATATCTTGTACTGATGTTCTTACTGGCTCATCACTTAGGCCTAGCTCAGAAGCAAGACCACCAGAGATCGAGATGTCACCCTGAACGTTTGGATGAGCAACAAAAATTTGCAGCTTGCCATCTTCGCTTACAGACGCGTTGATCATGTCTGATTGACCATTGATGTACGTTGCTAGCTCTTCGATGTCATCACCCGCTTTCGCGTTGATATTGATTTCTAGATCATCAACATTACCATCTTCGTCTTCACCCATGCCAGGAAGCGTGATTTTTAGATCGGCTTTAGTTGGATCAACACCCCAATCTTTACCTTTTCCTACTTCAGAGAAGAATGTCACACCGCCCATACGAGTGTCATCTGCACGAATACTAGTTAGACCCATGATCATCGCTTCACCAGAGCTCGCACCGATTTGGAATGCCGCTTCACCGAATGAGCCGTTCAATAGACGACGACCACCGAATGATGTGGTTTCTGCGATACGGTTCAGTTCGTCAACCAACGCCATTGATTCTTCGTTGATTGCCTGACGCTCAGCTGGAGAGTTAGTACCGTTTGATGACTGGATAGCCAAGTCACGCATACGCTGCATCACTGACGTTGCTTCGTTCATCGCACCTTCAGCCGTTTGAGCGATAGAGATACCATCGTTCGCGTTACGCATTGCCACATCAAGACCACGAGACTGTGCCGTTAGACGGTTAGAGATCTGCAGACCTGCTGCATCGTCTTTTGCACTGTTAATTTTGTGACCTGATGATAGACGCTCCATCGAGGTATTCAGCTCGTTGGTCGCTTTATTTAAGTAACGCTGCGCGGTCATCGCGGAGACGTTAGTACTAACTGTTACAGCCATTTTGCTCTCCTTTTGAGTTCGCAAGCTTTTGCGAAGCGGCCAGCTTTACTCTCATTTGGATAAGCACTGACCGTAAAAATTACTTGCTAAATCTGCCTTTAACGCAGGGTTTAGAATCTCGAAATCTGTTCTGACATTATTCAATACAATTTGTGTGCCAACTTATTTAAGATATCGATTCCAAATTAAAATAGATAAATAAACAATAAGTTAGATAACACACTCGCTGTTTTCGACCTCTTTCTCTATGAGATGAAGATATTTTCACACCAAGAGAAGCTTGCCGCTCACATTGCCACTGGTGCCTTTGCCGCATTCGGTAAAAACATGCCGCTCACTCACCTCAACGACATTTGAAATTTCTCGCACTTAAGGCTTGGCACATAAGGCATCAAAATCTCTCGTTGTCGTTATTCGCCGCTGGCCGTCAAATCATTAAATGTAGTTAAACAATGTCAGGTCTTTTGTTTTGCCAAAAGCTTGTTGCGAGGCCTGCAATGCACGCGAGTTCTCACTGAACTCGATCACGGCTTTGGAGTAATCCAAGTCCTCAAAATTGCTCTTTGCTTTTGCCAAAGACAAGTTAAAGTCTTCGTGGTTTTGCTCTTGAATATCGAGCGTGCTCAGCCTTGCACCCACGTCGGTTCGAGCTTTGTTCAAATGGATGAACGCGGCTTGAAATTCCTCTGTCATTTGGTGCAACTTCGCGGTCGCTGATGTATCGGAGACGGATTTATCCGACCAAGACATCGCTTCCTTAAAGGTATCGAAAATACTGAAGGACTCACGTTTTTCGATGCCGATGCTGTCTCCAGGGGTAATTTGCCCTTTCACATGCACTTTAAGTCCTTTGTACTCGATGCCTTTTTCTGGCGAAAATTCGTCAGCGTCCACCACTTTGCCGTTTCGCTCCAATTGGTAGCCAAACTTGCCGTTATTCATATCGACAAACGTCACGCGATAAGAAGCGGTGTCCTTCGCATCCACATTGGTTGCTTTGCTTAGCAGTAAGTCAGAGCCGCTTTGTAAATCGTAACTAGGCTGGTAATCACCAAACGGGTTTGGGATTTCCATGAACAGTTTGCTACCAGGATCGTTCATCGGCATATCCAGCATGCTGGACACTTTCATTTTGCGTTGGTAATCATCACCAGCGTATTGCACGCTGCCATCTTTATCACGATAAAATGGCTGGCTTTTCGGCTTTGTCCCCGCAAACACGTAGTTGCCCGATTCATCTTGCGCATTCACTAAGTTAAGGAAGTTATTTGCAATTTCTTCCAACTCACGCTTTTTCGCTTGTCGGTCTTCGGCAGAAAACGCACCGTTGATCATTTCCATGGTGAGACGTTTCGATTCATCAGCGAAGCTTTCTGCGTTCGCGATGTTCACTTCGTGGTTTTCTAAACGGTTACGCACCAACACAATCGAACTTAAATATTGCTTTAACTGCTCTTGCTGCTGGCCAATATTCTGAATGTAATGCGCAGCCAGCGGATCATCACTTGGTTTAAGCAGCTTCTTACCTGAGGCAAGTTGCTCTTGGTTGTGATGGATCTTGTTCTCTTGGCGACGCAAGTCATTTTGTACGGACTGATAGTTATGGAAACTAGAAATTCGAGTTAACACTTATCTCTTCTCCTTACCTCAGTTGCAAAATGGTGTTGAAGGTGTCATTTGCCGCCTGCATCACGCGTGATGAAGCCATGTAAGCTTGTTGAAACTTCATCATGTTGGCGGCCTCTTCATCGAGGTTCACACCCGCAATCGATGCTACACGTTCTTGAGCGGCTTCATGCTCTAAACGCGCAACCGATGCTAAGCGGTTAGCCGTTGCCGATTTCAAACCCACTTCAGTATTAAGATTGTGGTAAACGTCAATCAAGGTGCTCGATTTACCATCCATCATTTTGTTGGTTTGTAATTGCTGCATCTTTCTCAAGTTGCCGTTACCACCTTCTGACGGCACCAAGTTGGCCGTAAATTTGTCGTTCAGCAGTGCGCCTTCTGTCAGTTCAAAGATGGTTGCATCGCCATTTTTGTATAGCGGATGACTCTTCGGCACTGAGATTTCAATCAGCGGATCATCTTTGTCTAACGGATAAGAGTATTTATCGGACAATAAGTTACCTTTGTTATCGGTAATCTTTAGCCACGCTTTGTCGTGCTTTTCATCGGGCGGCTGAACCGTCACTTCAAACTCTTTTACATCACCCGCTTCACGAATATTGAATTTCGCACTGCCTTGAGCAAACGTCGTAGACGCTTCATAACTTTGTGCGGCAATGGATTTAGCGTCGTTGGTTTCCATCTTGATGATGGCAGCACCACTGCGAGTAGGACGCAGCAGCACTCGTTCGCCAGCGGCAAGGCCTTCGCCGATTTGCACTCTCATGCCATCCAATACGAAGTTAGAATCCGACTGGTCTATATCTATCTGAACTTGCTCGCCTTTCGGTGTTGTCACGCTGTAGCGATCACCATCGAAGCGCAGCGCATATTCGCCACCTTTCAACGCCGAAATATCATCGACATAAACGGCAACGTCCGCTTTCGAGTTTGGTGCAGTAAACACTCGTGATTTAGCCACCAGCTCAGAATTCACATCGGTGAAAACGTCTTTACCGATTTTGCCGTTGAGATCCAAACCTTGCGATTGCAGTTGGTTGACCTTGTAAGAGAATCCGGTAGCTAAGCGCCCCATTTCATCCAGCAGTTGCGGAATGTGTTTATCACGCATGTCGAGTAGCGCGCCGATTTTGCCGTCCATGTCGTCGGCCTTAATCGCTTTGATGCCATCGCCTTCGACCATCGCTAGACGTCGTTGGTGCACGTCTGGGTAACCATCAATCATTTTTAATTGGCTTGCCTCTGTGCCCGACACCAAGGTATGACCATTGCCGATGTGCACGTTGAAGCCTTCAGCGTTTTTACGTGGGGTCACAGTGACCTTAGTGTATTCCGACAGCTCGGTAATCAGCTTTTCATGCTGATCCATCAAATCGTTATGTGGACCAGGAGTGCGCATCATCAAGCGGTGGATGTCACGAATTTCTAGCGCCAGTTGGTTAATGCGCTCAATGCCCATGTCCAATTTTTTATTGGTCACGTCTGACTGCAGTCGCACCGTTTCGTGAAAGTCGTTTAATGTGTCTGAAAAGATTTTTGCCTTTTCCAACACAACTTTACGCGCACCTAAATCGTTTGGTGTGTCTGCCATGGTTTTCACAGCATCAAACCACTCGTTGAGGTTTTCTGGGATCTTCTTCGATGCAACAGAGCTCAACATGCTAGAAAGCATGTCTAAGTTATCTTGGGTATCCGTTTTATTCGCATTGCTTGTAGAGGACAGGTTGAGTTCATTAACGGCAAATTGGTCCCACGAGCGGCGAACATTTTCCACATGCACACCCATGCCGTAGGTCGAACCACCAAACATACGTGGATCGTTGGTACCCTGAATCACTGACTGACGGCTGTAACCTTCTGTATTAACATTAGAAATGTTATGACCAGTAGTATTTAACTGCCTCTGAGCAGTAAGCACACTTTGAGTACCTACATTCAGAAGATCTGACGCCATACCTGCCCCCAAAAACGAAATAAGATCGGTAAATACCGATCACCTAGACAAGTAAAAGCAAAAGATGTGCCAAGTGGAATTTAGAGTAGTAAATTCAGGTAAAATAAAGGCTTGCACGATGGCAAGCCTCAATGATTCGCGTACGCGGCAACCCAAAAAGGTCACATACTTTCGATTTTCTGCTTCACTTGCAGAACTTTGTCGGCGTAGGTTGGATCCGTCGCATAACCTGCTCGATGAATACCGCGAATAAAGGATTCAGAATCTCCACGTTGCTGCAATGCCGTCTCGTAACGTGGATTGTCATTCAAGAAACGGACGTAGTCGTTGAAACTATCTTGATAGTTCGAGTAAGAACGAAACGCTGCCGTCTCTTTCACTGGCGTATTGTCATGAAATTCCAATGTTTGCGTGGTGACTTTGTCACCTTGCCAGCTTCTGTCTGCTTTGATGTTGAACAAGTTGTTACTGCTACCACGAGCATTTTGCACCACTTTTTGTCCCCAGCCAGTTTCCAGAGCTGCTTGAGCAAGAAGCAATGATGGTTCGACACCCAACGCTTTCGCCGCCTTTTGAGCGTATGGCTTCATGGAGTTCACAAAAGATTCTGGCGAATCAAACTTAGCGGGAGTATGGCTGGTACGGGAAAGTTCGCCGGACTCAATCAAACGCTTTTCAATTTCACGCGCTTTTTTAGGGTCCACGCGACGATATTCTACGGCGCTGTTTGCCGCATCGCGCATTGCCGTTTCGCTCTTATCATTGCCTTGGCCAGCCGTCAGCTGTGCCACTATCATATCTGCCAAGCCCATAGAGCCATTTGCGCTCAGTTCACTCGCCATCTGCTCATCAAGCATCTGGCGGTAAAATTTCTCATTTTGGCTATTCATGATGTTCGACTCGAAGCCTTCGTTCGCTTCGCGCATCGACTTCAGCATCATGGATGTAAAGATAGACTCAAACTGACGAGCAGCCGCATGCAGTGCTTCTTGCTCGCCATCTTTGCCCTCTTTCACCGCTTTCTGACGCAGGCTATCGAGTGAGCTAATATCGTGAATAAAACCGATATCGTTAGGATTCTTCATCATCGCAACCTCCTAACCATTAAATGATGATCAACTGGCCTTCGATGGCACCAGCTTGTTTCAATGCTTGTAAGATGGCCATCAAATCAGAAGGTGCTGCGCCCACTTCATTCACCGCACGTACGAGGTCATCCAGCGTTAAACCCGGCTCGAATTTGAACATCTTGCCTTTTTCTTCCGTCACTTCGATATCTGAATCGGGCACCACGACCGTTTGGCCGCCAGAGAAGCTGTTTGGTTGGCTAACGTTTAGATTTTCTTTGATGGCGACAGTCATGCCACCATGCGTCACTGCCGCAGGCTTAAGACGCACGTGTTTGCCAACGACAATCGTGCCAGTACGGGAGTTAACAATGATCTTCGCCGCGCCATCAGCTGGGTCAAACTCTAGGTTTTCAATCGCGGACAAAAACGCCACACGCTGGCTGACATCACGAGGGGCACGCACGCGTACCGACGTCGCATCGACTGCACTAGCCATTTGTGGGCCAAGGAAGTTGTTTACCGCATCCGCCATGCGTTGTGCGGTCGTGAAATCAGATTCAAGCAAGTTGAAAGTAATGTAATCACCACGACCGAATGGGTTTGGAATTTCGCGCTCTACCGTCGCACCACTAGAGATAAGACCAACGGTTGGGTTGTTACCAACAATTTTTGAACCGTCAGCGCCTTCAGCACTGAAGCCGCTCACCACTAAGTTACCTTGTGCAACCGCGTAAACTTGACCATCTAGACCTTTAAGGAACGTTTGTAGAAGCGTACCACCACGTAGGCTTTTCGCACTACCGATTGACGATACAGTCACGTCCACTTGTTGACCCGGCTTAGAAAATGGCGGCAACTCTGCCGTGACCATAACCGCGGCAACGTTCTTGATTTTTGGCTTGGTACCCGGCGGCAGTTGAATGCCGAAGTTTTGCAGCATGGCCGCGAAACTTTGCTCAGTAAATGGGTTCGCTTCGCCCGTACCTGGTAAGCCTGAAACCAAACCATAACCCACGAGTTGGTTGCTTCGCACGCCTGCCACTTGCGCGACGTCTTTGATTCGTGCGGCTTGGGCGGCTGTAGAAAACAGAGCAACGCTCATCAGTAATAAAACGATTCTTTTCATGCTTACTTAATCTCTTGCAGTCAATTTGCCGTCAGTGCGGCGTCTTATAGCGCTACATTAAAGAATCGTGCCAAGAAACCAGGCTCTTGCATATCTTGCGACAGACCGGTTCCTGAATATTGAATTCTTGCGTTAGACACGCGATTTGACGCAATTGTGTTGTCGAAGTTGATGTCATCAGGACGAATTGTGCCGCTTAAGCGAATGTACTCGTCACCCGTATTTAGCGTCATCCACTTCTCACCACGGATCACGAGGTTGCCGTTTGCCAGCACTTCGATCACTTCGACCGTAATGTAACCACTAATGCTGTTACTCTGCTTCGCAGAAGAGTCGCCAGCAAAGGTGTTGGTGTTGTTTAAGTCATACGAGAAGTTGTACTTGCCGCCTACTTTCAGCTCTTCACCGCCCACTTGTAACGGATCCATTTGCGCTTCGTTGGTTTTCGACAAGTCCGCGTTAGCGCTCTTCGTCGCACTGGTGGTTTCATCTAACGTGACTGTGATGATGTCGCCAATGCCGCGAGGTTTAGAGTCGTCATACAAATCGGTAATGTGCTCTGGGCTAAACAGAGAACCCGTCGCCGCAGCATAATGCTCAGGCTTTTGTTTTGGATGGATTGGAGCCCACGCTGGATCACCAGCAACCGGATCATTTCTGCCGCGCAGTGTATCAACGATGCCGCTACTCTCGTCTTTCGACTTATCGCCTTCAACCGCATCCACAACGGTAGTCGCTTGCGTCACTTCATCCGTTTCGATGGGTTCTAACATCGCACAGCCAGACATGGTTGTGATCAGCGCAAGTAAACAGATTCGTTTCATTATGAGCTCCTTAATGGCTAACTTTCGCCGTTACAACTGCTGGTTAACGAAGCTCATCATCTTATCGACTGATGAGATTACTTTAGAGTTCATTTCGTACACGCGCTGAGCTTCGATCATGTTGACCAATTCTTCTGTCACGTTTACGTTGGAGGCTTCTAGCATCGATTGGCGAATTTCACCCAAACCGTCCAAACCCGGAACACCTTCTTGCGGGTCGCCACTTGCGCCTGTTGGCAAGTAAAGGTTCTGACCGATTGGCTCTAGGCCACCTGGGTTAACAAAGTCTGTAATAGTCAACTGACCAACGACTTGGTTATCTTGCTGACCACGTACGCGCACAGATACTTCACCGTCCGTACCGACAGTGATAGAAATCGCATCTTCAGGAATCACAATTTCAGGTTCTACTGGGTAACCAGAACCAGATGTCACTAACGTGCCTTCACCATTTAGCGTGAACTGGCCGTTACGGGTGTAACCGATGTTGCCGTCAGGCAGAGTCACTTGGAAGAAACCATCGCCTTCCACCATCATGTCCAATGCGTTGGTGGTGGTTTGCGCATTACCGTGCGTGTGCACTTTTTGCGTTGCAACCACTTTAGAACCAGCACCAAGCATCAAGCCACTTGGCAGCTCGGTGTTTTGAGAAGACTGACCACCCGGCTGGTTGATGTTTTGATAGAACAAATCTTCAAAGACCGCACGGCTTTTTTTGTAGCCCACGGTCGAGGCGTTCGCCAAGTTGTTCGAAATCGTAGCGATGTTGGTTTGTTGGGCGTCTAGACCTGTTTTACTTACCCATAGTGCTGGATGCATAGTGAACCTCTAACTCTGTTAACTCATACGAAGCAATGAATCTGAAGATTTGTCCATCTCTTCAGCGGTGCTCATCATTTTGACCTGCATTTCGAATTGACGTTGAAGGTCAATCAGCGCGGTCATTTCACCTACGGCATTCACGTTACTACCTTCAATCGCACCAGTTTGGATGCTGATAGTGCCGTCTGCTTCGTAAGGCTGGTTTGGAGTTTTATGGCGAAATAAGCCATTGGTGTCTTTAAATAAGCTTTGATCGTCAGTTTTCACAAGCTTGATACGATCAACGATTTGTAATTCTTCAGCCGGCGCACCTTGTGGAAGTACAGAGATGGTGCCATCACGACCGATTTCGATTTTGGAGAGTGGGATTGGCAGAGTGATTGGCGCATCGTTCTCACCCAAAACGGCATGACCGCTTGCGTTGGTTAGCATGCCATTTTGGTCAATTTTGAGGTTACCGTTACGGGTCAAACCTTCTTTTCCGGTATGATCCAATACAGAAATCCAACCGCTGCCTTCGACGGTAATGTCCAAATCGCGACCAGTCGTGATCACGCTGCCTTGAGCAAAATTATGTCCCGGACGCTCTGTCATGCTAAACACGCGTGACGGCAAACCATCGCCATACGCTTGCATTGAGCGAGCCTGTGCTAAATCCGCACGAAAACCCGTCGTGCTGACGTTAGCCAAGTTGTTAGCGCGCAATTGCAAAGCCTGCATATTTTGCTTGGCGCCACTCATTGCGAGAAACAGTGCGCGATCCATAATTTACTCCAAAAAAAGTCTCTGTACTTCGGAGTAAAAGCAATAGTTATGCCAAGATAAAAATAGACTTATTTATCAAAAACTTGAATGAAATTAAAGGCAATCAAGAAGGATATTCAATGAAAGAAAACTGCAAAGGGAGGCAAGATTTTGATCCATGTAGCGGCAACAGCGGCAAACCAGAGATCAAAGCATGCTTAGCCTGAACTGAGGTGTTTTCAGGCTAAGCATCAGATGAATGTCATGATGTTATAAAGCCAAGCGGCGAAAGCACGCCTAACTTAATAACGCAGATTATCGAATCTGCAGGATATTTTGTTGTAGCTGGTTATGTACTTCTAGCGAACGTGAGTTTGCTTGGAAGTTACGCTGAGCAGAGATCAGATCCACCAGCTCCTGAGTCATATCAATGTTTGACTGTTCCAGCATACCGTTGTTGATAGTACCGAAAGAGCCTTTGTTTGATTCACCCCAAATCTTGTCACCAGAGAACTGAGTTGAATCCCATTGCGTACCGCCCTTCTTATCCAGACCTTGCTCGTTAGGAACACGAACTAGCGCCACACGCCCCAACGTTACGTTTTCACCGTTTGAGTAAGTACCCAATACGCTGCCGTTTTCATCAAAGTCAACTTTGGTTAGGAAGCCCGTTGTCGCACCATCTTCATCGAACTTAGTCAGCTCAAATGGGGCGGCAAATTGTGTCGCAGCACCCAGACCAAAGTTAAGCGTCTGAGCAGGATCTGCACCATTCATATCAAGCGGCGTGGTGTTTGTTGCAGGATCACCCAATGCAACAGAAGTAATCGGGTTACCGCTGTTTAGGCTTGCCAACGTACCATCGTTGTTGAACTTCATGGTGTGACCAATATGACCTGTTGGTGTTTGCGCATCACCACCTGCAACGTTTAACGGCTTCTCACCACTCTTGTCTGTTACTGTGTAGTAAGTGTTCCACGTGTTTGGCTGAGTCTGATCTTTCAAGTAGTACGTTGTTAACTTGTAAGATTGACCCATCGAGTCATAAATGGTCGAAGAGGTTGAACGGTTGTATGTATCTGGGTCTGAAAAATCAAACTGAGTTGGATCTTTCAAATCACCGTTAGCAGGTAAGTTCACGCCCACTTCAATGTTCGCTGTTTGTTTTGGCTTACCAAATTCCGCAGGAATATTGATTGGTTGTGGCTCGTAAGATGAAACCTCACCAGACTCTGGGTTTACTTGATAACCAAGTAGGAACTCATCGTTCGCGGTTACCATGTAGTTTTCTTTGTTCAAATGGAATGCACCGTTACGTGTCATTTCATTTTGTTGAGGGATGAGACGATCTTTCGCTACCGCGAAGAAGCCAGTACCCGATACACGCAAATCCATTGGGTTGTTGGTGTAAATGCTTGAGCCTTCGTGGAACTGTTGTGCCACTTGGCTTGCTTGTGCACCGCCACCCGGAGTGGTTTTCGCGTTAGTAAACAAAGAGTTTGAGTAAACATCAGCAAATTCCGCACGAGACTCTTTAAAGCCGTACGTGTTGGCGTTCGCAATGTTGTTACTGGTTGTATTTAAATCCAGTTGAGCCGCGGACAAACCGCTTAAAGATACATATGACATTCCAAAATCTCCTAATCTAGCGTGTTATGGATTACGCTTTGCCGACTTCCAGTACTTCTGCAAGTCGAACTGGTGATTCAAAACCAGCCAGATTGAGTAATACGTTTCCGTCACCTTTGCCCAGCAATACGCTGTTTACGTTGGCATAAGTAGACACTGGGAACTCTTGTGACTCCCCATCCACTAAGCCAGACGCTTTCACTTTGTATTTGCCAGCAGGCAATGGATTACCGCTTTCATCATTACCATCCCAAAGTACGCGTGTGTCGCCGGCTGGTTTCGCACCTACCTCAAAAGTACGAACCAATTGGCCGGCTTCGTCTTCTACACGAACAAACAAGTTGTCGAGAGATTTCGAAAGCTTAACCATTGCCGCCATAGGCGCATCGTCTTGCTTCACACCCGCCGCACCTGGGACCAATACGTCGCGCCCAACCAAAGAGGAAGCTTGCAACGCTTGGTTCGATGTCATTGACGAGTTCAAACTCTCAAACTGAGTGTTCATCTTGCCAATGCCATCTACGGTCGCAAATGACGCCATTTGCGCAATCATCTGGTCATTACTTACCGGCTTAAAAGGGTCCTGTTGAGACAATTGCTTCGTGAGCAACGATAAGAAGTCTTCCTGTTTTAGGTCCTGCTTACCTGTGCTCCCTTCCGCTTTTTTGTTCTCTTGAAGACTTTTAAGCTGGTCGATATAGGACAAGCCGCTTTGACCAACGTTGTTAATTCCGGCCATACGCTACCTCCTTATCCTTATTGACCCATCTGCAGCGTACGCAGCAGCATTTGTTTACTAGAATCAGCAACCTGCACATTCGTTTGGTATGCGCGAGAAGCCGAAATCATGTTGGCCATTTCTTCCATTACATTGACGTTTGGCTTGTAGATGTAACCTTCGTCGTTTGCAAGGGGATGATCAGGGTTGTACTCCGCACTAAGCGGCTTATCACTTTCTACAATTCCCAGAACTTTCACTGGCACAGTATCACCGCCACGCATGGCGTTACTTAACTCAGCACCAAATACAGCATGACGCGCTTTGTAGGTGTCTTTCGCAGAGCTGCTGACACTGTCGGCATTCGCCAAGTTGCTCGAGGTAGTATTCAGACGAACAGACTCAGCGCTCATTGCGGAACCTGTCACATTGAAAACGTTAAATAAGCTCATCTAAATTAATCCCCTTTGATTGCCTTGGTTAAGTTCTTGAATTTGCCGCCTAGAAAGTCGAGTGATGCTTGGTGTCTGATTTGGTTTTGCATAAATAAGTTACGCTCTAAATCCAAATCAACGGTGTTGCCATCACCCGTGTCTGGTTGCGTAGGAAGACGATACAGTTTGTCCCCCATCAACGTTGTAGTGGCAGGAATATGCCGACCATCTGTTCGGCTAAGACCAATGCTTGCCCCAGATGTTGCCGCTTGTAATTCCTTGGCAAAGTCTAGACCTCTTGCTTTGTAACCAGGCGTGTTTGCTTGCGCGATGTTGGTGGAAATCACCTCTGCATTGCGCTCACGTACGCCCACCGTGTGCTGGTGGATGCCTAGTGCCTTGTCAAAAGATATAGCCATGTTTGCCTCTACAATTAAGAACTGACCGTTATTAATAACTAAAAAGCAATTAGCGTGCCAAAAATCGGAAACACTAAAGCACCTATCAGCTATTGACGTTTTAGATTGCAATAAGCAAGCCAAAGTAACTGGAATGTCGTATTACTTCGCTTACTTGAATAAAGATACACCCTGCAGAGGGAACAGGGCAAAGTCCGACAACAGATTAGCGAGGGGAAACTCGAAAACTCATCTCATGTAGACAAAAGAAAGGATGCAGAAAAAGAAAAGCCTGACACGAGGTCAGGCTTTGTTTTCAAATAAGAGATACCGCTATTTAAGCTTGTAAATGATACCTGGATTACAGCGCACCATTTCAAATTTATCAGTCAGACCGGTTAACGACTCTGACGCACCCAGCAATAGGTAACCACCAGGGTTTAAACTACTCGCCATTTGGTTAAGCACTTTAGATTTCATCTCTGGAGAGAAGTAAATCAGCACGTTACGACAGAAAATGATGTCGAATTTACCCATCAGTGCGTAACTATCCATCAAGTTTTGAGGACGGAAGTTCACCAAACGTTTAACGTTGTCTTTCACTTTCATACGGCCATCGCCTGCATCTTCAAAGAAAGTGCGGCGACGCTCAGGCGAAAGGCCACGACCTAAAGCAAGGTTGTCATACACACCTGCACGACACATTTCGAGCATGCTTGCAGAAATGTCCGTCGCTGTGATGGAAGCACTTGGCAGCAAACCTGGCTTACGCTGTTGCGTTTCCAGAATTGTCATCGCGATTGAATAAGGTTCTTGACCAGATGAACTGGCCGCAGACCAAATTTTAATTGGACGTTTATTTGCCGCAACTTCTGGCAATAGTTTGTCAGCTAAAACCGTGAACGGATAAGTATCTCGAAACCACAATGTTTCGTTAGTCGTCATCGCATCCACAGCAGCAATACGCAGTTCACGATTGCGGCCAGCAACAACATCGCGCAGCAAATCAGACAACGACGCAAGCTTGAACTTAGTCACTAGAGGACTCAGTCGGCTGCGCACGAGGTATTGTTTGCTATCGCCTAATACGATGCCACATTGCGATTCTAGAAAACGGCTAAAGTCACGATACTCTTGATCACTGATTGTAATAGCAGTCATTAATGTCTCTTTTATTGTGTTAATGCAGATTTAACCGCGTTACCCAATTCGTCTGGGTTAAATTTCGCAATGAAGGTGTTTGCACCTACGCGCTCAACCATGGCTTGGTTGAAAACGCCACTTAATGAGGAATGAAGGATAACATAAAGATCTTTCAAATCTGCATTTCTGCGGATTTCAGCCGTTAATGTGTAGCCATCCATTTCTGGCATTTCGATATCAGAAATCACCAAAGAAATCTGATCGTAAATGCTGCCTTCTTGAGCCATTTCAAGCAACTTATTGTACGCTTCTTTACCATCTTTGACAGATACGACCTCGAAACCAATCGAAGTAATCGCGCGCTCAACTTGCTTACGTGCAACCGTTGAGTCATCAGCAATCAGAATACGACGTACGATAGGCTTTTCTTGCTCCGCTTGTGCGATTTCTTCACCGATGGTTGAATCCATGGTTTCATCAACTGGCGCGATTTCAGCCAGGATTTTTTCCACGTCTAGGATTTCAACAAGTTCGTTATCGATATTCGTCACAGCAGTTAGGTAGTGCGCTTTACCTGCGCCATCTGGCGGCGGCAAAATCGCTTCCCAGTGCATGTTGATAATACGCTCAACCGATGATACCAAAAATGCTTGGATCGTACGGTTAAATTCAGCGATAACAACAAAACATTTATCAATATCGGTGGTTGGGCGGCCACCAATTGCCAGGCTCAAATCAATTACTGACACGGTATGGCCACGGATATGAGCAATACCTTTTACCAGAGGGTGTAGATTTGGCATAGAAGTCAGCTTAGGGCACTGAAGTACTTCTTTTACTTTGAATACGTTGATGCCGTAACGCTGTCGCCCCATCAGTCGAAAGGTCAATAATTCCAATCGGTTCTGACCGACGAGTTGCGTACGCTGATTCACCGAGTCAAGAATCCCCGTCATATGCTCATCTCCATCTCAAACTTTTTGTTTTTAAATGATACTCTACCACTGGCAAGCATGATACCAGGGAGACAGTATGGCGTATTTCACTATAACTTCGACAACATTGACTATGACAATATGTAGAGCGCTATTTACAAAGTACGCTAAGTCTATCGGCATTTTGCTCAGTATGTTTAGTTTTTTTGTTCATTCGGCAACAGATAATCAGATAGAACAAATAAAATTGGCAGCAGAACAACATATTCTTGCCACGGTAGAGCAGCCAGCCGGAGGTGAATTGACTGTGAATGCGGCAGACATTGACTCTCGAATCAAGGCAACAGACTGCCCTGAACCACTCGATACATCAGCTTCTTCCACCAGCAGCACCCGCAGCAATATCAATGTGTTGGTAGAATGCCCTGCTGATGACTGGAAAGTGTATGTCCCTGTTCGTGTCTCCTCTTCAGTACCAATGATCGTCGCAACTCGACAACTTGGCCGAGGTGAGATCATCAGCGCATCCGATGTCACGACATCCATGATTGAGCTTCAACGCTTTCGCAAAGATGGCTTTTCCAGCTTCGAACAAGTGGTCGGTGCGAAGTTAAAACGTAGCGTTCGTCTTGGTGACGTGGTTGAGCGCAACGATGTTTGCGTGGTTTGCCGTAATGAAAAAGTGACAATAAAGGCCGTAAAATCAGGCATGACGATCACAACACAAGGCACAGCATTGCAAGATGGAGCCACGGGCGATCAAGTAAGAGTGAAAAATGACAAGTCACAACGTATAATAGAGGGCATAGTGACTGACATTGCGGAAATTACCGTCACCTTTTAACCTTTATTTAGGTAGCACAACCGCATTGTGAAAATTGATCAATAAAAATGCAAAAAATGATTAAAGTTATCGTTTGGTTGGTCGATAGTCTGGATACCAGTATTACGATACAAGGCAAAGGTTAAACATGGCAGGTATAGATAATATACGTTCAGGGCAAATGATGTCGACGACCAGTCGCGCGCCTGCACGTAACGATTCAAGTGCGACATCAAGCGCAACTGAATCGAAAAAAGCGCCAGCTCAACAAGACGCTGTATCGCTAAGCCAACAAAGTAAAGCCGTCAGCAAACTCCAAAAGGATATGGCAGCTTCTCCGGCTTACGACAGTGCGAAAGTAGCGGCAATCAAAGAAGCAATCGCAAACGGTTCATACCGCGTTGACCCAGAAAAACTGGCCGACAATATGATCAAGTTTGAAAACGAATTGCAAGGCAAAAGCTAACTGACTTAGGCCCAAGGTAAGTATTTATGGCAGCATTAGTCGATCTCGTAAACTTTCAACTAGAAAATGCTAAGGCACTTTCTACTGTTTTACGTCAGGAAACACAGGCGATTACTGCGCGTGTCTCTTCTGAAATCGAAAGCATCGCCAAACGAAAAATGACACTCATTGATCAGCTAAGAACCACTGATCAGCGAATTGCCTCTCACCCGCATGTCAATCAACTTACCGAAGATGAGCACCTAAGTCAGGTTGTAGCCCAAATCCAATCCATCGTGCTGGACTGTCAACAAGTCAATCGCGTGAATGGAGAATCCCTCAGCCGTGCTCAATTGAGTTTTAACAAGCTCAATAACATGCTTCAACACACTCACGGCAAGATCGGTATGACCTACAATGCCGGCGGCAAAACCCACACCATTTCAACGCTAGGCACCAATATTAAAGCCTAACGCTCTAGCCTCTCCTTCCTCATTAGGCAAAGCCATCAAATCAACCCATAAAAAAAGCGACCAATTGTTGCCAATCAGCCGCTCGAAAAGATTATCTGTTTATTTAGTGAAGTGGTTTTAGAACAAGGTTTGCTGACGCTTCTCAGGCACTTGTTGAACTTCACCGTAATCGCGTAGCTTATCCATCTTACGGATATCCAAACGTAACTCTGTTACGTAACTGTCTTCAACTAAGTAACTGCGCACGACCTCTGCACCGCGAATCACGCCGTCGACCGCGCCACTCGTGCTTTCAATGCCAAGACGCTGATCTTCAAGTTCGGCTCGACCGCTTACTCGCATGCCGTAAACTTGCTCTGCTAACTCACGATACGCATCAATTTTTGATGCTCGCATCGCGCGCACACGTTTTTCTTCTACCGTGCGGCCAGTTTGTTCGCTTACGCTTGCATAACCTACCGCCACTAAAATTTCATCTTGGCGCATCTGTTGTAATGGCTGACATCCCACAAGCACCAAGGTGGCAATAATAAATAATAACTTCTTCATGGTTCTATCCTATGGGCGGAGAATCACAGTGTATGGCTGGCGAATGGTTGGGTCTGAACGAATCAACACGCCATCTTGGGTACGGATGCTATTTAGCGTATCCAAATCACGGCCGATTCGGTCTGCAGGCAAGAACCCTTGCGCTGTGGCAACCACAACACGGCTTTGCATACCAACAACGCGAGCATTAACCAATACGCCACCTTCTTGACGAAGCATGGTTCCCGTTAACACATACTGAATTTGCTGCTCTTGCGCCAAATCTTGCCAATCGCGGCTTAATGCAAAGTCGCCTTGCTGCGTCACTTGGATAGATCCTGTCGTTTTAAAATCGACGACTTTAAAACCGCGACGTTGGAACTGATGGATAAACCCTTCAGATACAGAGTTGCCCAACCAGTTGGTCGCATCCATGTTTTGCAGGTCAACAAACGATGTGATAGCAATTGGTGTACGTGCAGAAACGGCAACGTTAGATACCATCAAATCTTCTGTCATGCTTTCAATAAAGAAGTCCATCGTATGACGCGGACTGTCCATCAACATGAACTGGCTGCCTGAATACGGTTCTTTACCATTATAAATCGGTGAGTACGCGCACGATGTCAAAAGCGTCATCATCGATGCGGCGACAAGCCACTTTTTCATGGTTTGATTCTCCAGATAATCTTGGGTGGCACTGTTCTTTCACAATTCCTTACTGAGTAAAGGTAATATTGGAACAGTCTTTGCTTTTCTTTGTTTGTCGAACTAAGAAAACGCCACCAAACTTCACTGAAATTGATATAGCAATATTTATACCCGAACGGTCATACCCAATGAAAAAAATATTATTTAGCCTACTTTCAATCACTTTCGTTATGCTTCTGCCATTTCGTGCAGTGGCGTCTTGGTACGAAGTGACAGGCGTTGCCACGATCGTTTCTTCTGAAGATGCGGCAAGGCTCCATGCGTTGGAAGACGCTCTATTCAAAGCCGTCAACTTTTCGGGCGCAGACATTGGCAGCATCAGTAATTTGATGCCGCTATTGGAAGAAAACCGCAAAGAATATCAGTTTACTAACCATGAGGTGCGCTACATTCTCGTGGAATCTGAGCGCAAACGCGGTGGTAAAATGGAAATGAAGATCCGAGTGGACATCTATCCATCGGCAACGGGTTGCCACACGGATCAATACAAAAAGACTATTTTGGTCGGTAACATTGACGTAGCCTCCCCCCAACAAGCAGTCATGGGGCAAATCTACCAAGTGGGTGACGATTTCAGCAAAGTCGTTAATCGCCAATTGGATCAAACCTCGCGCAGCTTCGTTTCTGTTGGCACGACGGACTACTCAATCAGCAGCAATTATCCAGCTCGCACTCAAATGATTGCGCAGGACAACGGCGCACAATACATTATTGGCGGCGTGATTACTGACTTAACGGCAACGATTGAATCTCAACTCTTAAAAGACGACATCATTAACCGTCAGTTTGCTTTAGAGATGAAAGTCTTCGATGGCAAGACAGGCCATGAAGTCTTCAACAAAGCCTACCGCGAAGTCGCGCGTTGGCCATTCGCCAAAACCAGCCAAGTTGATACTCGTAGTGCACGTTTCTGGGCATCGACCTATGGCGAAATGATGCTACGCGTCAGCCGCAACATCATGTTAGACCTCGAGTCCGAACTGTCTTGCAAGATTACCCTACCGGAAGTGGTGGCCGTTTTTGGCAACACCGTCACGATGGATCTGGGCCGCATGCACGGCGTAAAAGAAGGTGACAAACTGCAACTGTGGCACACGGCATCATTCATCGATCAAAAGGGTTTACCACGTAATAAAGTGTCGCAAAGCGAGATCACTTTGACGGTCTCCCGCATCTATGAGCAAGAAGCAGAATTGACGATTGATCAGCCGAATTTGGCGTCCAGCGTTCAAATTGGCGATGTAATGAACAAGATCTTATAAAAGGTCACATTAAGCCTTGAGATATGCTTACTTTTGAATATCATAGACGACGCATCTTATTTGATTATGCCTGTCTAAGTAACTAACAAGTTAGCACTAGGGTTAAAGAAATCAGCAGCATGGCTGTGAATTTGTTTAACCTGTAGCAATAACCCAATAGTTACTGTGATTGGTATTACGCCCTCATGGCACAGCTGGATAGCGCAGTCCCCTCCTAAGGGACAGGTCGTAGGTTCGAATCCTACTGGGGGCGCCATATCATAGCCTTAGCTCACCGTTGAGCTAAGGCTTTTTTATACGCGTTTATCGGGCTCATTTCCCGCACACAACGTTCTCTTCCCAATAATCCAAACGCCCACCAACAGCATATTACCGCTTCTGGTCAAACCTCATGCGGGTTGAAAACGCTCGCCGTCGCCCTTAATTACTTCACAGTTACTATTTACAGTTTTGTATTTTATTACTTTAATTATTTATGAGTTTTGCTTACCCTCTCGACTATTAATAAAAATATTAGTTAGCACTATGTCTAAGAGCAATTTAATTACTAACACTGGACACCGCTTTATTTCGAAAGGCAAGACTGCCTTTAAGATCCACATTCATACTCCTGACGATACTGTTTTGCATCGCTCAGTGGGTTTTGTTCGTATTGGAGAGAAAAAGGGCTTGAAGAAAGCCATCAAACTAAGAAATGAGTTGGGTAGAGAAATGTGGGGCAAGTTTTGGCGACGTCTATTAAAAGACCCGTACTTAATGACGCGTCTGCCGCACAGCGTTGAGCCTAAAATCGTTCATAAGCCTAACCCTACCCTAGAGAACCCAGACAACCGAGACACTTGTTACATTGCGAAATGGCGCGAGTTTAACGATAAGGGTGAATACAAATACAAGACGGTAGTACGTTCGATTAACAAATACGGCAAACTTGCCGCTTACATGCAAACGAAAAAGGCACTACTAGAAGCCCACAAAGAGAACTTAGAAATCCTCACTTTTATGGGCCGACTCAACAGCATCGATCTGAAGTAATCCACTATCGTACTTACACAACTTAAAAGCGCTTCAGACAAATTTCGCTTCACTGCTAAAAATGATTCCGAGAGTTGAACCTCTATCGAACGCAAAAAGAGAACCCGTCATCAACCGGTTCTCTTTTTTTGTGTCCACCATTCACAAATTAAGCGATACAAAATGAACAGATAAAAAAGCCCCGAAGAGCGAACTCTTCGGGGCATTCAGCTTTAGGCTGCTATTCTACGGTCGGATAGGAGCTTATTGCTGAACTTGGTATTCGAACTCAGGTACAACGATTTCTACGCGACGGTTTTGTTGACGACCTTCACGAGTATCGTTTGATGCGATTGGGTTGTTTTCACCTTCACCGCGAGCTTGGATGCGTGATGCATCGATGCCTTTTTCAACTAGCGCGTTTGCTACAGACTCAGCACGTTTCTCAGAAACTTTTTGGTTGTATGCTGCAGCGCCTGAAGTATCTGTATAACCAACTACTTCAACCTTCGCTTGTGGGTGCTCGTTTAGGAAAGCGACTAGGTTGTCTAGTTTAGAAGCGCTTTCTGGTTTAAGTGTTGTGCTGTTTAGGTCAAAGCTACCAGTGCCGATAGTTTGAGTTTCGAAAGTTTTAGTAACCACTACTGGCTCAACAACTTCTTCTACAACTACTTCTTCAATTACCGGCTCTTCTTCAACTACTACTGGCTCATCGTTGCCGCCGAATTTGAAAGAAACACCTAGAGTTGCAGAGTTACCAGCTGCTTTGCTTACGTTGTTGCTAATGTCAGTAATTGTTTGGTATTCCGCACGTGCTGTAACGTTTTGGCTTAGGTTGAATTCAACACCAGCTGCGCCTAGGTAAGAGTAATCATCTTTACCGTCGAACATTACGTAAGCACCACCAACTTTACCGTAAAGTGCGATGTCTTGAGTGATTGGTAGGCTGAATTTAGGAGCAAGAGTGATTGCTTCTACATGGCCACCGAAAGAAGTTTGATCGAAATCACCAACGTTGTCGAAACCAGCTTCTAGTGCAATGTAGTCATTGAATTCGTAACCAACGAAAGCACCAAGAGTTGAGCCATCTTTGTCACAAGATTGACCTGCTACACAAGCATCTTCCAACCAAGATTTACCCATTTTACCGCCCACGTATACTTCTGCTTGAGCTGCTGAAGCCATAAGTAAAGACGCTGAAATTACCGCTGCTAGTTTTTTCATTATTGATTCCTCTAAAGAAGTACTTTTTTTTAATTCGATGACGAAATGCGCCGCCTAATAACACTGACGTTGTATTTCAATTCTTTTTATTCATTCCTTGAGTGGATACCGAAGCAACTTCCGCTTTATGCACATGCAAAAAATTTATGGAAAGTCACTTGGGTATATTTCCAGTGCAGTGATGCATATCGTTATCGAGTTCTCATTGACGGGTTGAACTATAACGCTAAGAAATCACGAGACAAATCCCAAAACTGTCAATTTCGTGTCATCAAAAAGTTCTACATTATGTGATCTTGAGCACTCAAAGACCCACCCCACCAACAACGCAAACGTTTGCGTCACTTTTTAAAACCAGGCAGCTAAAGCAAGTTTATTTCTCAATGTTGAGACAATAATTAGGGAACTTTAGGATTTATAAATATAAATCAGAGAGATATTTTGAATGCGAACGGTTAATTTTTATTCATATTAGGCATATGTGGATTACAAAAACTTATCCATTTTTGAACAACTAAAAAGCAAAACGAACAGTTTATATCCTTAGCAAGATTAAGCTTTATAGTGCTGTGAACCTTCAGATACAAAAAAGCCGCGACAAATATCGCGGCTTAGAATGACTATTTATTCAGTCTAATTATGCGTTTGCTTCACGCTCAGCAATGAACTCTAGCGCCATTTTGATGCGAGCAACACAACGTTCTTTGCCGATCAACGCCATTACAGCATCAACAGAAGGTGATTGACCGCCGCCTGTCACTGCAACACGAAGTGGCATACCGATTTTACCCATGCCAATTTCAAGCTCTGCACATACGTCAGCGATCATTTGGTGTAGGTTTTCTGTCGTCCACTCTGTGATCGCTTCCACTTTCGCAAGTGCTACTTCTAGAGGTTCTTTCGCTACGCCACGTAGGTGCTTCTTCGCTGCGCCCGCTTCAAACTCAGAGAAATCTTCGTAGAAGTAACGAATTTGCTCAGCAAGCTCAACCAGTGTGTTGCAACGCTCACCGACTAGCTTGATCACGTCAGTGATCGCAGGGCCGTTTGTTACGTCCAGTTTTTGCTGATCTAGATGCCATTGTAGATGCTCAGCAACATACGCAGGATCTGAATTCTTGATGTAGTGGTTGTTCAACCATTGCAGTTTATCCGTGTTGAAAGCAGACGCTGACTTAGATACTGCGTTTAGGCTGAACAAGTTGATCATCTCTTCTTGAGAGAAGATTTCTTGGTCGCCATGAGACCAACCTAGACGCACTAAGTAGTTGTTTAGTGCCGCAGGCAGGTAACCCATATCACGGTATTGCATTACTGATACTGCACCATGGCGCTTAGACAGTTTCGCACCGTCATCACCCAAGATCATTGCACAGTGTGCAAACGTTGGTACTGGCGCCCCCAATGCTTCGTAGATGTTGATTTGACGAGGCGTGTTGTTGATGTGGTCTTCGCCACGAACAACGTGAGTGATACCCATGTCCCAGTCATCCACTACTACACAGAAGTTGTAAGTAGGTGAACCGTCAGTACGACGAATGATTAGATCATCCATTTGATCGTTGCGGATTTCGATACGGCCACGAATTTGGTCTTCGAATACTACGCTACCCTCTTTTGGGTTACGGAAACGGATAACACATGGGTCACCGTCTTTTGCCGCTTCGTTTGCCGCTTTGATTTTTGGATGGTTTGCATCGTAACGAGGCATTTCTTTGTTTGCTTCTTGCTCTGCACGGATTTCATCTAGCAGCTCTTTAGACGCGTAACACTTGTACGCTTTGTCTTCAGCAAGAAGCTTATCAACCATTTCGTTGTAACGATCAAAACGTTGAGTTTGGTAGTAAGGACCTTCATCCCACTCCAAGCCTAGCCATTCCATGCCTTCTAGAATCGCATCAACGGCTTCCTGAGAGTTACGTTCAAGGTCTGTATCTTCGATACGTAGAACGAATTCACCACCTTGGTTTTTAGCGTATAGCCAAGAGTAAAGTGCAGTACGCGCACCACCAACGTGTAGATAGCCAGTTGGGCTAGGAGCAAAACGAGTTTTAACCGTCATTTGAGTTCCTTAGGGGTAATGAGCAACGAGAGGGCTCTCGTTGTGATGTCAAGGATAAAAGTGGCGACATTTTACCACCGTAAGTCAATTCTACAATCGGTTTGACACCAGAAATACAAACAGGGCAGCACCAATATAGGTACTGCCCTCTTATTTACTGTTTAAGCGCGAGACGAAATTACTTCAGGTTACGCATCGCCCATTGCATGAACTCTTGTTGCTCTTCACGGCTGAGATCATTGAACGACTCTTTCAATGTTTTCGTCACCGCCGGAGATTGCGCGATACTGCTCTTAGTCGCTTGTTTGTTCATTGCGTTGTTGTAGTCGGCCACTTCTCGCTCGTAATCACGAAAACCTTGCAAACCACCTTTACGGAGCTGAACCATAGAGAAATCCACTTCTTTTCCGTTCTTATCCTTTAGTATCACTTTTGGATCGAGTTCGAAGGCTTTCGCTTCTTCAATGGTGCGGAAGGTTTTGTAAGTCAGAGAAAGTTCAGCATCTTTTTCTGCATCAAACTCTAATAAAAGAGGCTGCGAATCAAACTTACGGCGCTTTCCATCTTCAAACACAATTTGACCAACAGTCACCGCTAACTGGTTTTCACCGTCTTTTAGCTCGATACTGTTGTTGTCAGAGATCCACTCAGGGTAAACGAACTCACCATTAATAACGCGAGGCACTAACTCCTTTTGCAGAGTCAACTGAGCAGCGAAGGCAGGCGCAGAAAGGATTGCGCAAATTCCAAGAAGTGTCGTTGTTTTTTTCATCATGGTTTCTCACTTTATACCAATTTAGATAAGCCACTGAAACTTACAGGCCAGTCATTTCAATGGCTTATATGAATAAGTATCAAGACAAAAAGGGCGTTTCCGCCCTTTAAGCTGCTTCTTTATTAGAAGTAGTATTCAACACCTACAGAGAACTCATCGTAGTCAGCTGACTTCCAACGCGCTTCTGCTGGTTTATCTAGTTGAGACGCACCGTCACCGAAGTCTAGAGTACGAGCACGTACGTAAAGCACTGCAGATGGGTCTACGAAGTACATAACTTGTGCAGATAGTACATCGTCTGCTGTATCGTTAATTGTCTTACCGTCACGTTCTAGGTCGAAGTTCGCTGCGTAACCTAGCTTGTACTGCCAGTCACCTGTTGTGTACATCAGACCTGCAGACATTGCATCTTGCTTCTCGTTCACGCTGTTGCTTGCGTCCGCTTCCATGTATTTGTATTGAGCGAAGAACGAAATACCGTTATCAAACCAACCTTGAACACCAACTAGGTACGTGTTGTTTTCCCAAGTTTGACCTTCAGATTCAATGTTACGGTTACCTTCGTAAGCAGCATCCAATTGTAGTGGACCTAACTTGTAGTGAGCCGCGATGCCGCCCCAGTAATCATCACCAGCACCTAGACCCGCTTTATCACCAGCACCCGCTGCAATATCTAGAGAGAACTTGTCTGCGTACATTGGAGAGTCCCAACGAATGGTGTTTGATTGACGGTCTTGGTACTTAGCACCACCGATTGCACCACCCCAGTCGTAAACATCGCCTAGACCTGGGTTAGATGCTGGCCAGTCAACCAACTCGTACATAGGTGTCAAAACACGACCTAGACGAACTTGACCCCAAGAAGCACTTTCAAAACCGACGAATGTGTCACGCTCACCAAGACCAGCACCCTCGCCGCCAAAGCTAGGGTCTACGTAACCACCTTCGATTTGCCAAATAAAGGTAGGACCGAAGTTAGCAAATTGTTTTTTACCACGGAAACCGATACGAGATTCGTTGTTTAGCTGCATGCCACCTAGGTCGTCATCCGTTGCTTTGCTGCCAGAATCGTAATTGCGGTACGCGGCCTGCATCGCGATGATCCCGTAAACTTCATAAGAGAAAGAATCTTTTGTTAGGTACTCTTTCGCAGCATCACTGTTTGCGCCATCAGCAAGAGCTGCACCACTGAACATCATGCCTGTGATTGCCGTAGCAAGTAGGCTTTTCTTTAGGTAAGACATTTTTAACCCCTATATTTTTAGTTTTTTCCATTTTCAAATTCGCTAACTAGGACATTGCAGGAACTTGAAACAATGTTTGGACGGGGCAAATATGACAAACTTTTTTCGCAGTAAAAAACTTTCCCAGCAGCAATCTGAGCAAGTTCAAAATGAGAAGATCAAAAACAATATCAATCCTTACTTTTCAATCACTTATATAGATAAATAAAAACATAAAAACGTCAAAAGTGAGTTTTTACGCTGTTCTGACATAAGAAAAGCTTCAAATTCGTGAGCGACTTCATTCATGTTTTAGGAGTTTTAACGGAACTTTATATTCAGAGAGAAAAAACCTTGAGATCACTCGCAACACAACAGAGGAAGAAACGGAGCTTTACTGACAGTTTTGACGAAATTGTTTCGCCAATGAAATGCTTGACCTTCCCCTTGATGTAAGGTTTAAGCTCTTTACATCGCTATTATTGAGGACAAGTTTATGAACCAGTTCGTTGTACCGTTATCGGGGCTCAACTGCATGGGTTGTGCAAGGAAAGTAGAGAAAGCGTTACACGCTAGTCACGATGTTGAAATCATCAATTTGTCTCCGACCTCTGTAGAATTAAAGACGGATGCGTCTTTATCTGACGTGGTCGCCTCAATTGAATCCCTTGGTTACCAAGCTGGCACCCATTATGAGCTCCAACTATCGGGGCTAAGCTGCGGTGGCTGCGTTAAAAAACTCTCTTCTTTATTGGAGTCCAATCAAGATGTTGTCTCTTTCGAAGCTTCGACAACGCACTTACGCATTCATACTCTGCTGACACAAGAGCAAGTCATCGATTTAGTGGCAAGCTTAGGCTATAGCGCAAGTTCCAAAGTGATCACAGAAGCAAATACAGATACAAATGTATCAGCTCCACAAAAGGCAGAAACGCTAGCTCAAGTTGAGCAGCAACATCACAGTGAGCCTGAAGTTAAAATTGAAGAGCTACCACCAGCAGGCGCGACACAATTACAAATGCTGATTCAAGGGATGACGTGTGCCAGCTGTGTTGCCTCTGTTGAAAAAGCGCTGGCTCAAGTCCAAGGCGTTGAAAAAGCACAAGTCAACCTGGCTGAGCAAAGTGCGTTGGTCTTTGTCGATAACGATTCTGACGACTTGCACGCCGAGATTTTAGAATCGGTTAAACAAGCCGGGTATCAGGGTGAAATTCTACAAGACGCCGCAACCCAGCAAGAAAAACAAGCGCAGCAACAACGTCAGCAGCAAAAACGCTTCAAACTGGATGCTATTGCTGGCCTTGTCGTCGGTGCCCCTTTAATGATTTGGGGCGTTGCTGGCGGCAATATGATGATTCGCAACACCAACGACCAATTGGCTTGGGGCGCGATCGGTATCGTATGTTTGCTCCTTCTTGCCACGGCGGGTAAACACTTCTTCAGTAACGCTTGGTTAGCGGCCACTCACAAACGCGCCACAATGGATACCTTGGTTGCACTCGGTACGGGTGCTGCATGGTTTTACTCGATGCTGGTGGTGATTTTTCCTGACTGGTTCCCAATGGCTTCTCGTCATGTCTATTTTGAAGCCAGCGCGATGATCATTGGTTTGATTTCACTTGGTCACTATATAGAAGCTAAAGCTAAGGCGAACACAACGCGTTCCTTACAAGCGTTGATTAACTTGCAACCTCAGCAAGCTACGGTCATCACGGAACAAGGCGACCAACAAATAACGGTTGAGCAAATCACGTTAGGTATGAAACTGCGTATCAAACCAGGCGAGAAAGTGCCTGTTGATGGCGTTGTAATTCAAGGTGAATCGTACATTGATGAATCTATGCTCACTGGTGAACCTGTTCCTGTATTAAAAGCGCAAGAGGCTCAAGTCTCCGCAGGTACTTTGAACACAGATGGAGCCTTAATCATTGAGGCAACGGGCATTGGCGCAAATACCATGCTGGCTCGAATCATCCGTATGGTGCGCACAGCGCAAAGCAGTAAGCCTGCCATCGCGAAATTGGCAGACCAGATTTCATCGGTGTTTGTCCCTGTTGTTGTTGGTATAGCAATACTGGCCGCGCTCGTTTGGTTTGCCGTTGGCCCAGAACCAAAAGCGAGTTATATGCTTGTGGTCACCACAACGGTACTGATCATCGCCTGCCCTTGTGCTCTAGGCTTAGCAACCCCACTTTCTGTCACGGTGGGAGTGGGTAAGGCCGCTGAACTCGGCATTTTGCTCAAAGACGCCGATGCTCTGCAATTGGCAAGCAAAGTCGACACGGTTGTGTTCGACAAAACGGGCACACTGACCCAAGGAAAACCGAGCGTTCAGCAAGTGTTTACTCACGCCACCAGCCAAGAAGATCTACTGGCTTTAGCGTATGCGGCAGAGCGTCAGTCTGAGCACCCACTGGCAAAAGCTGTGTGTGATTATGCCAAACAACACAACGCAAAAGACGTCTCATTAGACAAGTTTGAGAACGTTCGCGGACGCGGCATTTTGGCGACGTATCAAGATAAACCACTGCTTATTGGTTCGCTGCAGTTCATGCAAGCAGAAAACGTTGAGACCAGCGCACTGAAACCAGACATCGATGAATGCGCAAAAAATGCGTGGACTCCGGTAGCTGTGGCATTGAACGGCGAACTGATCGGTCTGATTGCCATTGCCGACCCAATCAAATCAGATGCGAAACAAGCGCTCTCTGCATTAAAATCGCAAGGCATCAAAACGGTAATGCTGACGGGTGATAACCAACACGTTGCCAATGCTATCGGCCAAGAACTTGGTATTGATGAAGTGATCGCCCAAGTAATGCCAGATGAAAAAGCTCAGCACATTGAGCAACTTCAATCTCAAGGACATGTCGTGGCAATGGTGGGGGATGGCATTAACGACGCCCCTGCTCTCGCGTTAGCCAACCTTGGTATTGCCATGGGTAGCGGCAGTGATGTCGCCATTGAAAGTTCGCAAATGACCATCCTGAACACGTCACCCATGGCGGTAGTACATGCGATTGAACTGTCTCGCGCTACACTTAAAAATATGAAGCAAAACCTATTTGGTGCCTTTGTTTACAACTCGTTGGGTATTCCAGTTGCCGCTGGCGTGCTTTACCCAGCGTTTGGATTTTTGCTCAGTCCTGTTGTCGCAGGAGCGGCAATGGCACTGTCTTCAATTACTGTCGTTAGTAATGCAAATCGACTACGACTGTTTTCAGTAAAATAACCACTTCTTTTTGAGGGTATTATGAAGTTGAAACTATTGACCTTTGCAATGCTTACGACCGTGTCCGCCAACGTATTGGCAGCCGATGTCATTAACCACAAATCGCCATACTGTGGCTGTTGTGGAGAATGGACAAAACACATGGAAGAGAACGGCTTTACGGTCGAAGAAAAATTGCACGATGACATGAACACCATCAAACGCGATCTAGGCATCAAGAACGAACAGCTTTACTCTTGCCACACGGCAGAGATCAACGGCTATGTGTTCGAAGGTCACATTCCAGCCGAAGACATTAAAGCGTTCTTAGAAAATCCACCACGTAATGCGAAAGGTTTAACTGTACCAGGTATGCCAATGGGCTCTCCGGGTATGGAATATGGCGACAAAAAAGACAGCTACACGGTCTACGCCTTTAACGAAAAAGGCCAAGTTTTCGAATACCGCCGCCACGAAGGTAACGACAAGTAATAAGAAAGCCCAGCAAACCAATTGCTGGGCTTTTTCTTAATGGACAGTTAAGACAAATATAAAATTAGAAGCCGTAAGAAGCACCAAATACAAAAGCGTTATTCACTAGGCTGTCGCCACTCGCGTTTTCTGCGCCATGAGCTTGAGAGCGTAATTCAAAGTAAGGCTGAACACCTTTACGCGTCCATGTCGCACGGAACTCGTGATCCATAGTTTCTGCTTCAATCATGTAAACGTTGTTGTAGCTCAGCGTCACATCTTCATTCATCACGTAACCGATGCGGTTATCCATGCGGTAATCTGTATCCGCATCTGCGTCTGTCGCGTCGATGTGAGCACGAGTACGGTTACTTAATGAGATGCCGTTATCGAAGTTGTAGCCGATCTTAACCAGTGGACGATATTGCACGTTCTCACCGGCAGAAAACAGGTGTTGGTAACCCGCCGCAACCCATAGATGATCGGTAATGTTGAATGACTGCTCACCACCCACGGTAATTGCAGGAGTCGTATTGCCTGCACCGCCATTTTCAGTTTCCAACTTACCCAGTTGAATACCATCAAACTCAGTGTAAACCGTAAAGCCACCAAATTGGTTATCAAAAGTATGACCAGCTTCAAGGGTAGACGTCACGTCAGAGCCATGAATTCGACCATCATCGTGGAATTGAACGTTACCCGTTACGTAAGAAGAACCAGCAAAAGCGCTAGAAGCGAAAGCGAGTGAAAGAGCACTCAGTGCAAAGATGTTTTTCATAATTACTGCCTTTAATTATTCACGTTATGCGATGGTTCCATGGGCTTCTTTTCCCGATCATCGCAAGCCTTGGAATGTGCCTCCGTGGCGGTGGCCATACTGAAATAATTAATTCGCAATGGAAAATAAATCCGTTTAAAAAGTGATCTCGTTCAAACCCGACTCTATAACCATAACAAAAACACTTGTAATTACAGACACTTGCGTTGATTTATAAAAATTCGTCAAAAAATAAAATGTGATCATCAACAACTAACGATTTAATAAATGGCGAAATAACCAGACTCACTTCACATTTAATTTCTATCTTTAACACCAAAACTTATTTATCAATGCAAAATATTAAGACTTCGATCACACTTAATTTCCTTTAAAAATAAAGAAAGCCTCAACATGCGTTGAGGCTTTGCCAAAAATTAACTTACAAGAATCGTGTTATTTTACGCTAGTCACACGACTTGTTTTCTCACCTGTTGCCGATACAGATCGGATGAACACTTCACCTTTCACATTTGGACGAGCATTGTCTACGTAATTCAGCCAGTTTTTGCCGTCTAGAGAGTATTGAAGCTTCACGCCAGGAAACTGAACGTTCATTGCTAGCTTACCATCTTCTACTTTCGCACCTGGTACAGGCAGGCGGTAGTCGATACCAGATTTCTCTAACTTAGCTAACTCACGTTGACCAAGTACGTTTGCAAAGCGGTTGTAGTCTTGGTTTAGCGCGGCTTTGTTTACTAGGTTCGAGTTTTGCGAGTATTCAACACCCACTTTGTAGTCGTTTTCCCACTCAGCACGGTGCCATGCACGCTCTGCTGCAGCAAGTACGCGTGGGAATACCATGTACTCGAACTGTTCATCGTTACGTACGGTTTCAGACCAAAGCTGTGCAGATAGACCGTAGAAAGGTTTCGCTGCGATTTCACCTTTACCAGTAAAGCCATTGCCATCGCGGTCAACTGAGGTTTCCGCGTTCTGAGGCATGTTCTCTGGTGCAAAACCGAACATCTTACGAGTATCTGTTGCACGTGTTGCCCAGTAGTAACCACGCTCTTTCGGGTCTACTTCGTATGGCATATCCATGTACACGTAATCAGGGTTAGAAACGATCACGTCGTAACCTTTCTTAGACCACTCGTACACTGATGAAGTACCGCCCCAGTACAGAACGTCCCAGAAGTTAACGCGTGTGTTTTCGGTTGCAAATGCCTTCTCACCTTCGCTGTACTTCAAGCCATCTTGCCATGCTTGGAAGCTTGGAATGCCCTTCTCTGCTACGATCTTCGACACTTGTTCTGCAAAATGACTTGGAAGGTGACCAAAGTCGCTTACTGTACCGTCTGCGATTAGTGTCTGACATTGTGGAGACTGCGCGAATGGCTTGTCTTGTTTCGACAGATCAATCGTGCCCTTCCAGCTAACTTTGTCTTGCGCGTTAACGTCTTGGAAACCCGCACCTAACTTAATGTTCTTCGCTTCATCACCACCAAAGTGCCATGTTGTTAGCGGCGCGCCTGCTTCCGTGTGCATTGCTGCCACTTCTGAAATCACTTTATCTACGAAGCGAGTGGAAGATTCCATACATGGGTTGATAAAGCTCTGCTTGTTGTAGAACTGAACCGTTGTTACGTTCGATGTATCTTGAGGATCCATCAGACGGTACTCGTTCGCTTCCGCTTCTTTACCTTCTTCGATTAGGCGGTTGTAACGTGCTTCCATTGAGATAACTGCTGCTCGAGCATGTGCTGGCATATCAATTTCAGGAATTACTTCGATGTTACGTGCTTTCGCATACTTCAAGATTTCCACGTAATCTGCTTTGCTGAAGTAACCCGAACCGAAGTTGTCAGAAGTTGAGCCAGAACCTAGTTGTGGCAACAAGCAACTTTTCTCTTCAAGGTCAAAACAGCGGTTAGAACCTACTTCAGTCAGCTCTGGCAGACCTGGAATTTCAAGACGCCAACCCTCATCATCCGTTAGGTGAAGGTGCAGTTTATTCATCTTGTACGCCGCCATTTGGTCTAGCGTTGCAAGGATGGCATCTTTAGAGTGGAAGTTACGAGCCACATCCACCATCACGCCACGGTAGTCAAAACGAGGAGCGTCTTGGATGGACAGTTGTGGTAGAGAATCAGCATTTTGGCTATCTACCAGGCCAAAGATAGATTGTACCGCGTAGAAAGCACCCACTTTATCAAATGCTTTAATCGCGATACCGTCGCCGTTGATGCTCATTTCGTAAGCACCCGATTTTGCTAATTCACCGGTGAAGTCTACAGGAACAACAGTGATGCTTACAGGAAGATCACCACGAACATCCACACCTACCACTTCTGCACGATCTTGAATCGCTGCGAACTGAGCCGCATCAAATGCGTCTTTAGGCAGCGCAATACCTTCTGTAATATCGACTTTGCCTTTGCCCGCCTCAACGTGCATTGGCGTTGGTAACAACGTCGTGGAGACGTCTTGTTTCACTAAGTCGTCGTTCTTCTCGAAACGCGATACCGCACTGGCAAAGATGTTGTTGTCATCTGGTGTACGTTTTAGGTTATTACCCTCAAGACCAGTGACAAAAGAAGCCACATCTTCAGTATTGAGAGAAGCGATCATTTTAGGTTCAGCGTTTGGCGCTGCAACAAATGCACCCGGCATAAAGTCTGTTTCAAAAAGCTGCCAGTATTCACCGATCAGAGGAAGAACCACCTCTTCACCCGCTGCAAAACCATCAAACTTATCAGTTGGTTCAAGTTTGTGTAGATCACCCGTTACGCGAGAGATTTTAAACTGTTCATTGTCGACATCTAGGATCAAACGAATGCTGTGAAAGTAGATCGCCCAATCTTTTGAGTTAACTGCTTCGCCTTGGTTTACTAGAGTCATGTTGACCTTGTTACAAGATGCCCACTCAGCGCCCAAATCCTGACATGCAAGACCTTCATTAGCACCATGGTTAGTGAGCACTTGATACTGGATATCAAGGTTATCAGCCAGTGAATTTACAACTTGTTGCTCAGAGCTTTGCAGAGCAGAACAACCTGCTAGTGTTGCAATAACAGAAGCAGCAATCAAACTAGGTTTCAACATCTTACTTTCCCCAAAAAGTCAGTGGTTCAAAACGACAATTACGCAATTTAAAAGCACCCAAATCTGTGGTGCTCAACAATGTCATTCAACATACAAGTAGTTATTTCTAAGCGTAAAATAAATAAAAGTAAGAAGTGATCCAGCTCAAACTCCACTCACCAAGAAAAAATATAAACACATTTATTTCATGCACTTACAGCCAACGTCAAAATCGAACAACTTATTTTGACGAGTTTGTTGCGATCTAAATCACCGATTCCGATTGATTTGGTATGACTTTGTAGGATTCGGATCACATCTGATTATTTTGTGAACCATTAATAACAAACTCACCAATTTAGCTTTCGTGAAGTCAATCTCATTTTTAGCGTGTCAAAACTCGTCAATATTGTTTGAAATGACGTTTTTGTCGATTGGTTGGTCTATCCAATCGTTGCAAAAAAGAGTTTTAAAGTGAGCTCTGGTGTCTAAGCTTTATTTGGGTATAAAGTAATATCCCCTGTGAGTTGTAGATGCTGAAATCAGAGTCTCACCATAAGATTCAGCCGAGGATAAAAACTATGTTTCGCCTAATGACACTGATGTCATCTCTTATTGTTATCTTTACCTCCTTTTCGTCCTACGCTGAGCCTCAACACTGGCGAGCTAAAAAAGGCGACACGGAATACATGATTATCGGCTCCGTACATGTCGGTGATAAAAGCATGTATCCACTTCCGAAAAACATCACTAAGTTTTTGGAACAAAGCTCGGGCTTAATTATTGAGGCCGATGTAAGAAGCTCTGAAGGTGTGGTGTACCCAGTGAGTTCGATTCTCTCTAAAGACGTACTCGACAAAACTCAACGCCAACTGTTAGTGAACATCGCCAAAGATCTAGGCATGGCAGAAGCGCAACTTCTCAATGCGCCACCTTGGACCGCAGCTCTGACCATCCAACTCGCGCTAGTCAATAAGCTTGGCTACGTATCGGACAAAGGTGTAGACATGCATCTAATTGGTTTAGCTGAGAAAAAGCACCTGCCAGTCCTCTCGTTAGAATCGGTGCAGTTTCAAATCGGTCTTATTGCTGGTCAGCCAAATGGTGGGCAAGAAATGCTGCTGTCCTCGATAGACGAATACGAAGGTGGTGACAAACTTGTACAGTGTTTGATAGAAAGCTGGAAAAGTGGTGATGGCAGTATGCTGGAAGAGGCATCTTTAACAGACAAAGCGACGGAAGATTTTAACGAAGCGTTCTTATATTCTCGCAACCGTGATTGGGCGAAAAAACTCGATACTGGCAGTGTGCTGCCTAAAAAGTCAGGTCGCTACACCGTTGTGGTTGGAAGTCTGCATCTGGTGGGTAAAGACAACCTTATCGATTTGCTCGCACAACGGGGATTTGAAATTACCTCGCTTGGTAAAACACGCAAAGCAAAGTGCAATATTTAAAACCCAGCCAAAACCATCATTACACATGCGAAAAAGGCTCTACATTTCTGTAGAGCCTTTTTCTTAATATGGTCGATGAAGAGCCATATTCTAACTTCAGGCAAGCCCTATTTAGCTCTATATCATTGACGTCTCAAATTTCTAGCGCTAGAACGACGAAAGCCTGCTCATGGAGCAGGCTTTCTAAAAATGGTCGGTGAAGAGAGATTCGACGCGGCTGGGCTCCCTGCCCCCGACCCGATGTTCGAATGCAAATGCATAGAATGCAAAAAGCCGCAGCATTTCTGCTGCGGCTTCTTTGAAAGTGGTCGGTGAAGAGGGATTCGAACCCCCGACCCTCTGGTCCCAAACCAGATGCGCTACCAAGCTGCGCTATTCACCGAGATGTTTAACTGGGGTCTTGTCCCCGTCAACGATGCGTATATTACGGATTCTGATTGGAGACGCAAGTGCTTTTTGCAAAAAAACGTAATGTCTTAATTCGTTTGATGAATAACTGAACACTAGCACGTAAAATGTGATTGATAACCCACAATAAAACACAGTTTATTAACCTTAGCAACATAATTGATCCAGATCAGTGTGCAAAAAAACACCGCCATTTAGTTTTATGCCTGTCGGGAATATCTTGGAGGAAACATATGGACTTTTGGCTTGATCTCCTATTTGGTAATGCAGTGGGTCTATCGTCAATGATAGTAATCTTTGGGGCATTTGGTCTGATGCTGTTTTACGGCGGTTTCTTCATCTATAAGATCATGAACGACAAATCTCCTCACTAGATCTCGCTTAGCTCTAGAAACGCTTTGCACCGGAGCCGGTTACTTGCCTGCTCCGGTTTTTTATTTGATCTTCTGCCACATCTCGTTGATATAATCCTATCTACCTATCCTGTTCTTATGAGATTGCCACTATGTCTCACGATGACGATTTTGAACTGTTTCAACAGATGATGGGCGATGTTAAGCCAATCAACCAAGACACTGCTGAACACAAAAAAGTCCACCAAGTGACTGATGCACATATTGCCAAACGCGAAGCAGCGATTTGGCTCACCGAAGATGACCCAGAATACCTTTCTCTCGATCATGCAGAAATGCTCAAACCCGATGACTTCGTCGAGTTCAAACGAGATGGTGTTCAAGATGGTGTATTTCGCAAACTTCGCCTTGGGAAGTACCCTATCCAAGCCCGTTTAGACTTGCATCGTAAAACGCTGAAAGAAGCACGTGATGAAGTAGTGAAGTTCTTAAAGCAATGTATCTCAATGGATATTCGTACTGTTGTGATTGTGCACGGCCGCGGCGAACGTTCGAATCCACCAGCATTAATGAAAAGCTTCGTCAGCAGTTGGTTACAACAAATAAAAGAAGTGCAATGCGTGCACAGTGCACAACGCTTTCACGGTGGCAGTGGTGCTGTTTATGTATTGCTAAGAAAAAGCGCAGACAAGAAACTAGAAAACCGCGAACGTCATCAAAAACGGTTAGGTTAAGTTTCTCCTCGGTGCTAGAATGCCCGACCTTATTTCCCCTTCCCACTTGCGGGAAGGGTCATCAAATTCACCGCCGTTGTGAAACGTTAGGAGACCGATATGTCACAAGACAACGCGAAACGCTTAAATAAATTCATCAGCGAAACGGGCTTTTGCTCGCGTCGCGCTGCCGATAAACTGATCGAAGAAGGTCGAGTGACCATTAACGGCAAACAGCCAGAAATGGGCACCAAAGTACTACCTGGTGACGACGTTTGTGTTGATGGCAAGCCTGTCGCTTCAAAAGAAAAGCCGATTTATATCGCCCTCAACAAGCCAACAGGCATCACCTGTACGACTGAGCGTGATATCCCCGGCAATATCGTCGATTTCATCGGTCACAAAAAGCGTATTTTCCCAATTGGTCGACTCGACAAACCTTCGGATGGTTTGATCTTCTTGACTAACGATGGCGACATCGTAAATAAGATTCTGCGCGCTGGTAACAACCACGAAAAAGAATACGTGGTGCGTGTCGACAAGCCAATTACGGACGAATTCCTAAAACAGATGTCGAGCGGTGTTCGAATCCTCGATACCGTAACGCTCCCTTGTAAAGTTACGAAAGAAACCAAGTTCTCTTTCCGTATTATTTTGACGCAAGGCCTAAACCGTCAGATCCGCCGTATGTGTGAAGCACTCGGCTACGAAGTATTTAAACTTCGCCGCGTACGCATCATGAACATCTCTCTAGATGGTATTCCAAATGGTAAATGGCGTTACCTAACCGATGACGAAGTCGCAGAAATTTTAGCAATGTGCGATGGCTCGGTTGGTACCGAGGAAGCGTCAAAGACAGATTCTCGAGGTCGTAATATTCGTAAAGCGACTGATGCGAAACTGTTTGATAGCCGTGAAGAGAACCAAGGTTCGACTGCTCGTCGCAATCAAAAAACGCGCACCTTCCGTGGTAATAACGCTGACGAGTTCCGCCATGCACCCAACTCTAAAAAAGGCCAGCAAAAGCGCCGTCAACGTGATGATGAAAACTCACGCCCTGCGAAAGAGCATTACAAAGCGAAACCTCAAGGTGAACGCGCGAAGCCACAAGGTGAGCATGGCAGACCGCAAAACAAGCCTCAAACACCGAGCAAACCGAAGCAGCATTACGTCAATCCGAATACGACAAGTAAACCGACAAAACGCACTAGTGGCACATTAAGCCTCAAAAAATAACAATAAAGGACGCTTTCGCGTCCTTTTTCTTTGTTGGTCATTCAACCCAAACTGGCTTACAAGCATAATGGGGCAAACTGCCCTCTGGTCAAAGCAACAAGATCTTGCGGAGCAAGCTCAATTTCTAAGCCTCGTTTACCCGCGCTCACACAAATCGTCTCTTGTTCTTTTGCACTTTCATGTAGAAAGGTTGGCAACGCTTTCTTTTGTCCAAGTGGACTAATGCCGCCAACTACATAACCCGTTGTCTTTTGAGCGATGTCTGGGTCTGCCATGTCGGCTTTTTTACCCTTTGCTGCTTTGGCTGCCAATTTTAGATTCAGTTTTTGATCCACAGGAATGATGGCTACTGCCAAGTTTTTGGGCTCGCCATTAAGGCAAAACAACAGGGTTTTGAATACTTTTTTAGGATCTTGCCCCAACACTTCAGCCGCTTCTAACCCATAGCTGTCTGCTCTCGGGTCATGTTCATACTGGTGAATAGTGTGAGGAACTTTTTTCTTTTTCGCAAGATTAATGGCCGGAGTCATCAAGATTCTCCTTATAAAAATAAAAAACGCAGCCCCCATCAATGGGAGCTGCGCTTTTAGTTAATGATATCAGCGAGTTTGAGTCAAACGCTTTTTCGCAATCAAACTCTATTGATTGACCACATTGTTTGTTTGGTACATCACCTCACCAGAAGGTGCGTATTCGTTAACGTCAATTGGGCTATGGCTTTCTAGATAGTCTTTCAAGACTTCTGCATCGGTAAAACCTGTGTTGACGTAGCCAGGGTGCGTATCAATTTTAGGGTAACCATCGCCACCAGAAGCGTTGTAACTTGGTACTGTGAAGCGGTAACGACCATCTAAACGCAGTTGCTTGTTACCGATAAATACATTGGTGACTTTGTCATTTTCAATACGCATAGAGATACCCGCAAACTGCGCGTAAGCACCTGAATCAACTGGCTTGGTTGCAACAATGTTTAGGTAATCTAAGACTTCTTGACCAGACATATCGACGTAAGAAACCATGTTGCCAAATGGCTGCACGGTCAGCACATCTTTGTATGTGATGTCACCAGCTTCAATAGAATCACGCACACCGCCTGAGTTCATCACTGCGAAATCAGCTTTTGCACGTTCCATATGAGCCGTTGCAATTAAACGACCTAGATTCGTCTGTTGGAATCGCACGACATCTCGGTCACCTTCTAGCTTACCGTTTGATTCCGCAATTTTCACATTCAGCTGGCTTTGGCCTTTTTCTTGGAAAGGGCGAAGGAAGTCCAACATCGCTTTGTCTTGAGTAATTTCATCTTGAACAAACACACGTTGTGATTGGCCATCCACGTTGATTTTTTTCTTCAAGTTTACCGGAATAAGATCGTAGCTCACCATTGATAGTTCGCCGTTACGGAATTCGTAATCGGCACGGCCAACATATTTACCCCACTCATGCGCCTGAACAATGTAAGTACCGTTTTGTTGGTCTGGCTGACACTCATCACCCGGTTTAAAGTTCTTTTTGATAACGTTAGGACCTTCCATACAAACGGGCTCTTGTGAGTGACCACCCACAATCATGTCCAAATCGCCTTCATTGAGGTAACGCGCCAAAGCTACATCACCCGGCGCATTGATGCCACGGTTGCCATTTTCGTAGTGACCCATGTGCGTGACAGCGAAAATCAGATCCGGATTTTCTGTTTTTTTCAGTTCTGCAATCAGCTCTTTCGCTTCCGCTTTCGGGTCGCGGAAGTCCACTTGACCGATAAACTCAGGATTTCCCAACTTCGCGGTATCTTCTGTTGTCAGACCAATAACCGCAATTTTAATGCCTTGCTTATTGAACATCGCGTAAGGTTGGAATAAACGCTTGCCCGTTTTTTTGTCGTAGATGTTGGCTGACAGCATTGGGAAGTTAGCCCAATCTTGCTGTTTGAATAGCACGTCTAGCGGATTATCAAATTCGTGATTACCTAACGCCATCGCGTCGTAACCAATCTTACTCATGCCTTTGAAATCTGGTTCAGCGTCTTGTAAATCAGATTCAGGAACGCCGGTATTAATATCACCACCAGACAGCAACAGCACGCTGCCTCCTTCTGCTTGAATTTCATCACGCAGATCATCGATCAACGTCTTTCGCGCGGCCATGCCGTACTCACCGTGTTTATTCTGCCAAAAACGACCGTGGTGATCGTTGGTGTGTAAGACAGTCAATTTATAAGTGGTATCTGCATTCCATTCATGAGCAGGTTGCGAAGCACATCCAGCCAGCGAGGCCAAAATAGCGGCACTCAAAACGGTTTTGATAATCAGACGCTGATTCATTTTTTTACCTTTTTCTTATTGGGATTACTGATGCACATTTTCAAACATTAGAGCTATTTGAAAACCACGCGCACCCTAACACATTGATTTCATAATTATGATGCATTGTTTAGCAATAACAAATTCATCAGTAACAAGTTTGAGAATTTACGGTTTATCAGATAAAAAAATAGCCAACTCTTGGTTGGCTATTTTATTTTTCATCATGAACAGTAACGAATCGCTACTTGATATCGATGTTTTCAAAGCTCTTAATCAAGTCATCTAGTGACTTCATTTGCGCCAAGAATGGCTCTAGTTTGTCTAGAGGCAGTGCAGATGGGCCATCACAACGTGCTTGATCTGGGTTCGGGTGCGCTTCGATAAATAGACCCGCAATGCCTGTCGCTAGACCCGCTTTTGCAAGCTCAACTGTCTGCTCACGACGGCCGCCAGATGCTGAGCCTGATGGGTCACGCATTTGTAGTGAGTGCGTTACGTCAAAGATGATTGGGCTACCTTTCGACGCGTTCTTCATTACACCAAAGCCAAGCATGTCTACAACTAGGTTATCGTAACCGTGGCAAGAACCGCGCTCACATAGGATGATCTTGTCGTTACCACATTCCGCGAATTTCTCAACGATGTTACCCACTTGACTAGGGCTCATAAATTGAGGTTTCTTCACGTTGATCACTGCGCCTGTTTTCGCCATTGCTTCAACTAGGTCAGTTTGACGAGCTAGAAATGCAGGAAGCTGAATAACGTCTACCACGTCAGCGACAGGTTGAGCTTGTGCTTCTGTGTGAACGTCAGTGATGATCTTAACGCCAAAAGTGTCTTTTAGCTCTTGGAAGATTTTCATACCTTCTTCAAGGCCTGGGCCACGGTATGAATGAACAGAACTGCGGTTTGCTTTGTCGAACGACGCCTTGAATACGTAAGGAATGCCCAGTTTGTCTGTTACTTTTACGTAATGCTCACAGATCTGCATAGCAAGATCACGAGACTCAAGAACGTTCATGCCTGCAAATAGGGTGAATGGCTTGTCGTTAGCAACCTGGATGTCGCCGATATTAACGATTTTCTGTTCCATTATGATTCTCTTTTTTCTGTCCACGGTATGCCACGCTTGGGCACTCCGATAAAATTAGTGAAGCGTGACGTGTTTTTCACTCATCGCATTAACTTGTGATTTTAGTAGCTCAGACGCAGGATCGTCGGGACATTGGTCAATAAAGTACTGAAAGTCAGATACCGCGACCTGATGACACTCAAGCTGTTGGAAGATAAAACCGCGATCACGAATCTCGTATGGGTCATCTGGCACAAAGGTCAACGCCAGATTAGTACAGCGCAGCGCCAGTGTGTAACGCTCTTCTCTCAGCATCGCGCTTTTAATCAACGCCAACCAGCGACCAATCACTGTCGGATTATCCGCTTCGTCAAAATGTTCCGGTTTAAGCTGCGCTAACGGTCCTTCTTGACCGATTAACCAAGCTTGAAGGATTTTCTCACCAACATACTCCCCGTTGAACGGGTTAATGTAGTCTGGTGTTTTGTGCATCCAATCCACTTTAATTAGGAACTGAGTTGGGAATGTCACACCTTTCATAGGGAAGCCTAGGCGATTGCCTAAGTACAATAAAATTGCACCTAAGCTGACCGGTATACCTTTTTTACGCTCTAGCACTTTATCGATAAAGCTGTTGTCAGAGATAAAGTACTCTTGGTCGTCACCTTTGAAGCCCCACTCATGGAAAAACAGACGTAGGAAAGAGTCGAAACGCTGCTCTTCATCTGTTTCATGGATAAGCGTTGCTTCTGCTTCTTGGTACAGACGCTCTAGCTCTTGCTTAGCCCAATGGACGTTGGTTTCTGGATTAACGGATTTATTGAGCTCTAACGCTCCTTCCACCAGCGCCATGTTGTCAAAATCTTCGTCAAAAAACTCAAGCATGACGATTACCCAAATAAAGTTGGACTCTTAGACACGGCGATGTTAGCCGCCATGACCAACCAACCGAGTGCGCCAAAGAAACCGAAAATTTGCAGCAATTTATTTTTAGCTAGTTTCAGAGCGAAGAAGCTCAGAGCAATATACGCCAACACACACGTGATCTTGTTGGTTAGCCAAGGGGCTGAGTCTGTAAATGGAATGAAGCCAGTAACAAAGATCAAAGCAACACCTGACAACAACAGCGCGGTATCAACAATGTGTGGAAAAACTTTCAGAAAACGATGGTTGCGCTTTGGAGAGTTCATCATCATTAACGCGAATCGAATCGACAACAATGTGGCACTCAGTGCGATGGTGACAAGGTGAATATGTTTTAGAGCTACGTACATTTTTCTTCTCTTTTAATAAATTACTGCTGACTTGCTCGTTCTTATGAAGGCTGGTAGCAACCGAGGGTCACTCGATCATTCCCACCATAATCTTTTTCGGTGACAACTTGCTGATAACCAAAGCCACGCATGATCTCGCGAACCGCCTCGCCTTGGTCGTAACCGTGTTCGAAGGCAAGCCAACCGCCCTCTTCAAGATACTGACGAGCCAAATCGGAGATATGGCGAATATCCGCTAAGCCATTTTCATCAGCGACCAGCGCGGATTTTGGCTCAAAACGAACGTCACCTTGGGATAAATGCGGATCTTTCTCGTCAATATACGGCGGATTGGAAACAATTAAAGCAAACTTTGTTCCCTCTGCAATAGGCTCGAACCAGCTACCTTGGTCAAACGTCACATTTTTGATGTTTAGCTGCGCGGCATTGTACTCAGCAAGCTCTTTGGCCTCTTGTTTGAGGTCAACTCCCATTACCTGACGATTCGGTAGCTCAGACGCTAATGCCAACGCAATTGCTCCTGTCCCCGTGCCTAAATCTAGAATCGATCCGGTCTGCCCATAGGTTTTATCCAAAGCAACTTCAACCAAACGCTCGGTGTCTGGTCTTGGGATCAAGGTAGTAGGAGAAACTTTGAGAGGTAGAGACCAAAACTCGCGCTCACCAATAATGTAAGCAACGGGTTCGCCTGCTAAGCGCCTTGCGAGTAAAGCATCAAACTGCGCTTGTTGCTCAGGTTCCAATGCTTTTTCTGGCCACGTTAGCAAATAGGTTCGCGGTTTGCCAAGAACATGGCAAAGAAGGACAGCTGCATCGAGAGAAGGCGACTCTTTGCCGCCTTCTGTCAGTTTTGCCGTCGCACTTTTCAGTGCTTGCTCAATGGATTGAACTTGGCTCATCGATTAAGCGTTCTCAGCTAGCGCCGCTAGTTGGTCTGCTTGGTGTTCTTGAACCACTGGGTCAATCAAGCTTTGTAGGTCGCCTTCCATCACTTCGTTCAAACGGTAGATGGTTAGGTTGATTCGGTGGTCAGAAACACGGCCTTGCGGGTAGTTGTAAGTACGGATACGGTCACTGCGGTCACCAGAACCTAGTAGGTTACGACGCGTGTCAGACACTTCTGCCGCACGACGCTCTTGTTCCGCTTGAACGATACGAGCAGCCAGTACTGCCATCGCTTTCGCTTTGTTCTTATGCTGTGAACGCTCGTCTTGACACTCTACCACTGTACCCGTTGGTAAGTGGGTAATACGGATTGCAGAATCCGTAGTGTTAACGTGCTGACCACCCGCGCCAGATGCACGGAACGTATCGATTTTTAGGTCTGCCGCTTTGATTTCTGGCAGATCCGCCTCTGGGATTTCCGCCATGACCGCTACTGTACACGCAGAAGTATGCACACGACCTTGAGATTCTGTCGCTGGTACACGTTGTACACGGTGACCGCCAGATTCAAACTTCAGCACGCCGTATGCACCGTCGCCGCTCACTTTCGCGATCATCTCTTTGTAACCACCGTGCTCCGCTTCGTTTGAAGACATCACTTCAATGCGCCAGCCACGCTTTTCTGCGTATTTGCTGTACATACGGAATAGGTCGCCAGCGAAGATACCTGCTTCATCACCGCCAGCACCAGCGCGGATTTCAAGGAAACAGTTACGATCATCATTTGGATCTTTTGGAAGAAGAAGAATTTGCAACTCATCAGCAAGACGTTCAATCGCTTCTTTCGCGTCTTTGATCTCTTCTTGAGCCATTTCACGCATTTCTTCGTCGTCTTCTTTTGCCATCTCTTCAGCGGCAGCAAGATCGTCTTGAGCTTGTTGGTAAGCTTGGAAGCACTTAGTTACTTCTTCTAGCTGAGAGTACTCTTTTGATAGAGCACGGAATTTGTCCTGATCTCCAATTACATCAGGATCACCAAGAAGATGTTGAACTTCTTCGTAACGTTCTACTAGCGTTTCTAGCTTAGTCAGAATAGAGGCTTTCATAGTGTCGTTTTCTTAATAAAAAGCGTGAGTTACAGATCATCTAAGCCAAGCGTTTGGCGGATAATCGTTAATTTTGCTGGTTCGCCTTGTTCCGCCGCACTTTGTAGTGCGCGTGTTGGGGCGTGAATCAGTTTGTTGGTGAGTTTATTACTAAGTTCGCGCAGTACTTTCTCCGGATCTGCGCCAGCTGCCAATGATTGCAGGCTTTTACTCAGTAACTCTTCACGTATTTCGTTCGCCGACTTACGATAATCGCGAATACTATCAACCGCTTGCAGTGAGCGTAGCCACGTCATAAACGACGCACTTTCTTCACTAACAATAGCTTCGGCCTGAATCGCTTCAACTTTACGTTGCTCAATATTGCTATCGATGATCGACTGCAAGTCGTCCACCGAATACAGATAAGCATCGTTCAATTCGCCAACTTGCGCTTCCACATCACGTGGTACAGCAATATCGACTAACAGAATAGGTTGATGACGACGTTGTTTCAGCGCTGTTTCGACCATGCCTTTACCAATAATAGGCAACGGACTCGCTGTTGAGCTAATCACGATGTCCGCTCTTGCGAGGTGGTCTGGGATTTCGTTCAGGCTGATTACTTCTGCACCAAACTGCTCAGCTAACCCTTGAGCACGCTCTTTGGTGCGGTTTGCGACTATCATTTTTGTGCAGCCGTTCGACGCTAAGTGCTTCGCGACCAGTTCGATGGTTTCACCTGCCCCGACAAGTAAGACTGTCGAGTCAGATAACGATTCGAAAATGTGTTTTGCTAATGTACATGCGGCGTAAGCCACCGACACAGCATTGCCACCGATATCAGTTTCCGTACGAACTCGTTTTGCAACAGAAAACGTTTTTTGGAACAGCTTATCAATCGACGAGTCTACAGCTTGATGATCACGTGAATCAGAAAATGCCTGTTTCACTTGACCTAAGATCTGCGGCTCACCAAGTACCAGTGAATCAAGGCCACACGAGACGCGCATCAAGTGTTTAATTGCCGCTTGTTCTTCGTGTACATACAAACTTGGCATCAAGTCTTCACGGCTCACTTGGTGAAATTGAGCGAGCCAATCGATCAGCTTGTTTCGCGCTCCTTGCTTAACGTCGCAGTACAACTCAGTACGGTTACAGGTTGAAACAATCACACTGCCGTTAACCGCTTCGTGCTCTCTGAGTTGCTCAAGTGCAGGGCCGAGCTTATCAGGCCCGAACGCCACTTTCTCTCGCAAGTCAACAGACGCTGTATTGTGATTAATTCCAATAGCAAGCAAGGACATCTAACGTGGTATCTCTGAGATCGGTTATAAAATAGGTTCAGAATTTTACTGTAAGCACGCATTTATTGAAAGGGTAAGCCGGATTTGTTTTCCTAAGTCCGTCTTTTCAATGCTATAGTTGTGAGCGATTCCCGATGAAACTGATTAATAAGCCATCAAACATGACCTTACGTTCCTTTCTCATCTTTTTCTTGTCGAGCCTTATTCTCGCTGGGTGTAGTTCCGTTCCTGAAAGCGTCACCAGCGTCGAATGGCAAGCTCATGAACAACGTCTTGAAACCATCCATGATTTTCAAGCGACAGGGAAATTAGGCTACATCGGCCCCGACCAAAGACAAAGTCTGAACTTTTTTTGGAAGCACTCCACCGCTTTAAGCCAACTTCGATTAACCACTGTCTTGGGACAAACCGCATTAAAACTGACGATTACCCCACAAGGGGCAACGGTTGAAACGTATGATGACCAAGTCCTTTCAGCACGCAACGCTAATCAACTGATTTATCGCCTCACAGGCTTGATGATGCCAGTTGACCACATGCCCGACTGGTTACTCGGTTTACCTACCGATGCAGATACATTCCAGCTTTCTCCAGCCAACACACTGCAAACCTTAGACAAACAGATAGGTCTTAACGACTGGAAAATCGCTTACGAACGTTATGGCGACGTAGAATGGCACGAACAGACGCTTCCATTACCGAATAAACTAAAGCTGACGACATCAGACGTAAAAATCAATCTAGTGATCACAAAATGGAACATCACCCAATGATCGAAACTTCAACCCGCTGGCCGTCTCCGGCGAAATTGAATCTCTTTCTATACATCAATGGCCGCACAGAAAACGGCTATCACGAGTTACAAACCTTATTCCAATTCGTCGATCACGGAGATGAGCTCACCATTCAAGCAAACCATTCTGGTGATATTACGATTTCTCCAGAGATAGAAGGTGTGCCTCTTCAAGACAATTTAATTTGGAAAGCTGCAACTGCGCTGCAAAATTACGCTCACTGCTCTTTTGGTGCGCATATCGAACTGCACAAAATTTTACCAATGGGTGGTGGAATTGGCGGCGGTTCTTCAAATGCCGCTACGACACTTGTGGCACTCAACCACTTGTGGCGGCTCAATTTAACTGATGATGAATTAGCCGAAATTGGCCTAAAACTGGGCGCTGACGTGCCTGTTTTTGTGCGCGGTTTTTCCGCTTTTGCTGAAGGTGTGGGTGAGAAGCTTTCTCCAGCCAACCCGGAAGAAAAGTGGTATCTCGTCGTGAGACCAAATGTTTCTATTGCGACAGCGGATATATTCCGTCATCCAGATCTGACACGAAACACACCAAAACGAGATCTAGAAAGACTTTTGAACGCGCCGAGCGTAAACGATTGCGAAAAAATTGTACGAATGCTCTACCCAGAGGTTGATAAGCAACTTTCATGGCTGCTACAATACGCGCCGTCAAGATTGACGGGGACAGGATCTTGCGTTTTTGCTGAATTTTCGAGCAAATCGGAAGCAGAAACTATCCTTGCACAACTCTCTGATAAAGTCTCGGCATTTGTCGCTCAAGGGCGCAATATTTCGCCACTAAAAGAGACTTTGGCTGAATACCAATCAGCCTCACACCGACCTATTTAAAACTGGACGCAAACCCGAGGTTTCCACCGTGCCTGATATGAAGCTATTTGCTGGTAACGCAACACCTGAACTAGCCCAACGTATTGCTGATCGTCTTTACATCTCTCTTGGTGATGCATCTGTTTCTCGCTTTTCTGATGGCGAAGTTGCAGTTCAAATCAATGAGAATGTTCGTGGTAGCGATGTTTTCATCATTCAATCCACTTGTGCACCGACTAACGACAACCTAATGGAATTGGTTGTTATGATTGATGCAATGCGCCGTGCTTCAGCAGGCCGTATCACTGCAGTTATCCCTTACTTTGGTTACGCCCGTCAAGATCGTCGTGTACGTTCTGCTCGTGTGCCAATTACTGCAAAAGTTGTTGCTGATTTCCTATCTAACGTTGGTGTTGACCGCGTTCTTACTATCGACCTACACGCAGAGCAAATCCAAGGCTTCTTCGATGTTCCTGTAGATAACATCTTCGGTACTCCTGTACTACTTGAAGACATGCAATCTCGCGGTCTAGATAACCCAGTAGTGGTTTCTCCTGACCTAGGTGGTGTGGTTCGAGCTCGTGCAACGGCGAAAGCGCTAGGCGACATCGATATTGCTATCGTTGATAAGCGTCGTCCACGTGCAAACGTTTCTGAAGTGATGAACCTAATCGGTGATGTTGAAGGTCGCGACTGTGTGATCGTTGATGACATGATCGATACAGGTGGCACTCTATGTAAAGCAGCTGAAGCGCTAAAAGAGCGCGGTGCTAAGCGTGTATTCGCTTACGCAACTCACGCTGTATTCTCTGGTAACGCTGCAGACAACATTAAGAACTCTGTTCTTGACCAAGTTATCGTAACTGACTCTATCTCTCTTTCTAAAGAGATGGCGGCGACAGGCAAAGTAACCACATTAAGCCTATCTCGTATGCTAGCTGAAGCAATCCGTCGCATCAGCAACGAAGAGTCAATCTCTGCGATGTTCAACTAATCCGAACATTTCAGTTAGACTGATTTCAAAAGCACCCCTCTATGGGGTGTTTTTTTATTTGTATCGATAGGCAGAAAATCCCTTGGTCGCCCACTGTGAGAATTCTGTGTTATTATACTGCGCTTTTTGAGATTCCAGAGAGATCCTAACCTTGACTCAACCAATCAAACTTCTTGTTGGTCTTGCTAATCCGGGACCAGAATATGCCAAAACTCGCCATAATGCGGGCGCTTGGGTTGTAGAAGAATTAGCACGCGTTCATAACGTTACCCTGAAGAACGAACCAAAGTTCTTTGGCCTAACCGGACGCATCATGGTCAACGGCCAGGATCTCCGTTTGCTTATCCCTACCACTTTCATGAACCTCTCTGGAAAAGCGATCGCTGCTTTGGCGAAGTTTTACCAAATTAAGCCAGAAGAGATCATGGTTGCTCACGACGAGCTAGACTTACCGCCAGGTGTCGCTAAGTTTAAGAAAGGTGGTGGCCACGGGGGCCACAACGGACTGCGTGACACAATAAGCAAACTGGGCAATAACAAAGATTTTTATCGTCTTCGTATCGGCATTGGCCATCCGGGACACAAAGATAAAGTGGCAGGTTTTGTATTAGGTAAAGCTCCAGCGAAAGAGCAAGAGCTACTAGATGCCGCAGCAGATGAAGCTGTTCGTTGTCTAGACATCCTGATTAAGGATGGCCTATCCAAAGCACAAAACCGCCTCCACACGTTCAAAGCTGAATAAGGTTACTATCATGGGTTTTAAATGTGGCATCGTTGGTCTACCTAACGTTGGTAAATCAACTCTGTTTAACGCACTAACTAAAGCGGGTATTGAAGCAGCAAACTTCCCGTTCTGTACCATCGAACCAAACACTGGTGTGGTTCCTGTGCCAGATCTACGTCTAGACGCACTAGCAAAGATCGTTAACCCACAGAAAGTTCTACCTACTACAATGGAATTCGTAGACATCGCTGGTTTGGTTGCGGGCGCATCTCGTGGTGAAGGCCTAGGTAACAAATTCCTAGCGAACATCCGTGAAACGGACGCTATCGGTCACGTTGTACGCTGTTTCGAAAACGAAAATATCGTTCACGTTGCAGGTAAAGTATCTCCAATCGAAGATATTGAAGTAATCAACCTTGAACTAGCTATGGCTGACCTTGATTCTTGTGAGCGCGCGATTCAGCGTAACGCGAAGAAAGCAAAAGGCGGCGACAAAGACGCGAAGTTCGAGCTGACAGTTCTAGAAAAGCTGCTTCCTGTACTAACAGAAGGTGGTTCAGCGCGTACCGTTGAACTTTCTAAAGAAGAACTAGCAGCAGTAGGTTACCTAAACTTCCTAACGCTAAAACCAACCATGTACATTGCAAACGTAAATGAAGATGGTTTTGAAGACAACCCGTACCTAGACGCAGTACGTGAGTTCGCAGCAAAAGAAAACAACGTGGTTGTTCCGGTTTGTGCAGCGATCGAATCAGAAATGGCTGAACTAGAAGACGACGAACGCGAAGAGTTTCTAGCGGATCTAGGCATCGAAGAACCTGGTCTAAACCGCGTAATTCGTGCTGGTTACGAACTGTTAAGTCTACAGACGTACTTCACAGCTGGCGTTAAAGAAGTTCGTGCATGGACAATTCCTGTTGGCGCAACAGCACCAAAGGCAGCAGCGAAGATCCACACTGACTTTGAAAAAGGCTTCATCCGTGCAGAAGTCGTTGGTTACGAAGACTTCATCCAATACAACGGTGAAAACGGAGCAAAAGACGCAGGTAAATGGCGTCTAGAAGGTAAAGACTACATCGTAAAAGATGGCGACGTTGTACACTTCCGCTTCAACGTATAATTAAGTGAATGAAATTCAAACACTTCATTTACATAAAAAGCCAGCAGTAATGCTGGCTTTTTTTATGTCTGCAATAAACGCCACAAAGTTAAGTTCCTTGCTTCAAGCTAATTTATTTCCAGTTTTAGATCATAAACACGCCTCTTTGTTTAAAAAGAAAGCGAACGATGTTTTTTGGGGGATTTATTTAAAAAAACTGTTGACGGATCTCACTCAACTTCGCATAATGCGCGCCGTTCCCAACGACAAGGCAACAAAGCGTTGAGAGCAAAAAATATGGTTTTGGCTACGTAGCTCAGCTGGTTAGAGCACATCACTCATAATGATGGGGTCACAGGTTCGAATCCCGTCGTAGCCACCATTCCTAAACGTTCTTTAATTAAGAGCACTTAGGAATAGATGCGGAAGTGGCGGAATTGGTAGACGCACCAGATTTAGGTTCTGGCGCCGCAAGGTGTGAGAGTTCAAGTCTCTCCTTCCGCACCATTTTTCTCTAGAAATAGAGAGTTAAGTAGTTGAAAAACTACTGCCTGCAGGTCTATCGCCAAGCGGTAAGGCAGCGGCTTTTGATGCCGCCATTCCCTGGTTCGAATCCAGGTAGACCTGCCATTATTCAAAGTGAGATTCCTTGATAAAAGGGTTGTCACTGAGAGCGCGAAGGTTTATATTGTCTCGCTCCAAAAGATGGCTACGTAGCTCAGCTGGTTAGAGCACATCACTCATAATGATGGGGTCACAGGTTCGAATCCCGTCGTAGCCACCATTCTTTCTTAATGAAAGAAACAAGAAATATAACTGTTAGTTTTTACCAATTAACTGATGGTTTATAGAGTTCAAGACGCGGAAGTGGCGGAATTGGTAGACGCACCAGATTTAGGTTCTGGCGCCGCAAGGTGTGAGAGTTCAAGTCTCTCCTTCCGCACCATCTTGATTCAACTCTATATAAAGAATATATGCGGAAATGGCGGAATTGGTAGACGCACCAGATTTAGGTTCTGGCGCCGCAAGGTGTGAGAGTTCAAGTCTCTCTTTCCGCACCATTCTTTCTCTAGAAATAGAGATGATATAGTCTCATGACTATTGTCTGCAGGTCTATCGCCAAGCGGTAAGGCAGCGGCTTTTGATGCCGCCATTCCCTGGTTCGAATCCAGGTAGACCTGCCATTATTTAACGTTATTGAGTTTTACTCAGTAAC
>NZ_JBICJM010000034.1:0-100437 GCF_043103065.1 Vibrio sp. YQ_11 | reverse complement strand
TAGACTTAGGTCTAACCAGTGCGGAGCGGTAGTTCAGTTGGTTAGAATACCGGCCTGTCACGCCGGGGGTCGCGGGTTCGAGTCCCGTCCGCTCCGCCACTTATTTGAGAGTCGTCTCATTAAACACGAACTACAGGGGTGTAGCTCCAATTGGCAGAGCAGCGGATTCCAAATCCGCGTGTTGGGAGTTCGAATCTCTCCACCCCTGCCATATTTAAAGCCTCAGTCGAAAGACTGAGGCTTTTTTACGTTTGTAAAATGGCAAATTTATTCTTTGTGAATTCAAGTTCCCAAATAGGCGATTCTAGGCGCGTAGCTAATGGTTGCTAAGTCTTAACTGCCCTAATCTCTTATCTACTTTCCCTATATAAAGAACAGCAACTTTCCAGCAGGATTAATATCTAGCCGCTAGTGATACCTTGTCGTTGTATGTCACTGATGGGAATCTCAAGGTCTTGTTGATATTTATTAGCGTTTTTCTGGGTATTTTTAAGAACGCGTCTAGTTGTTGTTGGGATGATTAGCGTTGTTGTTCCTGTTATCATCTTAGGACACTACAAATATAGGATTAACCTTATGCCACATCTACGATTTCGCGCTGTAGAACCTCAAGCAGTACAAGCTTTATCAAAGCCACTGACTGACGAGCTCCAGCCACTAATGAATAGTCCACGAGAAGATTTTACTTTTGAGTACATCTACACAACTTTCTTTAGTGAAGGCGAGGTAAGTCCTGCTTATCCTTTTGTTGAAGTTTTGTGGTTTGATCGAGGACAAGAGACCCAAGACAAGGTGGCGAAAGTAATTACACAACAGGTTCGTGGTGTAGTCGGTGAAGATATTGATGTAGCAGTCATTTTTTCTGCACTATCGCCAAATGCCTACTATGATAATGGTGAACATTACTAAAGGGGATGTATGATGCGGCTGAGTCTTTCTTTTTATTTAAGTTTATTTTTCTCAGCTCCTCTTTATGCTACGCCATGGGAGCAAGTTAGTGCTCCCACTCATAATATGTCCTCTTCTATTGGTAGTTACGCGAATGGCTGCTTAGATGGGGCTTCCCCGCTGCCTTTAGAAGGTACAGGTTATCAAGTGTTACGTAGTCGAACGAATCGCTACTATGGGCACCCTAACACTATAGATTTTGTTGAAAGCCTAGCTTTAAAGGCGAATCAAAAGTTAAAAACTACTTTACTAATTGGCGACCTTTCTTTACCTCGTGGCGGCCGTTTTTCATCTGGTCATTCAAGCCATCAAACGGGGCTGGATATTGATATCTGGTTGCGTTTAGCTGACTCTCCTCTCTCCTATAACGAACTTCAATTGCCGAAACCGATGAGTGTGGTTGATCTGCAAGACTACTCGATATTAAATCATCGATGGGATAAGAGGCATTTTGAACTCATCCGTTATGCTGCTAAGAGCGATGAGGTGGCTCGTATCTTTGTTCACCCTGTTATCAAAGAGCAACTGTGTGCTCAGGAAGGGGGAAAAGATCGTTCTTGGCTACGTAAAGTTCGTCCTTGGTGGGGGCATCATTATCATTTTCATGTGCGCTTATCATGCCCTGACTCAAGCTCTAATTGTGTAGATCAAGCACCTCCTCCTTCTGGTGATGGGTGTGGTTCGGAGTTAGCTAGTTGGAAGCCAAAAGCAGTTGTCCCTGCGAAGCCTCAGCCAGCAAAAGTAGCGGCTAAACCTAAAAAGAAAAAAGCGATTCCACCACAATGTCAGCCACTTATCGTCAGTAAATAACGTCTCATCTTTGTTCTTGTTTCTGCTCAGGTGAAACTGGAGAAACATCATACTTTTGTCTACAGTGAATAATACCAATACAAAAACTAACCCAACTCGTTTGGGTGACATATTATAGAACTCTTAAATAAATAACGGGTTGTATGTATTGTTGAGTGGTAACGACTCTGTTTTGAAAGATCTTTCGTCACGATACTCTGATTTCTGAACAATATGTCTGTCGGTTGGTAAGCAAAATTGGCAACGCAGACAAGGTATTGAGGCGGGGGTGTGGAGTGACCTGTCGTAGAATGAATCAAGGACAAAACCATGACTATTATTTGTGCAAAAGAATTTGCAGAGTGGTTAAGACACAGATTTAGTAGTGATCCCAAGGGAGTCTTACTGACTCGTGAAGATGTTAATCACCTGACGGGACGTCAGCGTCTCGATCCGGGATTTGTTAATGATGTGCATTACGAGCTAATGCAATATGGAATGGCTTTCGTTACAGATACGAGCAGGGAAAACTTCTATTTAATTCCTGTATCCCAAGCTGAAAATTGGCGTGAAAGACTCGAGTATCACTTTGAGAAAGAGTTGTTTTGCAATATCTATCCAATCGAAAAATCAGGATAAAAAAAGGTTCAACTTTGTTCGCAAAGTTGAACCTCATTTTATTTAGGCGAGTCCCTGAATCACCACAAACTTTTCAAGCAATTGCTCTTCTGTCTCAATGTGGTTTGGATCAGTAATAATACATTTTGTTATTGGACAAACTGACTGACAGGTAGGCTTTTCGTAATGACCTTTGCACTCAGTACATAAGTTAGGGTCGATTTCGAAGATGCTGTCTCCCATGCTGATCGCGCCATTCGGGCATTCCGGATCACACATGTCGCAGTTAATGCATTTGTCAGTGATGAGTAACGCCATGATTACTTACCAGTAGGATTACGAGTGTCCTGGCCTGCGTTTAGATTTCGCATCAACAGGCCGTATTCTAGGTTCATGTCTTCAGGAACAGGAATGAATACGAAGTGGCCGTTACCTTTTGCGTCTTCAATTGACTCTGATTTGCGGTTTTCCATCGCTTCTAGAGTGAAAACAACGTTACCTTTTGGTGTCATTAACTCCAGGCTGTCACCTACAACGAATTTGTTTTTCACTTCAACTTCTGCCATGTCGCCACGACGTTTACCTGTGAACTCACCAACAAATTGTTGTGCGTCAGAGACTGAGTAACCGTAGTCGTAGTTTTGGTAAGTATCGTGTGTATGACGACGTAGGAAACCTTCTGTGTAACCACGGTGAGCTAGGCTTTCTAGGGTACCCATTAGGCTTTCATCGAATGGTTTACCTGCAACTGCGTCGTCGATCGCTTTACGGTAAACCTGAGCAGTACGTGCACAGTAGTAGAACGACTTAGTACGGCCTTCGATTTTTAGTGAGTGAACTCCCATCTTCGTTAGACGCTCTACGTGCTGAACCGCGCGTAGGTCTTTTGAGTTCATGATGTAAGTGCCGTGTTCATCTTCGTAGGCAGCCATTTTTTCTTCTGGACGATGCGCTTCAGAAAGCAGAACCACTTCATCCGTTGGTTTACCACGACCGATAGTGGTTTCAGGGCGCTCGTCTTGAACTTCAACAGGCTTTGCTTCTGTTGGGTCAAACTTCTCAACGATGTCGCCAGCGTCGTTTTCTTTGCCTTCTTCAACTTTGTATTCCCAACGACATGCGTTAGTACATGTACCTTGGTTAGGGTCACGCTTGTTAATGTAACCAGAAAGTAGGCAACGACCAGAGTAAGCCATACATAGTGCACCATGAACGAATACTTCTAGTTCAGTTTCAGGGCAATGCTCACGAATTTCTTCGATTTCTTCTAGAGAAAGCTCGCGAGAAACGATTACACGTTCAACGCCATTCGCTGCCCAGAACTTAACGGTTGCCCAGTTTACAGCGTTTGCTTGTACAGAAAGGTGAATTGGCATTTCTGGGAAAGCTTCACGAACCATCATGATTAGACCAGGATCTGACATGATCAACGCGTCAGGGCCCATCTCAACGACTGGTTTAAGGTCACGAATGAAGGTTTTTAGCTTCGAGTTATGTGGTTGGATGTTGCATACCACGTAAAGCTTTTTGCCTAGGGCATGTGCTTCATCGATACCGATTTTTAGGTTCTCGTGGTTAAACTCGTTGTTACGTACGCGAAGGCTGTAGCGAGGTTGGCCAGCGTAAACTGCATCTGCGCCGTAGGCGAATGCGTAACGCATATTTTTCAGGCTGCCCGCTGGAGACAGTAGCTCAGGTACGAATGCTTTCTCAGTTGTCATTGCTCAATTCTCTTTTATCTGATCACAAGTCAGGCCAATTCCACCTTATGGAAATGGGGCGCAAATTTTACGTCAAAATGTGAACTGTGACTAGGAGAATTGTGCTTTAGATGAACAAACGCCCTACAAAAAGTGAGGGCGTATTTATTAAAAAGTAGGGTTATCTTATGCGTTAGGGTTAGGCAGGCCGCCTAGCGCTTCGTATAGATTTGGTAGGAAAGCGCTGAATTCACCGCACATTAGTGAGAAGTCAGCATCAAAGCGAGCCGCTTGATCTTCACGTGGGATATCGTCGTTTTGATCTTTCAACTCATCTGAGAATTTTAGACGTTTGATGCCGGAATCTTCAGCCATGATGAACTCGATTCGGTCTTGCCAGTTAAGTGCAAGTTTCGTCACGACTTTGTCAGCTGCGATGTGATTGCGGATTTCATCTGTGGTCAGCTCTTGCTTCTTACAGCGAATCACGCCACCTTCTTCAAGTACTGATTTTAACTCAGCTTCGTCCATCATGGTGATGCCTTGCGGCGTGTTACCTGTTTTAACCCATTCTGTTAGCGTTGTTTCAATTGCTACTTCTGGAATCGCAGGAACAACAGGTAAGCTACCCATGGTTTTACGCAGTAGCGCTAATACGTCTTCTGCTTTTTTGTAGCTGCTTGCATCGACAAGGATGAAGCCTTCTTTTGGCATAATCAACACGTGAGTGTGGCTGCTGCGGCTAAAGGCGCGAGGCAGTAAGTCCATCACGATGTCATCTTTTAAGTTGTCTTTCTCTTTCTTCTTCAGAGGGCGACCTTCTTGCGCTTCCATAGCGTCTATTTTTGCATTCAGAGACTCTTTAATCACAGAAGCAGGCAGCATTTTCTCTTCTTTTTTTGCACAGATCAGAATGCGGTTTTCTGACACGTGCGTCATCATGTCGCCATGTCGACCCATAGCACTAACCCAACCAAACTTTTGTTTATCTTGGCTACCACAAGGGGTGAATCGAAACTCAGCGAGTTGAGTTTCTAGTTGATCGGCGTTGAAGTTAACCTCGCGGTTAACGCGATATACCAGACAGTTTTTAAACCACATAAATCTTCTCTAGGCTTGATGACAAGGGAGTAATCATAGGGAATTTTTGAGCTGATGTCTTAATAGAAATGAAAAATATCAGGATGAACCCCAAAAGAAAGTTATATGAAAATTTGTTTTCAAAGGTCACAAAAGTGTCATAATTGGTAGTGATAATGCTTATGCATCGAGGGGCGCTTTGTCTCTTAAATTCATTAGCTCAACAAACATAAGGTTACTCAATTATGTCTAGAAGGATTCTGGTTGTTGAAGACGAAGCTCCAATTCGTGAAATGCTTTGCTTCGTGCTTGAACAAAAAGGTTACCAGGCGGTAGAGGCGGAAGATTACGATACTGCTGTAACCAAACTGGCTGAACCCTTCCCTGATTTAGTATTACTGGATTGGATGTTACCTGGCGGTAGTGGCATTAATTTTATCAAACACATGAAACGTGAAGAGCTTACACGCAACATTCCTGTTGTGATGCTGACTGCTCGCGGTGAAGAAGAAGATAAAGTTCGCGGTTTAGAGGTTGGTGCAGATGACTACATTACCAAACCGTTTTCTCCTAAAGAGTTAGTTGCTCGCCTTAAAGCGGTTATTCGCCGTGTTACGCCGACCGCATTAGAAGATGTGATTGATGTTCAAGGTCTCAAACTCGATCCTGTTTCTCACCGTGTTACTGCGAATGATGAAGCGGTTGATATGGGGCCTACCGAGTTCAAGATGCTGCACTTCTTTATGACCCATCAAGAGCGTGTTTACAGCCGTGAGCAGCTGCTAAATAACGTGTGGGGCACCAATGTTTATGTTGAAGACCGTACTGTTGACGTTCATATCCGTCGTCTTCGTAAAGCACTGGAAGCTGCCGGTCACGACAAACTGATTCAAACCGTTCGTGGCGCTGGTTACCGCTTCTCAACAAAGGCTTAGATTTTTACGCAGCTTATCAATGCCATTTCTGGAGTAATGAGTGGTTGAAAGATTAACGTGGAAAAAGCTGGCCTGGGAGCTGGCTTTTTTTTACACCCCTTGGGTGATAGTGGGGTGGATATTCGGTTATATGCCGTGGTTGCTTTTGGCTGCCACGGCTTTGCAGCTTGTGTGGCATTTGCATAACCAAGTGCGCTTGTCTTCTTGGTTATGGGATGAAAAACGTCTGACTCCGCCGTCTGGCAGTGGTAACTGGGAGTCTCTCTTTAACGGTCTCTATCGTTTGCAACAGCGTCAACGTCGTAAACGCAAAGAGCTCACCAATCTGATCCGTCGCTTTAGAAACGGTGCCGAATCATTGCCTGATGCCGTCGTAGTATTTCGCGCGGAAGGCAACATTGTTTGGTGTAACCGATTAGCTCAACACCTGTTAGGCTTCCATTGGCCAGAAGATTCCGGTCAACCTATCTCGAACCTGATTCGAACTCCAGATTTCATAAAGTACCTCAATAAAAAAGATTTCTCCGAACCGCTAGAAATGCGCTCGCCGTTGAATGTCGAACGTATGTTAGAACTGCGTATCGTGCCTTACACGGAAGGTGAACACCTGATGGTGGTGCGTGACGTGAGCCAACTTAAGCAACTCGAAGGAATGCGTCGTAACTTCTTCGCCAACGTTTCTCATGAGCTACGCACTCCGATGACCGTACTACAAGGTTATCTGGAGATGACGGAAGACCCAGACATGATCGTCGGCCCGATGTGGACTAAAGCGCATGGGGTGATGACGGAGCAGCTTAACCGCATGAACAGCTTAGTGAATCAACTTCTTACCTTATCTAAGATTGAAGCCGCACCGATGCATGAGTTGGAAGATGTCGTTAATGTGCCAGCAATGCTTGAAGTATTAGAGAAAGAAGCGATCAGCTTAAGTGGTGATGACCAACATAAACTCAAGTTTGATGTCGATACTAGCCTTCGCGTGCTTGGAGATGATGACCAATTGCGCAGCGCGATCTCCAACCTTGTTTACAACGCAGTGAAGTACACTCCTCCGGGAGCCAATATTCATGTTCGTTGGTATCAAACCGCACAAGGTGCGTGCCTTGAAGTTGAAGACAGTGGTGATGGCATTGAGCCACAACACTTGCATCGACTGACTGAGCGTTTCTACCGAGTTGATAAAGCACGTTCACGCGATACGGGTGGCAGTGGTTTAGGATTGGCAATTGTGAAACATGCGTTGAGCCATCATGACTCACACCTGGAAATTCAAAGTGAAGTCGGTGTAGGCAGTAAGTTCTCGTTCGTACTTCCAAGTCGTTTAGTGGTGAAATAATGGGACGTCGAGTCAGTAAAGCCATCGCTTGTATCGCGCTTATTTGTTCGAGTATGGCGGTTGCTCAAGATAAGCCATTACCGAACTACCATAAAACCACTGGCATTGTTGGTAATTTGCTTTCGGTAGGCTCAGACACTTTGGCAGGGATGACCACACTTTGGGTGGAAGAGTTTAAATCCATTTACCCGAACATCAACGCGCAAGTTCAAGCTTCAGGCTCGTCAACGGCGCCACCTGCTTTAACAGAGCAAACGGCGCAGTTTGGCCCAATGAGCCGCCCGATGCGTTTGAAAGAAATCGAAGCGTTTGAGCGACAGCATGGTTACAAACCTACAGCATTGCGCGTTGCTATTGATGCTATTGGTATTTTTGTGCATCAAGACAATCCCATTCAAGGTTTGAACTTTGATCAATTGGACGCGATGTTTTCCGCTACGTTGCGTTGTGGAGAAAGTCAGTTCATCACTAACTGGCAGCAACTAGGTTTAAAAGCAGAATGGGCGAAGCGCAACTTGCAGTTGTTTGGGCGTAACTCTGTGTCCGGGACGTATGGTTACTTCAAAAGCAATGCGCTGTGTGGCGGTGACTTCAAAACCCGAGTGAATGAACAACCGGGCTCGGCTTCTGTGGTGCAATCTGTGGCATCGACCATCAGCGGAGTTGGTTATTCTGGCGTTGGTTATCGAGTGGCTGGCGTAAGGTTGGTTCCCATCGCTAAAAAGGGGGTTAACTATGTTAGCCCGACTCGTACAAATATTGTCTCAGGTAAGTACCCACTATCACGCTACCTTTATGTATACGTGAACAAGCATCCTGATTACCCGTTGTCTCCAATAGAAGCCGAGTTTATTCGTTTTATGTTCTCTGCTCAGGGACAAGCGTTAGTCGAAAAAGATGGCTATGTACCGATCACTGCAGATTTCGCAGCGGAAGAGTTAAAAAAAGTCGGCCTTTAAGCCGACTTTTTTCATTGTACCGAAAACTAAAAAGTGAGTGTCCACTTCGCACTTGCCCATCTATCTTGTTCTTCCAGCAAATCGGCATGCAGCAACTTATTATTATCTAACCATGCTTCATCGGTACAAGTGATCATCCATTCATCGCCTTTGATCGATAAAGTGATGTCAGGTAGTGGGTCGTCGTTGCGTTGCCCATTAAGGACTATGGACAGACGAAGAATCTTAATCAGGCTTAACACATCACTTTGTTTGTAGAGGTTGAACTCTGGCAACTCATTGAGCCTTAGCGCTTTGCGTTGAAAGCGTGCAAGCGTCGCCAAGACGAGTTGTTGCTCACGGTTAAAACCTTGCAGGGTTGAATGCAGAAGAATATAAAACGAGTGGCGATGAAAGCTGCGTAGGTTGATGCTTAGCCCAACTTCATGTAGCAGAGCGGCCCATTCTAATAAATCAAACAGTTCGCTTTTCTTTTTAATCCCAAGCTCAGAATGTACTTGTTCAAGCATCTCGCGTGCGTGACCTTTTACGCGTGCAGCGTGCTCGAGATCCACACGATGTTTTTGTGCTAGGTTTTCCGTGGTACGCATGCGAATGTCAGAGCGAGCAAACCGCTCTTCCATTTCATATAACAAGCCTTCTCTCAATGCTCCATCAGAGAAAAACATCTGGTCGATTTTTAGTGCCTGAAAAATCGCAGCTAAAATCGCTACACCAGCGGCAAATACCGGTTTACGTTCATCGGTCAGGCCAGCCAACTGAATATCATCAATTGACGCGAACTCGTTTAAAGTATCAATGAGCTTACTCAGACGCTTTGCTGTAATTAAACCGTCTTCAAAGCCCAGCCCAATCAATACCTCTTGAATCGCTTTGATGGTGCCTGATGAGCCGAGTGCAATATCCCAACCTTTCTTGCGGTATTTGGTCGCGATGGACTCTAGCTTTTGTTCGGCAGCGAGCATGGCTTTGCTGAAGTTTTTGCTCGATAACTTGCCATTTTTGAAGTACTGCTGCGTAAAGCTGACGCAGCCCATCTGTTTGCTATTAAGCAGTTCTGGTTCGAACTCTTGTCCGATGATCATCTCGGTGCTTCCACCGCCAATATCGACCACCAGTTTAGAATTAGATTCCACTTGAGTGTGTGCGACACCTAAGTAAATTAGGCGCGCTTCTTCCTCTCCCGGAATAATCTCTATCGGGAACGGCATGACTGCTTTTGCTCGTTGGATAAACAAATGCGCGTTTTTCGCTCTTCTTAGCGTGTGTGTAGCAGCGATGCGCACATTGGATTCCTCAAAGCCTTGCAGCCTCTCTGCGAACATCGCAAGACACTCCAACGCTCGCTCCATGGAGGCGTGACTTAAATTCAATTCACTGTCTAGGCCAGAGGCTAAACGAACCCTCTGTTTATGGCGACTGATGAGCTGTAGGTCGCTGCCGACCACTTTCGCCACCACCATGTGGAAGCTATTAGAGCCGAGATCGATCGCGGCAATATAGCGTTCATCTTGTTCAAGTATCTGAGACATCTGACTTTTGTCTTCTTGTTTGCTTTTCTATATTTTTAAGATAGTCGTAGATGGCAACTTGTGAGCGAACTTTTTTACGGTTTCCGCGCGGTACATAGCTATTGCTCATCTCTTTGTCTATCAAACGTGCCTTTACTGTATCGGTAAAGTGGATGTTAGTTATATCAATAATTCTCTGTTTCAAACGTGGATCACGAACAGGAGCGGCAACTTCGATACGATGATCGATGTTTCGTGTCATCCAATCGGCAGATGAAATGTAGACTTGAGGATCCCCATCATTGTGCGTGATCACTACGCGTGGGTGTTCCAAAAAGCGATCAACGATACTGATGATTCGAATGTTTTCGCTGACGCCTTCAATTCCAGGAACCAACGCACACATGCCTCGGATGATCATGTTGATCTTTACCCCCGCGTTGCTTGCTGCGTAAAGACGGGTGACGATGCCTTTATCGACGAGGTTGTTGACCTTTATGGTTAATCCTGCCTTTTTGCCCGCCTTTGCATTGGCGATTTCATTGTCAATCAGGCGGTAAATTTGGGTGCGCGAATTACGCGGAGAAACCATCAAGTGATTGAACTTCACTGGGCGATAAGGGTTCTCAATGTATCCAAACACGTTGCGCACTTCATTGGTGATTTCTTGGTCTGCGGTGAGCAGCGAAAAGTCGGTATAGATTCGAGCGGTTTTTTCGTGGAAGTTGCCCGTGCCAATGTGCGCGTAGCGAATAATATCGTCACCTTCACGGCGACTGATCATCAATAACTTTGAGTGAATCTTTAAACCGGGCGCACCAAAGATGACGTGCACGCCAGCTTCAGTCAGAACTTTTGACCATTCAATATTTGCTTCTTCATCAAATCGCGCCTGCAACTCAACGACTACAGTAACGTTTTTGCCGTTATGCACTGCATCAATCAAAGAGTTCATCAAGCGAGAGTCTTTGGCTACGCGGTAGATATTAATTTTGATGCTGAGCACTTTCGGGTCAAAGGATGCCTGGCGAACCAATTCACCAATATGGTCAAAGGTGTGATAAGGGTAGTAGAGTAGAATGTCTTTGGCTTTGATGGCTTCGAAACTGTTGGCGTAACCTTGAAAGTCTGCACACTTCATTGGTGGCATTGGTTTGTTTTCGAGGTATTCTCGCCCGACGTTTGGAAAAGCGATGAAATCTTTGAAGTTGTGGTAGCGTCCACCTGGAATTAGGTTGTCGTAATTGGAAATTCTTAGTTTGCTGCACAAGAAGTCGAGCATCTCTTGCGGCATTTCACGCTCATACACAAAGCGTACTGGCATGGCGGTTAAACGTTGGTTTACGCCTGCTGACATTTGCTCTAGCAAGCTGTATTCGATTTCATTACGCAAGTCGTACTCTGCATCACGCGTCATTTTCATCGCGTAACCAGCGAGCTCATCATAATCGAAAAAGCCTTTAAAAAGCTCGTCTAAACAGTATCGGATGATGTTATCAAGCAAGATGATGGTCTTACGGCGTTTGCCTTTTTGCTCTGGCACCATCACGAAGCGTGGCAGGTGGTCGGTTGGAATTTCGATGAGAGCGTATTGAGAGTGGTCTTCTTTGCGCAGTTCGACGGCGATGTAAGCGTATTCGTCTTTGAGGAATTGCAGCACGTCGATTTCATCTTTCATCAACAAAGGCGTGATATGTGGCATGACTTCTTTGCGGAAGTATTTGGTGACCCACTTTTCCTGCGCTTCATCGAGTTGATGCTCATTGACCAAGAAAATGCGACGCCGTGCCATTTCTCTAATTAATTCACTGTAAAGTTCGTCGAATTGTTCGTTAAGCTTAAGGGCTTTAGCTTGCATCTTACTTAACAGACGCTTGGAGTTGTCACTCCCTCCTCGCTCTTGGTTGATCAAAATACGACGTTTCACATCAGCGAAGCGCACTTTGTAGAATTCGTCGAGGTTGTTGGAAAAGATCCCCAGAAAACGAATACGCTCGATCAACGGAACGGTTTTGTCGGCCGCTTCTTGTAACACTCGTTCATTGAAAGATAACCAACTAAGCTCTTTTTCTATATATAGTTTTTCTGCGCTCATAACCTTACCTAGCCTAAAGTGAAGTAATCGTACTGATCATGGGGATAAACAGACGAGTGAAAACATTATGAGATTTTTGTTACAGATATATTTCATACCACGCATTGCATAAGAGTTGTATTCTTTTCAGGTGTTTAATGTGATCTGTAATATAATTGTCATCTTAACGACATATTCTAGTACTAAGTCAAAAAAGGTAGAGAGATAAATGGCCCAAGCCGAGTTTTCATTGCAGGAAAAAGATAAGAAACGGCTGATTAAAGATCGTTTAGTTCGACTTGCAGTGACATCTGGTGGAGTGGGTGTGCTCGCTGCCCTTATTCTGATCTTCGTCTACCTTGCGATGGTGATCATTCCTCTGTTTTCTGATGCAGAGATCAAGCCTAATCACGCGACTCGAACCACTCAAGTAGGCATGCCTCTGGCCATTTCTGTCGATGACTATTCACAACTTGCTTTCGTTTTAACGCAAAGTGGTGAGATTCAATATTTATCGATGGACGCACCTGACAAGCCCGCCATTTATACTCAACAGTTAGCTACTAATCCGGTATCTTTTTCTCAATCGGCTCCTGGCCTTGGTTGGTATGGATTAGTGGATGATCAAGGTCTAGCTCATATCTTCAAGCCAGAATTCAACGCGACGTTGAGAGAAAATACTCGCCCGCCAGAAGTGGTGGCGCTGTCGACGGATATGAATTTGACGCTCACCGACGCGCAAGATCCTGTGACTCAATTTGTCTTCAGTGCATCAACGCAAACTCCAACTATTGTTTGGCAGACTCGCAGCGGGAAAGTCAAAGCGCGTTGGCAAGAAAAGTCTGCGTTAGGCGTCGCTCCAACCACGATAGATTTTTCCTTTTCTGCGGGCTTTGACGCTCCCCAACAGATGCTCTTAACACCGGATGGTGAAACGCTTTATTTGCGTGATGGTTCGGAGTTAATTGTTCTGACGAAAGCTGCTCAAAAGTTTAAGGTGCGCGAAGTTATCGATCTTACTCAAGGGGATAAAAAGCATTCTGTAAGAACGATTGATTTGCTTGCGGGCGCATATTCCCTGTTGGTGACGCACAATGATGGTCGCGTTTCGCAATGGTTTGATACTTTGCAAAATGATAAGCGAACCTTAACTCATATTCGTGACTTCAAATTAGCGTCTGAACTTAAATACTTATTGCCGGATTCACACCGCAAAGGATTCTACAGTTTCTACACCAACGGTACGCTTCAGAGTCATTACACGACCAGTGAAAAACTGGTGTTGTTTAAGCGAGCTTATAAACAAGCGCCTGCGATGGCGGCAATGTCGAACAATGAACGCTATCTGATTACTTGGAATGATGACTCGTTAAAGGTGGCGGAGGTCGATAACTCTTACCCTGAAGTCTCGCTTTCTTCACTGTGGCAGAAAGTGTGGTACGAAGGCTATCCAGAGCCTGAATTTGTATGGCAATCTACATCGGCCAGCGATAACTTTGAAGCCAAATTTAGCTTGGTGCCGATTGCGTTCGGCACGATAAAAGCGGCTATGTTTGCGATGCTGTTTTCAGTGCCTTTGGCGGTGCTAGGCGCTATTTATACGGCGTATTTTATGTCGCCACGCATGCGTCGAGTGGTTAAGCCGTCCATTGAATTGATGGAAGCACTGCCGACCGTCATTATCGGTTTCCTTGCCGGGTTATGGTTTGCTCCGATAGTCGAAGACCATCTGATTACGGTCGTGGTGATGTTGTTTGTGTTGCCATTGAGCACCATGGTCATGGGGGGCTTGTGGGCTCTGATACCTCAATCTCTGCGTAATCGTCTACCTAATGGATGGCATGCGCTGGTTCTTATGCCAGTGATTTTACTGTTGATTGGTATCGGAGTTTGGATTTCTCCAAGTATTGAACAAACCTTCTTTGGTGGCGACATGCGTTTGTTTTTGACCAATCACGGGATTGGTTTTGATCAGCGTAATTCTTTGGTGGTTGGCCTTGCGATGGGCTTTGCCGTGATTCCTACCATTTTTACCATTGCGGAAGATGCCATTTTCTCTGTACCAAAGCACTTGTCTGATGGATCGTTAGCGCTTGGGGCCACTCCTTGGCAAACCTTGATTTACGTCGTGCTCCTTACGGCCAGCCCAGGTATTTTCTCCGCCATTATGATGGGGCTTGGACGTGCGGTTGGTGAGACGATGATTGTCTTGATGGCGACTGGCAACACGCCGCTAATGGACTGGAACATTTTAGAAGGACTTCGCAGCTTATCGGCAACCATTGCGGTGGAGTTGCCAGAGTCTGAAGTTGGCAGTTCGCATTATCGTTTGTTGTTCCTCGCTGCGTTGATTTTGTTTGTCTTCACCTTTGCGGTGAACGCGCTGGCAGAGTTGGTGCGTCAAAGATTGAGAGATAAATACCGTGCGTTGTAGTTTAGATCAGGAAAAAGAGCGAGTGACTGAATGTTAAATTGGATTCGTTCTGGCGCACCGTGGATATGGCTAACAGGCGGTGCGGTCAGCATCAGTCTGTTGTCGGTGTTAGGGTTATTGCTCCTCATTGGTTGGAAAGGATTAACCTATTTCTGGCCTGCGCCATTGTATCAATGGAACGTAACGTCGTTGACGCCGGTGCAAGGTGAAGTGCTGCATGAAAACACCATTTTGATTGGCCAAATTTACGAGCGCAGCTTTGTTCCGAGAAGCTATCTTCCAGTGGATGCCGTCAAGAAGTTAGACGAAGATGAGGATTTCGCGACTCGATTGAACATCAAAATTGCGAATCGCGAGTTATATCCGGCCGATTTTATTTCCGTATTGCAGATGCAGCTGGATGAGCCAACCACACCCAAAGAGTGGGCGGTGATTGAGCGCAGCAGCGGCGGATACTTTTTTGGTAAGCTGGTGGCGTTTCAAGATGGCGACAAGCTCTATCAAACTGATATCCAAACGGTGTTGAACAAAAAACTTGATGACGCAGAAACGCTGCGCCACGAGATTGATTCTTTGGTCGTCGACCAACTGAAAGACCTGGGTTGGAAGCTTGAGCAATTGCGTTTAGACAAGCGCAAACATGAGCTCAACAACACCGTAACGGACGATTTTTTAGCGCAGAACTTGCAACAAAAAGAGCAAGTGGAACAAGAGCTGGCGAAGTTGGACTTACAACTGGATGGCTTGCGTTTACAGCTTTCTGGCTACGCACTAATTGTTGAGGACATGACGGGTTCTCATGTTTCGATTCCCCTTGAAGACATTTTGGACTACTGGTACCCAAACCAAATGTCGTTACCTGACAAAGTGATGCATTGGGGTAAACAGGTCTGGAAATTCTTATCCGAAGATCCAAGAGAATCGAACTCTGAGGGCGGCGTTTTTCCTGCAATATTCGGAACCGTTTTCTTGGTGCTTATAATGTCGATTATCGTGATGCCGCTTGGGGTGGTTGCTGCGATTTATTTGCATGAATACGCGAAGAACAACGCACTTACGCGAATTATTCGAATTGCGGTCATCAACTTGGCGGGGGTTCCTTCGATCGTGTATGGCGTGTTCGGGTTGGGGTTCTTTGTCTATACCATCGGCGCATCCATCGATAACGTGTTTTATGCCGAGCGATTACCAGCGCCAACTTTCGGTACGCCGGGTTTGTTGTGGTCGGCTTTGACGTTAGCAGTATTAACACTGCCCGTGGTTATTGTTACGACAGAGGAAGGCTTAACACGTATTCCGAGCTCAGTACGCCACGGCTCTTTGGCGCTTGGCGCGACGCAATTTGAAACGTTGTGGCGCGTGGTATTACCAATGGCAACGCCTGCGATTATCACTGGTTTGATTCTGGCGATTGCGCGTGCCGCAGGGGAAGTCGCGCCACTAATGCTAGTGGGGGTTGTGAAACTGGCGTCCAGTTTGCCTGTTGATGGTCAGTTCCCTTACGTGCATTTGGACAGAAAGTTCATGCACTTAGGTTTTCATATTTACGACGTTGGATTTCAAACCTCCAACATTGAAGCGGCGCGCCCGCTGGTGTATGCCACTTCCTTCTTACTCGTTACCGTGATTGTCGGACTAAACTTAACAGCAATCAGCATTCGCAATAATTTACGAGAAAAATACAGAACGTTAGGACAAGATTAAGTATGTTTAATTTCGATAATACATTAGGTTATGAGCCACCACTGGACGTCCATAACTTAACGGATGAGCAAACGGCGATCTCGATAGAGAACCTTAATCTTTTCTACGGTCAAGCGCAGGCATTACACGATATTTCGATGCGTATCCCAAAAGGGCGAGTGACAGCATTTATTGGCCCGTCTGGTTGTGGTAAATCGACATTGTTGCGCTGTATCAATCGTATGAACGACTTGGTGGAAGGATGTAAAGTCACCGGAAAAGTTCGTTTGCACGGTAAGAACGTCTATCACCCGAATGTCGATGTAGCAACGCTTAGGCGTCGCGTTGGAATGGTTTTTCAGCGTCCCAACCCATTTCCTAAGTCGATTTATGAGAATGTGGTTTATGGCTTACGCTTACAAGGTGTCAAGAACAGTCGCACATTAGATGATGCGGTTGAGCGTTCACTTCGCTCTGCTGCGTTGTGGGATGAAGTGAAAGATAGATTGCACGAAAACGCATTTGGACTTTCGGGTGGTCAGCAGCAACGTTTGGTTATTGCACGTGCGGTAGCAATTGAACCAGAAGTGCTGTTATTGGATGAGCCAACATCGGCACTGGATCCAATATCAACTTTAACTATTGAAGAACTTATCAACGAGCTTAAGACTCAATATACTGTCGTGATCGTTACCCACAACATGCAGCAAGCTGCGCGAGTGAGTGACCACACCGCATTTATTCACATGGGTAAGTTGATTGAATACTCCGACGCAGACTCAATCTTCACATCGCCAATGAAGAAACAGACAGAAGACTACATTACTGGTCGATACGGCTAAGGCTCGACCAAACACGGAATAAGGAAAATCATGCACTTTGGACGTCATATTTCAGGACAATTTAACGTAGAGCTAGAATCGATTCGTACTCATGTGTTGACCATGGGTGGCTTGGTGGAACAGCAGCTTTCGTATGCTATTCAAGCCTTGCATAAAGAAGACATTGAGCTCGCGCGAAAGGTTGTGCGTGACGATCATAAAGTGAATGCAATGGAAGTATCGATTGATGACGCGTGTACTCGAATCATCGCCAAACGTCAGCCGACTGCGAAAGATTTGCGCTTGATTATGGCGATCATCAAGACCATTACTGATCTTGAACGCATTGGGGATGTCGCGACACGCATTGCTTATGTCGCTATCGAAAGCCCGTCATCGAAAGAACGTCAATTCCAAGTTTCATTAGAACCTCTCTGCCGTCAGGCGATTCAAATGTTGCACCAGGTTTTGGATGCATTCGCTCGTATGGATGTTGAAGCTGCCGCAGAGGTTCACAAACTCGATGACAAGCTGGATGCTGAATACGAAGCGGTGATCCGTCAGCTCATGACTTACATGATGGAAGACCCAAAAAATATTCCGCATATTCTTCAGGTGATGTGGTCTGCTCGCGCTATTGAACGAGTAGGGGATCGTTGCCAAAACATTTGTGAATACATTATTTACTTTGTGAAAGGTAAGGACGTTCGTCACCTTGGTGATCAAAGCATTGATGATGTGTTGAAGTAACGCTTCATATAAATGAAAAAGACCAGCGAACGCTGGTCTTTTGGATCTTAGAAGCCGAGTTCAGTACTTATCCGGTACAAACGTTTGATCGTCTATTGGCGCTCTGACGTAGCCCTCTTTATTGATCTCTGGTAACTCAATTGGTGGGTACTCTAGCGCTTTGTATTCAATTTGACTGAGTAGATGACTAATGCAATTTAAGCGCGCTTTTTGTTTTGAATCTGAAGGTACAACCCACCAAGGACAGTTTTTGGTGTCGGTGTAAGCGAACATCTTGTCTTTTGCTTCAGAATACTCCGCCCAGCGGTGTCGAGATTCTAGATCCATCGGGCTGAACTTCCAGCGCTTTATCGGTGTGTTGATGCGCCCTAAGAAGCGTTTTTCCTGCTCCTCGTCGGAGACCGAAAACCAGTACTTGAGCAAAATAATGCCTGAGCGTTGCAGCATTCTCTCGAATTCAGGGCAAGAGCGTAGAAATTCTTCATATTCATCTGGCGTACAAAAGCCCATGACTTTTTCGACGCCAGCTCGGTTATACCAACTGCGGTCAAACAAAACGATTTCACCGGCGGATGGTAGGTGCGCGACATAACGTTGAAAGTACCATTGTGTCTTTTCTTTTTCAGTCGGTGCGGGCAATGCCACTACGCGGCAAACTCGGTGATTTAACTTTTCCGTAATTCTCTTAATTACGCCGCCTTTGCCTGCGGCATCACGGCCTTCAAACAGAACGACGACTTTTAGTCCTTTGTGTTTAACCCATTCCTGCAGCTTTACCAATTCGACCTGCAGCTTTTTAAGCTCTTGTTCGTATTCCTTTTTCTTTAGCTTAGACATTATTCGTTCCTCACTCCTTGATGCTCAATATGTTAGCACTCAAAGTAGAAAGTGGGGGTTTCGATTGTGTTATTTGAGAGCTGCTGCGACGTTGGCGATGGCTTGAGTACTGGTAATAGGAATCGCAAAATCATCGACATCTGAAGCGCCCATTTTGCTTTGTTCAGCAATAAAGGTCATTTGGCTAGGGCGTGTGGTCTTGCCTGAAAGATGGACTTCTTGCACGTTCGTGTTTTTGACTAAATGACGAACGTTGTCTGCATTCACTCCCGCCCCGGCCATGATCGCAATGCGCCCTTGGGCTTGTTCCACAAGAGATTTAAGTACGCTCTCGCCTGCTGGTGCAGATGGAGCGAGGCCTGAAGTCAGAATACGTTCGCAACCTAAATGGATGATATCTTCCAACGCTTGTTCTGCATTGCGGCATTGATCAAACGCACGATGAAACGTGATGCCAAGACCCAGTGCTTGTGCAAACTCGCACAATGCGGTGGCAAACGGCATGTGGATATCACCTTCTTGGGTCAGTACGCCTAGCACCACTCCATCTAAACCAGATTGATGGGCCGCTTCGATGTCCCAACGCATCATGTCTAGTTCCTCTTCGTTATAGAAAAAGTCGCCTTGGCGTGGACGAATCATGGCATACACTGGAACAGAAGATTGTTTGGCCGCTTGCTGCATAAAACCGTAGCTTGGCGTTAAGCCACCCAATGCGAGAGATGAGCAAAGCTCAATACGAGTTGCGCCACCAGCAATGGCGTAATGAAGAGATTCAATATTATCAATACAGACTTCTAGATGAGTAACCACTTTGATTCATCCTACTAACGTTACAGTAAGTGTTATGGCTAAGATATTAGCAGGGCCAACAGGCAGAATCTGTATGATGTCGATGGGAAATAGAGGTAAAGTTTTCGCCTAGGTGTTACCTCATTTGAGCACATTTATTGAAGATAAAAGAAAGCCCAGAGCATATACTCTGGGCTTCGATAGGACTTTACTTAGACTGATTGGCGTTTGCGGTTTTCCCGCTATAGCTTTTTGCTTTATATATACATCCAACCATCACACCCGTTGAGCTTGGGTGAAGGTCTATTATTTTTTGCCTAGGTCAGCTGCGTGCTCAGATAGGAACGCTGCAACACCTTTTGGAGATGCGTCCATACCTGCTTTGCCTTCTTCCCATTGTGCAGGACATACTTCGCCGTGCTTCTGGTGGAAGTTTAGAGCATCAACCATACGTAGCATTTCGTCGATGTTACGGCCTAGAGGTAGGTCGTTAACTACTTGGTGACGTACAACGCCTTCTTCGTCGATTAGGAAAGAACCACGGAAAGCAACGCCTGCTTCTGGGTGCTCAACGTCGTAAGCTTTACAGATTTCGTGCTTAACGTCAGCAACTAGTGGGTACTTAACTTGACCGATACCGCCATCTTCGATAGCAGTGTTACGCCATGCGTTGTGAGAGAACTGAGAGTCGATTGAAACACCGATAACCTCAACACCTTTAGCTTGGAAATCAGCTAGACGGTTGTCGAATGCAATTAGCTCAGATGGGCAAACGAAAGTGAAATCTAGTGGGTAGAAGAAAACTACTGCTTTCTTACCTTTAGTGAACTCTGCAAAGTTGAAGTTTTCAACGATTTCACCGTTACCTAGAACAGCTGCTGCAGTAAAATCAGGGGCTTGACGACCTACTAGTACCATTTTTTTGCTCCTAAAAAGTATGGTTAGTTCCAAACCGAATACAGTAATGTCGGTTTGGTCCGTGTTTGTTCGAGACAAACTATAGTACAGATTGTAGTATTGAAAAAAGCGAAATAAATAGATTGAGTTAATCGAAAAAAGCGATAACAACAAAACTATTAACTCGATCACTGGAACAGCGGTAGATACAAATACAATTATGAATAAATGGCCCAGTCTGAAGCAGTTACATTATTTAGTGACACTGCATGAAACTCGACATTTTAGCGAGGCAGCAGAACGCTGCTTTGTCAGTCAATCAACGTTAAGTAAAGGGATTCAGAATCTTGAAGAGTTGATCGGTTGTCCGCTTTACGAAAAGAAAGACAAGAAAAGCCCGTTGGTTTTTACCCAGACCGGAGAAATGGTCGTAAAGCAAGGTCGAGAGCTATTGGCCAAAGGACAAGATTTAGTAGAACTTGGCCGATTATGTCAGGGCGATGATATGAAAGGCCAGTTGAAGGTTGGGTGTATTCCGACGATTGCACCGTTCTTATTGTGTGACCTCGTCCAAGAGGTGAATTATCGATTCCCTCAGCTAAACCTTCTATTAAGAGAAGACACCACCACCAATTTGTTGCAAGCGCTGCGTCATGGTGAGTTAGATGTACTGATCTTAGCGTTGCCAGTTGAAATCGATGGTATGGAGAGTCGCGTCGTCGGCAAAGATCCGTTCCGTATGGTGATCAGTGCAAACCAAGTCGATTCGATTCCTGTACCGATCCGTTATGACGATCTGCCGGATGAGTCGGTGTTCCTATTAGAGAAAGAGCATTGTTTAACTGAACATGCAGTTTCCGCTTGTAAGCTGACCGATAAAGAGAAAATTAACCCGTTTACGGCAACCAGCTTACATACCTTGGTGCAGATGGTCGCGAACGGCTTAGGTACCACTTTTATTCCTCAAATGGCAATCGAACACGGCTTGTTACACAACCAAAATTTGGTGGTGATCGACCCTCCTGGCCAGCAAGCGTATCGCGAAATTGGTTTGGTTTGGCGCCCTAGTTCATCAAGAACAAACACTTTTAACCAACTTGCAGATGTGGTTTCCGAACTGCTTTAGCTATTAGTATTAGCCTTTACTTCCTCACTATTTCTCTAAAAGCGCACTGGAAACGGTGCGCTTTCTAGTATTTTATTCTGTCGGTGAACTTTGACTTGTAAAATTTCACAGCTTTATTTTCGTGAAGCTTTCATAAAATTGTGAAATTTCACAATGTTAATTTTACACAATTGGCTGCGCATTGTGTTTAACCTCCGTTTAAATTCCTTACGCTAGACCTTATGAGTACAAGGTTTTCTCGCTTGTCTCTATATTCATACACCTGTTTTAAATCATATTTCATTGTAAAATTTAATGTAATTTAATTACGTAATAACTTACAAATTGGCATCCAAAATCAGTGCTTTGTTTGGTGCCGAATAAAACTTCGAATTTTGTGTTTTGTTTGTCTAGGGGGTTTCGTTAAACCCTTTGTTGATATAGCTTATTTAAAGGCTGCTAAGACTTATGTCTAGATTGAAAAAGCACTCAGGCTTAAGCAATCTATGAACACGGCCACACAGATTGAACACAAAGTTAAAGGATGTATTTTGTTGTTCATAACTTACAAATGTAGCTTTACGCTGACTGCCCAAGATAGATAAAGCACGTTAAGGATGAATGATTATGCTTGCTCAGACAGAACAAAAAACACAACCATCACAGCAAACCCAAGGCATGCTTGAGGTGACTGGAGCACTTGCTCCGGAGCATCAAGCTATTTTCCCTGTTGAAGCCCAAACCTTTTTATCTCTGCTGTGTGAAAAATTTGCTGGGCGTGTTGAAGAGTTGTTGGAAGCGAGAGAAGAAAAGCAAGCACGCATCGACGCTGGGGAGTTGCCAGACTTCCTGCCTGACACACAAGATATTCGTGAAGGTAGTTGGAAGATCTTAGGTATTCCTCAGGATCTACAAGATCGCCGTGTTGAGATTACAGGCCCAACGGATCGCAAAATGGTGATCAACGCTTTGAATGCAAATGTAAAAGTATTCATGGCGGATTTCGAAGACTCTATGTCGCCAGCTTGGGACAAGGTTCTCGATGGTCAAGTTAACTTGCGAGATGCCGTTAATGGCAACATTAGCTACACCAACCCTAGCAATGGCAAGCATTATCAGCTGGTGGACGAGCCAGCGGTGTTGATCTGCCGTGTTCGCGGCCTTCACTTAAAAGAAAAACACGTGACGTGGCACGGTCAGATCATTCCAGGCGCGCTTTTTGATTTTGCATTGTATTTCTACAATAACCACAAAGCATTGCTTCAAAAAGGCAGCGGTCCATATTTCTATCTTCCTAAACTGCAGTCTCATCATGAGGCGAAGTGGTGGAGTGAAGTGTTCCATTTCACAGAAGAATATTTTGGTTTAGAGACTGGCACGATCAAAGCGACCGTGCTGATCGAAACGTTACCAGCTGTGTTTGAGATGGATGAGATTTTGTTCTCACTTAAAGAGCATATCGTAGGGCTGAATTGTGGTCGTTGGGATTACATTTTCAGTTACATCAAAACACTGAAGAAACACCCAGATCGTGTTCTGCCGGATCGCCAAGTCGTCACCATGGACAAACCATTTTTGAACGCCTATTCGCGTTTGTTGGTTCGTACTTGTCACAAGCGTGGTGCTTTCGCGATGGGAGGAATGGCCGCCTTTATTCCCGCGAAAGACCCGCAAGAAAACCAGAAAGTGTTGGATAAAATTCACAACGATAAATCACTTGAGGCGAATAACGGTCACGACGGTACGTGGGTTGCCCACCCGGGTCTAGCCGATACTGCTATGGAAGTATTCAGTGCGGCACTTGGAGAGCGAACAAATCAACTAGATGTTAGTCGCTCCGAAGATGCGCCAATTACCGCAGCCGAGTTGCTAGAACCGTGTGACGGTGAACGTACAGAAGAAGGCATGCGCCACAACATTCGCGTTGCGCTGCAATACATCGAAGCTTGGATTTCTGGAAACGGCTGTGTACCAATCTACGGATTAATGGAAGATGCTGCGACTGCTGAGATTTCTCGCGCCTCAATCTGGCAATGGATTCAGCACGGTAAGTCACTCGACAATGGTCAACAGGTGACAAAAGCACTGTTCGAAACCTACTTGCAAGAAGAAGTAGAAGTAGTGAAACAAGAAGTGGGCGAAGAACGTTATCAAGCCGGGCGTTTTGAAGAAGCCGCACAATTGATGGCGAAGCTAACAACTAGCGATGAGCTAACCAACTTCTTAACCGTCCCTGGTTATGACTACCTGGACTAAGAATTCTTAACTGTAATACCAATAACGTGAAAACTTTCGAGGCAGATAGGGATGTACTGCCTGAGAACGGAAACTCAACGCACAAACAAAAGTGCAAATAATAAAGAGGGATAGACCAATGACATTGACTCGCCGCCAACAAATTGAAGCTCTGGAAAAAGACTGGGCAACGAATCCACGCTGGAAAAACGTAAAGCGTACGTATACTGCAGAAGAAGTCGTAGAACTGCGTGGCTCGATGGTACCAGCAAATACAATCGCACAACGTGGTGCTGATAAGCTGTGGTCACTGGTCAACGGCAGTGCGAAAAAAGGTTATGTAAACTGTCTTGGTGCACTGACAGGTGGTCAAGCCGTACAACAAGCGAAAGCGGGTATCGAAGCGATTTACCTATCAGGCTGGCAGGTAGCGGCAGATAACAACACTGCATCGACTATGTACCCGGATCAGTCGCTATACCCAGTGGACTCAGTGCCTTCAGTGGTTAAACGCATCAACAACTCTTTCCGTCGTGCTGACCAAATTCAGTGGGCGAATGGCAAGTCTCCTGAAGATGAAGGTGGTATTGATTACTTCCTACCAATCGTAGCGGACGCAGAGGCGGGCTTTGGTGGCGTGCTAAACGCATACGAACTGATGAAGTCGATGATCGAAGCCGGTGCTGCTGGTGTTCACTTTGAAGACCAACTCGCTTCGGTTAAAAAATGTGGTCACATGGGCGGTAAAGTACTGGTTCCGACGCAAGAAGCGGTACAAAAACTGGTAGCTGCACGTCTTGCTGCAGACGTTTCTGGCACAACAACGCTAGTTATTGCACGTACTGATGCGAACGCGGCAGACCTACTAACTTCAGATTGCGACCCATACGATAAAGACTTTATTGAAGGTGAGCGTACTCAAGAAGGCTTCTACCGTGTACGTGCAGGTATCGACCAAGCGATTTCTCGTGGTTTGGCTTACGCACCATATGCAGACTTGATTTGGTGTGAAACAGCGACGCCGTGTCTAGAAGAGGCGCGTAAGTTCGCAGAAGCGATTCATGCTGAGTATCCAGATCAGCTGCTGGCATACAACTGCTCGCCATCGTTTAACTGGGAGAAAAATCTCGATGCAGAAACCATTGCGAAGTTCCAGCAAGAGCTTTCAGACATGGGCTACAAGTACCAGTTCATCACGCTAGCGGGTATCCACAACATGTGGTTTAACATGTTTGAATTGGCACACGCTTATGCGCAAGGTGAAGGTATGCGTCATTACGTTGAGAAAGTTCAACGTCCTGAATTCCAAGCAGCAGAGAAAGGCTACACCTTTGTGGCTCACCAACAAGAAGTGGGTACAGGTTACTTCGATAGAATGACGAACACCATCCAAGGTGGTAACTCATCTGTCACTGCGCTTACCGGTTCGACCGAAGAAGACCAATTCTAATTGGCACTGCAACACTTCCTTAATCAGCGTCAGTAATGGCATATTTTGAGCGGCATCCCGGCCGCTCTTTTTTCGTCTTTATAACGCTTCTTCATCCGGTTCAATTTCTTCCGGCTCAACCTCTTCTTGCAGTTCAAGTAAGTTGATCGCGATCGTAACGAAGTCCGTGTCAGTAATGATTCCAACCAGATGCCCTTTATGCACGATAGGCAAGCAGCCCACTTTGTGCTTTTGCATGTAAATGGCGCTCTCTTTTAGACCCGCTCTTGGCTCTGCAGTCATGATGTTAGTGTGCATCATTTCGTAGAGAGGCGTATCGAGGGTAAAAGATTGCTCAGCGTCATCTGGGTGCAAACAGGATTCTTGAGCAGCAAGAATATCACGTTGAGTCACCAAGCCTTGTAAGTGATGATTGGCGTCAACAACCGGAATATGTCGAATATCCAACGCGTCCATCATGCTCTTTGCATCGCGCAAGGTATGCGTGCGTAGCAAGGTATGAGGGTTGCGAGTCATCATGTCTTCAACCTTGATCATAGAGACCTCCAGCGGCATTGTCATTTCTTTAAATATAGAGAATATTTTGCCGTATATCTGGGAGCCAACTCGTTTTTCATCAATTAAATAGCACAATGTTCTTGCGCCTCTTTTTTACTGCGTAATCTGTGTGTTATCGATGTTTTTATTAGTTTGAATAAGTCGGTTTGCGTGCGAGTCAGTTGGCATTTTTGATTGATATTGAATGTGTACCCAAGGTAATCCAATGAATTGAATCGCACATTTTTATTCGTTGGATTTTCCAAGATTCGTCTCTCGAAGAAGATACGCTCAGGCTTACCAAATTGAAGACGATTATGTACAAAAAATTATTTGCACTGATGGCTGCTGCAATGAGTGTCCAATCCGCTCAGGCCATCGTTTTGGGCAGTGTGGAGTCAAACCCTGCAGATCGCGTTGCGATTCGAGCCAGTAACATGGCGGAATTTCAAAACTGTGGCGGCACTATGGTCACTGACCAGTGGGTAATGACTGCGGCCCACTGTGTCGTAATGGGGCAAGGTTCGAACGAAGCGAGCTATTACGTTACCCAGCCGGGTGAGCTGTCTATCACTGCTCGTGTACATAATCTTCACGATACGAGTATCGACAACTACTACACCGTTTCGCATGTCGTCGTGCATCCAAACTACACTCGTATCTCGAAAGCGGATGTTGACAGCAAGGGGAATGTGAAGCCTATTCAAACGGCGCTCGATAATGACATTGCGCTGCTTTACCTTACTCGCCCAGTTACTGGGGTGAATGTGGCTGACCTCGCCACGAAAGAAGACATGATCAGCATTGAGGCACGATTAGCTGCGGATTGGAACGATAACTATGACACCAACCAGCGAACTGAAAATGTTCAGGTTTATGGATGGGGAACAACAACGCCAATGGCATCGGAGGCTTCTCCTTTGTTACAAACCACTCAGATCGGTTTTCTTCCGATAGACAAGTGTTATGAGCGTCTGGAAATTGGCAATAGCTATCCGGGGTTGATTAACTCTAGAAGCAACGCGACTAAGATCTGTACAGTGCCTACATTCAATAGGATTTTAGAGCCAAGCAGCAGCACTCAATATGGTAACTCTGCTTGTAAAGGGGACAGCGGTGGCCCGCTCCTGGACATTGCGACAGGCAAGCAAATTGGGGTCGTGAGTGGTGGTCCTTTGGTATTGCCGACTTGTGGCTCGCTGACCATTCCAAGTTTTTATACGAAGGTCAGTAACTACTACGATTGGGTTCAGTCTTACATTACTGCCGACACACCACCAAACCGTTACATCACTGAACCAAATTTTATCATCAATGCTAGAGAAGAAGCGGGCAAAGAGTGTCACGATGGTATTGCAACCAATAATTGTGATTTCAAAGGGTCCGATGACGATGGCGGCAGTCTAAATCTCTGGTTGTTGGCTCTGCTTGCTCATTTAGCATGGTGGCGCAGACGCGAATCTTAATCACGTTAACGATGTTGAAAGAAACGAGCAGCGCACGTCGCTGCTCGTTTTATTGTTAGGTTTGCGCTGTATAAATGACGATGAGTGCGTCGTCAAAATGAATGTCCTTACGCCGTGTAAGAATATTGCCAAGTGATCGCGGATTTTCACGTTTTATTACACTCTTCACCATGGCTTTTACAGCGATATTCTGGGGATTTGCTTGCTATTGCAGCATGTAAACATATACTAGTCTGCTGCGAAAAACTCGTCGCAATTTAATCGTCTTCTTTGACGTGATTTGACCAATATATAAGACAAGTAACATGCAAGTATCAGATTTCCATTTCGACCTTCCAGATGAACTCATCGCTCGTTACCCTCAACCAGAGCGTACCGCAAGCCGACTACTACAAATGGACGGCAATACTGGCGAGCTTATAGATGGCACATTTACCGATGTGTTAAACCAAGTTCAAGCTGGTGACTTAGTGGTTTTCAATAATACCCGTGTTATTCCAGCGCGTATGTTTGGTCGTAAAGAATCTGGCGGTAAGTTAGAGGTGCTAGTGGAGCGCATGCTAGATGATAAAAGCATTCTTGCGCACGTTCGCTGCTCTAAATCACCAAAACCAGGCACTACTATTATTGTGGGCGAGAATGACGAATACTCAGCGGAAATGGTGGCTCGCCACGATGCCCTATTCGAACTGAAATTTAACTCTGATAAGACGGTATTAGAAATCCTGGAAGAAATTGGCCACATGCCACTTCCGCCATACATTGACCGCCCAGATGAAGACGCAGATAAAGAGCGTTACCAAACCGTATATAACCAAAAACCAGGCGCAGTAGCAGCACCTACGGCTGGCCTGCACTTTGATGACGTTCTTTTAGATAAGATCAAAGCCAAAGGCGCTGAGTTTGCTTACGTTACACTACACGTCGGTGCAGGTACGTTCCAACCAGTAAAAGTGGATAACATCAACGATCACCACATGCATGCAGAGTATGTAGAAGTACCGCAAGAAGTGGTGGATGCCATCAATGCAACCAAAGCTCGCGGTGGTCGTATCATCGCAGTGGGTACAACATCAGTACGTTCACTCGAAAGTGCAGCGCAAGATGCATTGAAGAAAGGCACAGAATTGGTTCCATTCTTCGGCGATACTGAAATTTTTATCTACCCTGGTTACGAATACCAGCTGGTAGATTGCTTGATCACTAACTTCCACTTACCAGAATCAACATTGATCATGTTGGTGAGTGCGTTTGCTGGCTATGAGAACACCATGAATGCTTACAAGCATGCGGTGGAAAACAAATACCGTTTCTTCTCGTACGGTGACTCAATGTTCATCAAAAAGAAAACGATTTAGTAAAAAATTAGATTTACGAGTGCTAGCAGTAAGCTAGGAAATAAAGCATTCATTGCTTTGTCTCTCGCAAGGAAAAGCGACCGCTCCTTAAGTAGGGCAGAGCCCTAAACACTCAGTCAGACTGTTTCTCTGACATTCGGAGGCATCGTGAAATTAAAATTCGATCTTAAGAAGAAAAACGGCAATGCGCGTCGTGGTCAACTGACTTTCGAACGCGGCACTGTCCAAACTCCAGCGTTCATGCCAGTCGGTACCTACGGTACGGTTAAAGGCATGACACCAGAAGAAGTAAAAGGCACAGGGGCAGAAATTCTGCTAGGCAACACGTTCCACTTGTGGCTGCGTCCTGGTCAAGAAGTGATGAAAATGCACGGTGACCTGCACGATTTCATGAACTGGCACGGTCCTATTCTTACCGATTCAGGCGGTTTCCAAGTATTCAGCCTAGGTAAGATGCGTACTATCACAGAGAAAGGTGTTCACTTCCGTAACCCTGTGAATGGCGACAAGATTTTCATGGATGCAGAAAAGTCGATGGAAATTCAAAAAGATCTAGGCTCTGACATCGTAATGATTTTCGACGAGTGTACGCCATACCCTGCGACACATAACGAAGCGAAAAAATCGATGGAAATGTCGCTACGTTGGGCTCAACGCTCACGTGATCACTTCGATAAGCTAGAAAACCCGAACAACCTATTTGGTATTGTTCAAGGTGGTGTTTACGAAGACCTTCGTGATGTATCGGTAAAAGGCCTAACTGAGATCGGTTTTGACGGCTACGCAGTGGGTGGTTTGGCGGTTGGTGAGCCAAAAGAAGACATGCACCGTATTCTTGAGCACACTTGTCCACAACTTCCAGAAGATAAGCCACGCTACCTAATGGGCGTAGGTAAACCGGAAGACTTGGTAGAAGGCGTTCGTCGCGGTATCGACATGTTTGACTGTGTAATGCCTACGCGTAACGCACGTAACGGCCACCTATTTGTGACTGGTGGTGTGATCAAGATCCGTAATGCGAAACATAAAACGGATACAACGCCGTTAGATCCGCACTGTGACTGTTACACTTGTCAGAACTACAGCAAGTCGTACCTTCATCACCTAGAGCGTTGTAACGAAATTCTAGGTGCTCGTCTGAATACGATCCACAACCTGCGTTACTACCAGCGTCTGATGGAAAGCATTCGCAAGGCGATTGATGAAGACCGTTTCGATGAGTTTGTTCAAGAGTTTTACGCTCGTCGTGACCGCGAAGTGCCACCACTAAGCAAAGCTTAAAAGAATTAAAGCCTTTGGCATGTCGCCAGAGGCTTTTGCTAATAAAGTAGGCTAACGCACGTTATTTTTGAGAGAGCGATCTCTATTAGTCACTCTCAGACTTGAATCTAAATTGCGAAAGCCCAACTTGTTGGATTATCAATAAAATATAATGAGGATGTTTTAATGTTTATTTCTCAGGCTCACGCAGCAGCAGAAGGCGCGCCAGCTGGCGGTGGTTTCGAAATGCTAATCATGCTTGGCATGTTCGCAGTGATTTTCTACTTCATGATTTACCGCCCACAAGCGAAACGTGTTAAAGAACACAAGAACCTAATGTCTTCTATGGGCAAAGGTGACGAAGTTCTGACCAGCGGCGGTCTAGTGGGTAAAATCACTAAAATCGCTGAAGACAACGACTACATTTCAATTGAGCTTAACGCGAACAATGAAGTTGTAATCAAGAAAGACTTCATCACTGCAGTGCTGCCAAAAGGTACGCTTAAGTCTCTATAAAACAGCTAAAGGGTCCTCGCTGTGCTAAACCGTTACCCATTATGGAAGTACTTGATGGTGTTTTTTGCCATCATCACCGCTGCATTGTATGCACTTCCAAATATCTACGGTGAAGATCCGGCTATTCAAGTTACAGGGGCGCGTGGCGCCTCTGTAGATATGTCAACGCTGGATGCTGTCACCACTGCTCTTGATAAAGAGCATCTCTCTCATAAATCCATTGCTCTCGAGAATGGATCAATTCTTGTTCGTTTCAACGACACTGATACTCAAATTAGTGCTCGTGATGTCATCAGCGAAGCGCTTGGCAAAGACAAAATTGTTGCACTTAACCTTGCTCCTTCTACTCCAGATTGGCTAGAAGCAATTGGTGCGTCGCCACTTAAACTAGGTCTTGACCTACGTGGTGGTGTTCACTTCTTGATGGAAGTGGATATGGACGCAGCAATGGAAAAGCTTGTTGGTCAACAAGAGGAAGCTTTCCGTAGTGAACTTCGTGACGCTAAGATTCGTTACCGTGCAATCCGTCCTTCTGGCAAAGAAGGGGTGGAAGTACTGCTACGTGACGAAGAGCAACTGGCTGAAGCGAAGCGCACGCTAACGAAGAATCATCCTGACATGAACTTTGTCGAGTCTGATTCGAATGGTCGTTACGCTCTTATCGCCACTTTTACTGAGCAACGTTTGCAAGAGATTCGTAACTACGCTGTAGAACAAAACATCACGATTCTACGTAACCGTGTAAACGAGCTGGGTGTTGCTGAGCCGCTTGTGCAACGTCAAGGCGCTAGCCGCATCGTTGTTGAGCTGCCAGGTGTTCAAGACACTGCTCGTGCGAAAGAAATTCTCGGTGCCACGGCAACCCTTGAATTCCGTGAAGTTGATGATAAAGCTGATTTAGCAGCGGCGGCGAATGGCCGTGCACCTGCGGGCAGTGAAATCAAACAAGATCGCGATGGTCGTCCTGTTGTACTTAAAAAGCGTGTCATCCTAAGCGGCGCTAGCATCACGGATGCAAGTTCTAGTGTGGATGAATACGGTCGCCCTCAAGTTAACATCTCGCTAGACAGCGAGGGTGGTAACAAGATGTCGGCGTTCTCGAAGAAAAACATTGGTAAGTTAATGGCTACCGTGTTTGCTGAGTACAAAGATAGCGGTCGTAAAACGCCTGAAGGCAAAGTTATCCTGACTAAGCACGAAGAAGTGATTAACCAAGCAACGATTCAATCTGCACTTGGCCGTAACTTCCGTATTACAGGTATCGACTCAGCTGCTGAAGCGCACAACCTCGCACTTCTATTACGTGCTGGTGCACTTATCGCACCGATCTCTATCGTTGAAGAACGTACCATTGGTCCGTCAATGGGTCAGCAAAACATCGACATGGGTATCCAAGCGTGTGTTTGGGGTATGGTAGCTGTAATGCTATTTACTCTGCTTTACTACCGCGGCTTTGGTCTGATTGCCAATATTGCGTTGATGGCTAACTTAGTGTTGATCATTGGTGTGATGTCGATGATTCCAGGGGCAACGATGACGCTGCCAGGTATTGCCGGTATCGTATTGACTGTGGGTATGGCCGTCGATGCTAACGTACTGATCTTTGAACGTATCCGTGAAGAGCTGCGAGATGGACGCAGTCCACAACAAGCGATTCACCAAGGTTACGCCAACGCATTTAGTACCATTGCCGATGCGAACATCACGACGCTTATCACTGCAATCATTCTGTTTGCTGTTGGTACAGGTGCAGTGAAAGGTTTCGCAGTTACTCTATCTATCGGTATCTTAACTTCAATGTTCACCGCCATCATTGGTACACGTTGTATCGTGAACCTACTGTACGGTGGCAAACGCGTTGATAAATTGTCGATCTAAGGCTGGGAATTAATATGTTTCAAATTCTAAAAGCAGAGAAGTCGATCGGCTTTATGCGTTGGTCAAAAGTGGCGTTCGTATTCTCAATCTTTATGATTGCCGCTTCTATCTTCACATTATCAACCAAATGGCTGAACTGGGGGCTAGACTTCACGGGCGGTACGCTAATCGAAGTTGGCTTTGAAAAACCAGCTAACCTTGAAGAAATCCGTACAGCACTTGATGCAAAAGGTTTCGGAGATGCGACAGTACAGAACTTTGGTAGTGCTCGCGATGTGATGGTGCGTCTTCGTCCTCGTGACGACGTTTCTGGCGAAACGCTAGGTAACCAAATCATCGGTGCGATCAAAGAAGGTACCGGTGAAAGCGTAGAAATGCGCCGTATCGAGTTTGTTGGTCCAAACGTTGGTGATGAACTAACTGAAGCCGGCGGTCTGGCGATCCTTGTGTCGCTCATCTGTATCCTGATTTACGTATCAATGCGATTTGAATGGCGTCTAGCGGCTGGTGCTGTAATGGCGTTGGCGCACGATATTATTATCACGCTGGGTGTATTCTCATTCCTACAGATTGAAGTGGACCTAACTATCGTGGCTGCGTTGCTAACGGTTGTTGGTTACTCGCTCAACGATACCATCGTAGTATTCGACCGTATTCGTGAAAATTTCCGCAAGATGCGTAAAGGTGATCCTGCGGACATCATGGATGCTTCGATTACACAAACATTGAGCCGTACGTTGATTACTTCTGGTACAACGTTGTTCGTAGTTATTGCACTGTTTGTACAGGGCGGGGCAATGATCCACGGCTTTGCAACGGCACTGTTGTTAGGTATCACGGTTGGTACTTACTCTTCTATCTACGTAGCATCTGCACTTGCTCTAAAACTGGGTATCCAGAAAGAGCACTTGATGCCACCGCAAGTAGAAAAAGAAGGCGTAGAATTCGACGAGATGCCATAAGGCTGATTGAGAATCGAAAACAAAAACCGCTGAACTCTCAGCGGTTTTTTTGTATCTAGACTTTGAGCGAAGAAGTAGAGTGTTTTGCGACCATCAAGTTTTTATAATCTAGCCCAAGTTTTTAGAATCTAAACAATGTGGGTTTGGATACAAAAAAGCCCCGCTCGTTGAGCGGGGCTTCTTAAAGTCATCAGCGTGACGGGCTAAATTGACTTTTAAATCTTACTTAAGGATCGCGCTGTTACCATTTTCGCGAATATGCTTAAGCATAGATTTCACGCCACGAGCGCTTGAAGCCACAATGTTACCAGACTTCATGTACTCAGTGCCGCCAGCAAAGTCAGTTAGGATTGCGCCAGCTTCACGAGCAATAAGCTCACCTGCAGCCATATCCCAAGGTTTTAGACCTAGCTCGAAGTAACCATCAACACGGCCAGCAGCCACGTAACATAGGTCAAGAGCAGCAGAGCCGCTACGACGGAAGTCAGCACATTCAGTGAATAGAGAACCAACGATCTTAATGTAAGACTCTGAGTGTTGCTTCTGCTTGAATGGGAAACCTGTTGCTAGAACAGTACCTTGAAGGTCTTTCAGCGGAGTAACACGAATACGTGCACTGTTTAGCTGAGCACCAGCACCGCGTTGTGCAGTAAATAGTTCGTTTTGCATTGGATCGTAAACACAAGCAACTTCAGTTTTGCCTTTGATACGAACAGCGATAGAAACCGCGAAGTGTGGGTAACCTTTTACAAAGTTAGTAGTGCCATCCAGTGGGTCGATGATCCATTGTACGTCTTTATCTTTACCTTCGATAAGACCTTGTTCTTCAGCAACGATGCAGTGCTCTGGGTAAGACTGCTTGATAGTATCGATGATGATGTATTCTGCTTCTTTGTCTACGTTAGTGACAAAGTCATTAGTGCCTTTAAGTGTAGATTCTACTTTATCAGTGTTTTCTAATGATTTAGCAATATGATTGCCTGCTTTTCGCGCAGCGCGAATAGCAATGTTTAGCATTGGATGCATACAAATTTCCCAACGGATGTTAAAGAACGAATAAAAGCGGCGGCGAGTATACCAAAGATAAACGAAAAAGGAAGTGGTTATTTTTTAGACGTTAATGAATGGAGTCATCTTTGATATCGCGTCATACAACACAACAATTGATGAGAATGCGAATAGAAGTCAGCTTCTCCCTAGGGTGTGTTAAAAAACTATGGTAACATCCTGCGGTTTTAATTTAGGTAGCAATCATAGATGTTGGATCAAGTAAAAGTCGTACTCGTAGGTACCTCACATTCTGGCAATATTGGCTCAGCAGCCCGAGCAATGAAGGTGATGGGTTTAAGCCAACTTGTATTGGTCGATCCACAATGTGAAGTGGATGAACAAACGCTAGCACTGGCCGCTGGTGCCGCTGATATCGCTCAGAATGCTCAAGTCGTAAGCACACTGGAAGAAGCTATTGAAGACTGTGGTCTTGTGGTAGGTTCAAGTGCTCGCTCTCGCACATTAGAATGGCCAATGCTTGAGCCACGTGAATGTGGTGAAAAGTTTGCAGTTGAAGGCCAAAAACATCCGGTAGCTTTAGTGTTTGGGCGTGAAAGAACAGGCCTAACTAACGAAGAGCTACAAAAGTGCCACTATCATGTATGCATTCCTGCTAACCCTGAATACAGTTCCCTGAACTTAGCGATGGCGGTTCAAACGCTAAGCTATGAAGTTCGTGTTGCTCATCTTAATCTTGAGCAGAAACAATTCTCACCAGTTGAAGTCGAAGAGTACCCTCGTCATAAAGAGCTAGAAATGTTCTTTGACCATCTTGAAAAGGTCATCGTAGAGACCCAGTTTATAAACAAAGAACAACCTGGCCAGGTGATGAATAAATTGCGTCGTCTTTTCTCTCGAGCACGACCAGAGACTCAAGAGTTGAATATTCTTCGCGGTATTTTGACCTCGATTGAAAAGAAACTCTGAATAAAGAATAACCTTTTTAGGTGTAAGGATGAATACCTGAGTAATTTAGTCAAATAAATACTTGACCATTTTACTCGGGTATGGAAAAATCTTAACCATTACAAACCATGTGGATACGGTGTGGTATGAAACTTACATCTAAAGGAAGATATGCGGTGACAGCCATGCTGGATGTGGCACTGCATTCGCAACAAAACCCTGTACCTCTTGCTGATATTTCAGAACGTCAGGGGATCTCGCTCTCTTACTTAGAGCAGCTTTTTTCTAAATTGCGTAAAGCAGGTCTTGTTGCCAGCGTTCGTGGTCCTGGTGGTGGTTACCGACTTGGTGCCGACGCACATAGTATCGCTATCGGTACTGTGATTGCGGCCGTTGATGAGTCAGTTGACGCAACCAAATGTCAGGGCAAAGGAGATTGCCAAGGCGGGACTCGTTGCTTAACTCATACGCTATGGCGTGACCTAAGTTCTCGCATTAGTGACTTCTTGAATAACATCACTCTTGGTGAGTTGATGACAGACAATGAAGTGCTAGAAATTTCTGATCGTCAGGATATTGGTCTGGCGGTAACTCATGGGCTTTCAAACAAAAATACAACCGCCGCGCCCATCGGTGTAAACGTCCGCTCTTAGCGGTCAGCATTTTACATTGGAGTAGAGAATGAAACTGCCGATTTATCTTGATTATTCCGCTACATGTCCAGTTGATCCACGTGTTGCTGAAAAAATGGTTCAGTACATGACAATGGATGGCACATTTGGCAACCCAGCTTCACGTTCGCACCGTTACGGCTGGCAGGCAGAAGAAGCGGTAGATACTGCTCGTGAGCAAATTGCTGACCTTCTAAATGCAGATCCTCGCGAAATCGTATTCACATCTGGTGCGACAGAGTCTGACAACCTTGCGATTAAAGGTGCTGCGCACTTTTACTCGAAAAAAGGCAAACACGTAATCACTTGTAAAACAGAGCATAAAGCGGTTCTTGACCCATGTCGTCAACTAGAACGCGAAGGCTTTGAAGTGACTTACCTAGAGCCTGAATCAAATGGCCTTATCGATCTTGAGAAGCTGAAAGCGGCAATGCGCGATGACACCGTGCTTGTGTCTATTATGCACGTAAACAACGAAATTGGTGTAATTCAAGACATCGCAGCCATCGGCGAACTATGTCGTGAGCGCAAGATCGTGTTCCACGTGGATGCAGCTCAGTCTGCTGGTAAATTGCCAATCGACGTTCAAGAAATGAAAGTTGATTTGATTTCATTGTCAGCGCATAAGATTTACGGTCCAAAAGGTATCGGTGCACTTTACGTACGTCGTAAACCTCGTATCCGCCTTGAAGCACAAATGCACGGTGGCGGCCATGAGCGTGGTTTCCGTTCTGGTACGTTAGCAACTCACCAAATCGTAGGTATGGGTGAAGCTTTCCGCATCGCAAAAGAAGAGATGCAGAAAGATTACGACCACGCACTTGCACTTCGCAACCGCCTTCTTAACGGTGTGAAAGACCTTGAAGCGGTGACAGTGAACGGTGACCTAGAGCAGCGTGTACCACAAAACCTAAACATCAGTTTTGCTTTCGTAGAAGGCGAATCGCTACTGATGTCGCTAAAAGATCTAGCGGTATCTTCAGGTAGTGCATGTACTTCTGCGAGTCTAGAGCCTTCTTACGTACTTCGTGCCCTAGGCATGGATGATGAATTGGCTCACAGCTCGGTTCGTTTCTCATTCGGTCGTTTTACCACTGAAGAAGAAATTGATTACGCAATTGAACAAATCCGCGTTGCAGTGACTAAGCTACGCGACATGTCTCCTCTATGGGATATGTACAAGGAAGGGGTTGATCTGAGCACTGTTGAATGGGCTCACCATTAATCTCACGGACTGAATAGAGGATTCGAGGTAATTTATCATGGCATACAGCGAAAAAGTAATTGATCACTACGAGAACCCGCGTAACGTTGGTTCATTTGACAAAGAAGACCCATCAGTAGGTAGCGGCATGGTTGGCGCTCCAGCTTGTGGCGACGTAATGAAACTGCAAATCAAAGTGACACCGGAAGGTATCATCGAAGATGCGAAGTTCAAAACGTACGGTTGTGGTAGTGCAATCGCGTCAAGCTCACTAGTAACTGAGTGGGTAAAAGGCAAATCAATTGATGAAGCGGCTGCAATTAAAAACTCTGAGATTGCAGAAGAGTTAGAACTTCCACCGGTGAAAGTTCACTGTTCAATTCTTGCTGAAGACGCAATCAAAGCAGCGGTTGCTGACTACAAGAAAAAACACCAAGAATAATTATTCCGTAATATAATGGGAGCCTTTAACGCTCCCATTCCAATCGTAATTTAGACAGACTAAGGTGCAGTATGGCCATCACAATGACAGAAACAGCGGCAAGTCGCGTAAAAGCATTCCTAGATAACCGAGGTAAAGGTATCGGTTTACGTCTTGGAGTGAAGACGACAGGTTGTTCCGGCATGGCTTACGTACTTGAGTTTGTTGACGAGCTAAACGAAGAAGATGAAGTGTTTGATTTCTCAGACGTGAAAATCATCATCGACAAGAAAAGCTTGGTGTACTTAGACGGTACCGAATTGGATTACGTGAAAGAAGGGTTGAATGAAGGTTTTGAATTCAACAACCCTAATGCGAAAAGTGAATGTGGTTGTGGTGAAAGCTTCAACGTCTAATTGATTGTCCTTCTGGGCAAGCGAGTCCGGAAGGCTTTACTAGGACCCGATCTTAATGAATCACTTTGAATTATTTGGGCTACCAAGTCAGTTTCAGCTGGATGGTAGCCTTCTTTCTTCTAAGTTTCGAGAACTACAAAAACGCTTCCACCCGGACAACTTTGCTACCGCCTCTGAGCGAGACCGCTTGATGTCGGTGCAAAAGGCTGCGCAAATTAACGATGCGTACCAAGTCCTCAAACATCCTATCTCTCGTGCGGAGTACATCTTGGCAGAGCAGGGAATGGAAATCCGCGGTGAGCAACAAACCATGCAAGATCCGATGTTCCTGATGGAACAAATGGAACTGCGCGAAGAACTAGAAGATATTGCTGACTGCTCTGATCCTGAATCGGCGCTTTTTGACTTCGATTCTAAGGTCAGCAAAATGTATAAGCAGCATTTGGCAAGCGTTGAGCAAGAGCTTAACGACGGTCTTTGGGCTGAAGCCGCAGACCGAGTTCGTAAATTGAAATTCATTGCCAAACTAAAGAACGAAATTGAACTGGTCGAAGATAAGCTTCTCGGCTAGTTAGCGTGACAAGGACCAATCATGGCACTACTTCAAATCGCAGAACCGGGCCAAAGCTCGGCACCTCATGAGCATAAGTTAGCGGCTGGTATCGACTTAGGTACTACCAACTCTTTGGTCGCTTCTGTACGCAGTGGCGATGCCACCACATTAAATGATGAGCAAGGTCGTAGCATTTTGCCATCGGTGGTGAATTACTCAGCAGAATCAACAGTGGTTGGTTACGATGCGAAAGCCAAAGCAGAGTTTGAACCTGAGAACACCATTATCTCAGTGAAACGCTTGATTGGCCGCTCGCTAAAAGACATTCAATCTCGCTACCCATCATTACCTTACCGTTTTAAAGAGAGTGATAATGGCTTACCAGTACTGCAAACTGCTCAAGGGGATAAAAACCCGATTGAAGTTTCTGCAGATATTCTAAAAGCGCTAGGTAAACGCGCAGAAGAAACTCTAGGTGGAGAGCTTGCGGGCGTGGTAATTACCGTTCCTGCGTACTTCGATGACGCGCAACGCGCGGGCACGAAAGATGCGGCTAAGCTAGCGGGTTTACATGTACTGCGTCTTCTTAATGAGCCAACCGCTGCGGCGATTGCCTACGGTCTGGATTCAGGTCAAGAGGGCGTGATTGCAGTTTACGATTTAGGTGGCGGTACGTTCGATATCTCTATCCTACGTTTGTCGAAAGGCGTATTTGAAGTATTAGCAACAGGCGGCGACTCTGCACTTGGCGGTGATGACTTTGACCACCTATTAGCGGATTACCTAATGGAGCAAGCTGGCCTAGAAGCGCCGCTTTCTGCTGAGAAAAACCGTGCATTACTGAACATTGCAACGGCGACCAAAATTGCTTTCTCTGAGCAAGACAGCGTAGAAGTTGACGTGTTTGGCTGGAAAGGCACTGTAACACGCGAGCAGTTCGAAGATCTGATTCGCCCACTCGTGAAGAAAACTCTGATGTCTTGTCGTCGTGCACTGAAAGATGCTGACGTAGAAGCGGAGGAAGTACTTGAAGTGGTGATGGTTGGTGGCTCAACTCGTACCTTGCTTGTCCGTGAAATGGTAGGCGAATTCTTTGGCCGCACACCACTCACTAGCATCAATCCTGATGAAGTGGTGGCTATTGGTGCAGGCATCCAAGCAGATATTCTTGCTGGTAACAAACCTGACTCTGAAATGCTGCTGCTTGACGTGATTCCATTATCATTGGGTATTGAAACCATGGGTGGGTTGGTTGAGAAAATCATTCCGCGCAACACCACGATTCCTGTTGCTCGCGCGCAAGAGTTTACCACCTTCAAAGATGGTCAAACGGCGATGAGCGTGCACGTTGTGCAAGGTGAGCGCGAGATGGTGGATGATTGTCGTTCACTTGCGCGTTTCTCACTAAAAGGTATTCCTCCTATGGCGGCAGGTGCTGCGCACATCCGAGTGACGTACCAAGTTGATGCTGACGGTTTACTATCTGTGACTGCAATGGAAAAGAGCACTGGTGTTCAGTCCGAAATTCAAGTGAAACCTTCTTACGGTTTAAGCGATAACGAAGTTGCGAACATGCTGCGTGATTCGATGACTCACGCCAAAGAAGACATGCAAGCTCGTGCGTTAGCTGAACAACGCGTTGAAGCCGACCGGGTGATTGAAGGTTTGATCGCTGCAATGCAAGCTGATGGTGATGAACTACTATCAGAGCAAGAAAAACAAGATCTATTAAAAGCCATTGAAGCACTGATTGAGCTGCGTAATGGTGATGATGCAAATGCCATTGAGCAAGGCATCAAAGATACAGACAAAGCTAGCCAAGACTTTGCGTCACGCCGTATGGATAAATCGATTCGAGCTGCATTGTCAGGTCAATCAGTAGACGATATATAAGAGAAAGTAGTTATGCCTAAGATTATTGTATTACCACACGAAGATTTGTGCCCAGAAGGCGCAGTGTTGGAAGCGAAGACGGGTGAAACCGTTCTAGACGTAGCACTAAAAAACGGTATTGGTATTGAACACGCGTGTGAAAAATCGTGTGCTTGTACTACTTGCCATGTGATCATTCGTGAAGGTTTTGATTCTCTTGAAGAGAGCGAAGAGCTAGAAGATGACATGCTAGACAAAGCATGGGGTCTTGAGCCGGAGTCTCGTCTTGGTTGTCAGGCGAAAGTTGCGGATGAAGACTTGGTTGTTGAAATTCCAAAATACACGCTAAACCACGCATCAGAAGATCATTAATACTATCGCTCCAAAATAGGGGCGAAGAAAAAGGAAGATGAGCAATGAAATGGACAGATTCTCGCGATATCGCGATTGAGCTTTGTGACAAGTTTCCAGATGTGGATCCACAAACCGTGCGTTTTACCGATCTTCATCAATGGATCATGGAGTTAGATGAGTTTGACGATGAGCCAAACCATTGTAACGAAAAGATCCTAGAAGCGGTCATCATGTGCTGGATGGACGAAGCAGACTGATGCTCAATTCGGCGGTAAAACGCAGCCGAGTTAACAATTCTTACTAAAAAAAGCGGACCTCTAGGTCCGTTTTTTTATCAAGTTGACATTTTTACCCTACATAATGCTAACATCCGTGAGTTATTAAAAAGAAGCGGCGTAGGCTACGCCGATATAAGACAAGGAGAACCCATGTCTACACAGATGTCTGTATTTTTAAGTCAAGATTCTGCTGCTCCACACTGGGGTGAGAAAGCACTACTTTCATTCTCTGAAACCGGTGCGACGATTCATCTAGGTGAGGGTCATGATCTTGGTGCAATTCAGCGTGCAGCTCGTCAGCTAGATGGCCAAGGAATTCATTCAGTTCTACTTTCTGGTGAACATTGGGATTTGGAAAGCATCTGGGCTTTCCATCAAGGTTACCGCAACCCGAAAAAACACGGTTTACTAGAATGGACTGCGCTTTCTGAAGAAGACCAAACTGAACTTCAAGCTCGCATTAAAGCGACCGATTTTACGCGCGATATCATCAACAAAACGGCGGAAGAAGTTGCACCTCGTCAACTTGCTACGATGGCGGCTGAGTTCATCAAATCTGTCGCACCAGAAGGCACAGTAACGGCTCGTATTGTTAAAGATAAAGATCTATTAGCGGAAGGTTGGGAAGGTATCTATGCGGTTGGTCGCGGTTCGGATCGCACATCAGCAATGCTGCAATTGGATTACAACCCGACTGGCGATGAAAACGCACCAGTATTCGCGTGTCTAGTAGGTAAAGGCATTACTTTTGATTCAGGCGGTTACAGCCTTAAGCCTTCAAACTTTATGAGTGCAATGAAAGCCGATATGGGCGGTTCAGGTACGATTACTGGCGGTTTGGGGTTAGCTATTTTACGTGGTTTGAACAAGCGCGTAAAACTGATCTTATGTTGTGCTGAGAATATGGTTTCTGGTCGTGCGCTTAAGCTTGGCGACATCATCACCTACAAAAATGGTAAGACTGTTGAGATCATGAACACCGACGCAGAAGGTCGTTTGGTACTTGCCGATGGTCTTATCTATGCAAGCGAGCATAACCCTGAGTTGATCATCGACTGCGCAACGTTAACCGGCGCGGCGAAAAACGCATTGGGTAACGACTACCACGCGTTAATGAGCTTTGATGATGAACTTTCTCATCAAGCACTAACCGCAGCAAACAAAGAGAAAGAAGGCCTGTGGCCACTGCCTCTGGCTGATTTCCACCGTGGTATGTTGCCGTCAAACTTCGCTGATTTATCGAACATCAGCTCTGGAGACTACAGTCCAGGCGCAAGTACCGCTGCTGCATTTTTGTCTTACTTTGTTGAAGACTACAAGAAAGGCTGGTTGCACTTCGATTGTGCTGGTACTTACCGTAAGTCTGCATCAGACAAGTGGGCGGCTGGCGCTACTGGTATGGGTGTCCGCACTCTTGCTCGCCTTCTTAATGAGCAAGCAGAAAAATAATATTTATGGTGGTGTCAGTTAGGCGCTGCCGTAGTCAAGTAAGTCACTTTTAAACACTATTATTACAAGTACAAAAAGGAAACTTTATGGCTCTAGAAAGAACGTTTTCCATTGTTAAGCCTGACGCTGTGGAAAGAAACCTGATCGGTGAAATCTACAATCGAATCGAGAAGGCAGGCCTACGTATTATTGCTGCGAAAATGGTTCACCTGACAGAAGAGCAGGCGAGCGGTTTTTACGCAGAACATGAAGGTAAAGAATTCTTCCAACCTCTAAAAGAGTTCATGACTTCTGGTCCTATTATGGTTCAAGTGTTGGAAGGCGAAAATGCGATTGCACGTTACCGCGAATTGATGGGTAAAACCAACCCAGAAGAAGCGGCAGCAGGCACACTTCGCGCAGATTACGCGCTAAGCATGCGTCATAACTCTGTTCATGGTTCAGATAGTCCTGAATCAGCGGCTCGTGAGATTGAGTTCTTCTTCCCTGAGTCAGAAATTTGCCCTCGCTAATTGGTAGTTAGTTTGTGCTCGTAAAGATAGTTAGCCTCGGATAATTCCGGGGCTTTTTATTATCGAAACAGTTCGAAGACGCATTGGTGAGGTTGTTTGATATTTAACCAATGTGTTTTTAATGCCTTAGCAAAGACAGGGTTTTAGACCTCTTGTTGTAGCTGCATAAAGGCTGTACAATTCGCGCCCTTATTCTTGTTTCAGTCATTGAGAGGCAACATGACTACTGAAAAAATCAATCTACTCGACTTTGATCGCAAAGGCATGCGTCAGTTTTTCGCGGAAGAACTAGGCGAGAAAGCGTTTCGTGCTGATCAGGTTATGAAGTGGATCTACCATTTCGGTGTTGATGACTTCGACAACATGACGAACATCAACAAGAAACTACGTGAAAAACTGCAGCACAAGTGCGAAATTAAAGCCCCAACGGTTGCAGAAGCTCAGCACTCTTCAGACGGCACGATTAAGTGGGCAATGAAGGTGGGTGACCAAGACGTAGAAACGGTTTACATCCCAGAAGAGGATCGCGCGACGTTATGCGTATCTTCTCAGGTAGGTTGTGCGTTGGAGTGTAAGTTCTGTTCGACCGCTCAACAAGGCTTCAACCGCAACCTAAAAGTATCTGAAATCATCGGTCAGGTGTGGCGTGCTGCACGTGAAATCGGTTTGCAAAAAGAAACTGGTCGTCGTCCAATCACTAACGTCGTAATGATGGGTATGGGTGAGCCTCTTCTAAACATGAAGAACTTGATCCCTGCGCTAGAAATCATGCTTGATGATCTTGGTTTTGGTCTTTCTAAACGTCGCGTTACTGTATCAACTTCAGGTGTGGTTTCTGGTCTTGATCAGATGACAGGTAAGATTGACGTCGCATTGGCTATCTCCCTACATGCGCCAAACGATAAGCTACGTAGTGAAATCATGCCAATCAACGATCGTTGGGATATTCAAGACTTCTTAGCGTCAGTTCGTCGTTACATCGCATCTTCGAACGCAAACCGTGGCAAAGTAACAGTCGAGTACGTGTTGCTTGATCATGTGAACGATGACATGGATCACGCACGCGAGCTGGCTGAGTTGATGAAAGACACACCATGTAAGATCAACCTTATTCCGTTTAACCCGTATCCAGGTTCTCCGTACAAGAAGCCAAGCAACTCACGTATTGACCGATTCCAAAAAACATTGATGCAATACGAGCATACGGTGACGGTTCGTAAAACACGTGGTGATGATATTGATGCGGCATGTGGTCAGTTAGTCGGTGACGTTATTGACCGTACTAAACGTACTGCGGCTTTAAAAGCTGCGCGCGGTGCAGAAACCATCGACGTAAAAGCGGTATAATTTGCCCCAAATTAAAAATAGCCAGAGCCTTTGCTCTGGCTATTTTGTTTGTTGTATTTGTAAAGTAACCCCTGAAATTGAATGGTTTTGGCGTTTATTTCAATTTACTGTGTCAAAGTTTGGACAAAAGCTTGAGCTATCTGTTAGTTTGAGTGGAAAGAGTTTTTGTCTTCGTTATACATTCGCTTATCATGGTGAAGAACATTCATGAAGACACCGATTATTCTCAACATTTTTTCTCATACGCTTTGCTGATTTTTGCAAAACGGGTATTCACACTCAATTGTTGAGAATTTCTTAAAAATATAATTTTGGTTAACGCGAACAGGCTAGCTATCTTTAAGTGAGGCTTAAGAACAACAACGAAAATAAATAACCGTGTTAGCCACTAAAACAGATTAAATACCACCATTATGACAGAACACGAAAATACCAATGAAGTACCGCTTTCGATTGAAGCGGGCACATTACTCAAAAACAAACGCGAATCTTTAGGTATGACTCAAAAGCAAGTTGCTGATCGCCTGAGACTTCGCGTTTCTGTTATTGAAGATATTGAAAACAACCGATTTGAATCTCAGCAAGTAGCGACATTCACTCGCGGCTATTTGCGTTCTTACGCAAAGTTTGTCGGGCTAGATGAGAAAGTGGTGCTGGTTGCTCTAGAACAGACGGCAGATGTAAAGCCAAAAGAGCAAGAAATCGAAATGCAAAGTTTTTCTCGTAAAACCAAACACGAGAAACACAACAGCCGAATTATGTTGCTGACTTGGGTAATAGCCATTGTCATCATCGGTATCTCAGCAGCTTGGTGGTGGCAAAATCAGCAAGAAAATAGTCTCGCTCAAGTTGTAGCAGAGGCTAATGTTGAAACAAGCCAACCAAGTGCCGATGAAATTGCTGATATTGATCTAATGACCGAAGAAGAGCTGATCGCAAGTACTCCAGCAGAACTAGCGGCATCAAACAATACAGCATCAGAATCATCCATCAATGCAGCGCAAACTGATGAAGTGGTACCTGCAGAAACAGAAGAGTCGACAACAGAAGCAACTCAACAACCAGTTGCTGTGATTGAAGCAGCAGAAGAGATTCAAGATGCATCTCCTGTCGTGCCAGAAGGTATGACTCTGCTCACCATGAAATTTAAAGCAGATTGCTGGATCCAAGTAAAAGATACAAACGGCAAAACACTCGTAAGTGGCACTCAGAAACCGGGTCAAGACGTGGAACTTACCGGAAAAGCGCCATTTAAAGTGATATTAGGCGCACCGGAAGGTGTAACAATGACATTTGCAAGTGAACCTGTCGACCTTTCTGGGTATACTTCAGGTAAAGTAGCTAGATTCACTCTACCGTTATAAAAAATTATGCAACACGAATCTCCAATTATTCGTCGTAAATCGACGCGTATTTATGTGGGTGATGTGCCAATTGGTGATGGTGCACCAATTGCCGTACAGTCAATGACTAACACTCGCACGACTGATGTGGAAGCGACAGTCGCACAAATCCGAGCACTAGAAAAAGTCGGCGCAGACATCGTCCGTGTTTCAGTACCAACGATGGAAGCAGCAGAAGCGTTTAAGCTGATCAAACAGCAAGTATCTGTTCCTCTGGTTGCTGATATTCACTTTGACTACCGTATCGCACTGAAAGTCGCGGAATACGGCGTCGATTGTTTGCGTATCAACCCAGGTAACATTGGTAACGAAGAGCGTATTCGCTCGGTTGTTGATTGTGCGCGTGATAAGAATATCCCGATCCGTATTGGCGTTAATGGCGGCTCTTTGGAAAAAGATCTGCAGATGAAATACGGTGAACCAACGCCAGAAGCCCTAGTTGAATCAGCGATGCGTCATGTAGATCATCTCGATCGTCTTAACTTTGATCAGTTCAAAGTCAGCGTTAAAGCATCGGATGTATTCCTTGCGGTTGATTCTTACCGCTTGCTAGCGAAGAAAATCGACCAGCCGCTTCACTTAGGTATTACTGAAGCTGGTGGTGCACGCGCAGGTGCCGTGAAGTCAGCAGTTGGCTTGGGCATGCTTTTATCGGAAGGTATTGGTGATACGTTACGTATCTCTTTAGCTGCTGATCCAGTCGAAGAAATCAAAGTCGGTTTCGATATTCTGAAATCTTTGCGTATTCGCTCTCGTGGCATCAACTTTATTGCTTGCCCAAGTTGTTCACGCCAAGAATTCGATGTTATTGGTACCGTAAATGCGCTTGAGCAGCGTTTAGAAGACATAATCACACCAATGGATGTGTCTATTATTGGCTGTGTGGTAAATGGTCCTGGTGAAGCTGAGGTTTCCCATTTGGGTCTTGCGGGTAGCAACAAGAAGAGTGCGTTCTATGAAGACGGAAAACGTCAAAAAGAGCGTTTCGATAACAATGACCTTGTGAATCAGCTAGAAGCAAAGATCCGTGCGAAAGCGTCTATGATGGATAGCGAAAATCGCATTGAAATAAAAGTACAAGATTAATCTCAACGAGTATTACGGTAAGTATTGTGGCAAAAACAATCCAAGCAATCCGAGGCATGAACGATTGTCTCCCAACTCAATCTCCACTGTGGCAGAAACTTGAAAACACAGTGAAAAATGTAATTAGCGCATACGGTTATAACGAAGTGCGCATGCCAATCGTTGAAGAAACAAACCTATTCAGCCGCGCTGTTGGTGAAGAGACAGACGTCGTTTCAAAAGAAATGTACACCTTTGATGATCGTAACGGAGACAGCCTAACACTTCGCCCTGAAGGTACTGCGGGTTGTGTACGTTCATGTATTCAAAACAGCCTGATCAACCGTGACGAACAGCGTCTGTGGTACATGGGGCCTATGTTCCGCCATGAGCGTCCGCAGAAAGGTCGTTACCGTCAATTCCACCAATGTGGTGTGGAAGTGTTTGGTCTAAATGGCCCTGACGTTGACGCCGAGCTTATCATGATGACTGCACGTCTATGGCGTGAATTAGGCATCGACAAGCACGTTCGTCTTGAACTGAACTCAATCGGTTCTCAAGAAGATCGCGCAGACTACCGCACAGCACTGGTTGCCTTCCTTGAACAACATATCGATGTGCTAGACGAAGATTGTAAGCGCCGCATGCACACTAACCCACTGCGTGTTCTGGATACGAAGAACCCTGACATTCAGGCTATTTTAGGTGATGCACCGCGTCTTTCTGAGTACTTAGGTGAAGAATCTAAAGCACACTTCGCAGGTCTATGTGAACTTTTAGACGCAGCAGGTATCGAATACACAGTTAACGAACGTCTTGTTCGTGGTCTGGATTACTACAATCGCACAGTATTTGAGTGGATCACGGAAAGCCTTGGTGCTCAAGGCACTGTGTGTGGCGGTGGTCGCTACGACGGTCTTGTAGAGCAACTTGGTGGCAAACCAACACCAGCAGTTGGCTTTGCAATGGGTCTAGAGCGTCTAGTTCTTATGTTGGAAACTTTAGAGCTTACAGACGTTCGTCGCAGTGTGGATGTTTACGTGGTAACTGCAGGTGAAGGCACCATGATGGCAGGTATGAAGCTAGCAGAGCAGCTTCGTGAGGCTATTTCAGGCGTTCGCGTGATGAATCACTTCGGTGGCGGTAACTTCAAGAAACAGTTTAAACGCGCAGATAAAGTAGGTGCTGTTGTAGCATTGGTTCTGGGTGAAAACGAAGTTGCCGACAATACCGTTGTACTAAAAGACTTAGTTGGTGGTGAGCAAGAGACTTACAGCCAAGCTGAAGTTGCTGAGAAGATCGCAGCACTGATTTAAGTCTTTTAATAAGCTAAAGATTAAATCCTAGTTCGTAACAATAAGGCTCCCAAAATCGGAGCCTTTCGACGAAATAGGAGCAATGGCAGCTTTGCTGCCATTTACATGTTTTAAGAGGACAGGAAGTGGAACTTTACGATACTGAAGAACAACAAGTTGAAGCTATTAAAGACTGGTGGAAGGAAAACGGTAAAGCCGTCATCATCGGTGCTGTTGTTGGCTTAGGTGGTCTATTTGGCTGGCGTTACTACCAGGATACTGTGATTCAGGCGAGTGAAACAGCTTCGCAAAGCTACACAACCGCAATGAATACGCTGCAAGAAAAAGGCGTAGATGCGCAATCAGATGTGCAAGCTTTTATCGAATCGAACGAAGTTAAAGAATATTCAGTATTGGCTGCTCTGCAACTAGCAAAAGCACAAGTCGAAGCGAAAGACTTTGCTGCTGCTCTTGAGCAACTTAAATGGGCTCAAAGCAATACGAAAGATGCTGCTTTATCTCCACTAATTAGCTACCGCATCGCTCGTATCGAGACAGAAATGGGTAACTTTGATGCTGCAAACACTGAGCTAGGCAAAGTGACAGATACAGCATGGGCTGGTCGCATTGCTGAATTGCGTGGTGATATTGCACTTCGTCAAGGTGACAAAGATGCAGCTTACGCGGCTTACACAGAAGCGCAGCAAGCAGCAGATGCAAGCCCAACACTGCAAATGAAATTGGACGACTTGGCGAAATAATAAGGACCGCATTGGATGAAAAGAGTCTTTAAGAAAGCCTTGTTAGGGGCATTAACGGTGGGCATCCTAGCTGGTTGTGCTGGCGAGGAAGATACCATCGTTATGGCACCACTACCGCAGGTAGATAGCCAGTTTACGACCAAGAGTGAATGGAACACATCGATTGGTGATGGTGTTGGTCATTACTTCTCAAAGCTTTCTCCTGTCTACGCAAACGACATGTTGTTTGTCGCGAGCCGTGATGGTTTGGTGAAAGCGCTTGATCCAGAAAATGGTAAGCAATTATGGCAAACCGATCTGGAAGAAGACGTGATTGCTCGTCTGTCTGGCGGTATTACTGCGGCGTACGAACATCTTTACATCGGTTCTGAAAATGGTGAAGTGATTGCACTAAGCCAAGAAACTGGTGAAATCATTTGGCGCATTAAAGTCGGTGGTGAAGTTCTGGCGAAACCCGTTGCGGATTCAGGCTTGATCATCGTAAATACCAGCCGTGGTATGTTGATTGCTTTGGATGAAAGCTCTGGTGAGCAGCGCTGGGCATTAAGTACTGAAGTTCCAAACCTGACACTACGCGGAGACAGCACTCCAACTGCGATTGGTGGTGGTGTTTTCTGGGGTACGGCAAATGGTCGACTAGCCGCAGCGATTGTGGAACGTGGTCAGCTTATTTGGCAACAGCCAGTAGGCACACCGAAAGGCGCTACGGAAATTGACCGTCTGGTTGACGTTGACTCTTCTCCTATTGTACTGGGCGGAACTCTTTTCACCATTGGATACAATGGTCAGTTGATCGCTATTGATTTGCGTTCGGCTAACCCAATCTGGAAGCGTAATTATTCGTCAGCGAACGATATCGCAACGGACGGCAGTCGTATCTTTGTGATCACCGAAAAAGATCACGTGGTCGCGGTTGATGCTCGAAGCGGTACTGAACTGTGGGAAAATAGCCTATTAGAACACCGTCAGTTAACTGCGCCAGTTATCGTCGGTAACTATTTAGTTTTAGGTGATACCCTAGGTTACCTGCACTGGTTAGATCGTTCGACGGGTGAGTTCGTAGCTCAACAATTCGTTGATGACAGTGGTTTTGCGGTTGGTCCGACTCTATTGTCTGATGGTTATGTCATTACAACTCGCAACGGCGATGTAAAGAAACTAACCATTAACGAATAATATCGTGATATAATTCACATTCGGCTCCTGGCTGGTGACAGTTAGGAGCCGTTTTGTTGTTTGAAATTTTTAACCCTGACGTGGTTATAGGTAAAAAGCTGGCTTGATTTGGCATCGGGCAAGTCGTTACCTATAACTACAGAAGAAAGATTATTGTAGAGGTTGTTATGGTACCTGTTGTTGCTCTAGTTGGGCGTCCGAACGTAGGTAAATCTACACTATTTAACCGATTGACACGCACACGTGACGCGTTGGTTGCGGACTTTCCAGGCCTAACGCGAGACCGTAAATACGGCCAAGCTCGTCTTGATGAAGAGCACGAATTCATTGTCATTGATACTGGCGGTATTGATGGCACAGAAGAAGGCGTGGAAACCAAAATGGCAGAGCAGTCGCTAGCAGCGATTGATGAAGCTGACGTTGTGCTATTCCTTGTTGACGGTCGTGCTGGTCTTACACCTGCTGATGAAGCGATTGCGGCGCATCTGCGTAAAATTGAAAAACCAGCGATGCTGGTAGTAAACAAAATTGATGGTATTGATGCTGACGCTGCGTGTGCTGATTTCTGGCAGCTTGGTGTTGATGACATGTACCAAATCGCGGCTGCACACGGTCGTGGTGTTACAGCGTTGCTTGAGCGTGCGCTAGCTCCATTCTTTGATGATTTACTAACAAGTGAATCAGAAGAAGGTGAGATTGAAGATCTGACAGAATTTGAAGACGCTGAAATTGCACCAGACGAATACACCGAAGAAGAAGCGGAAGCGGAGTTCCAACGTCTACAAGAACAGCCAATTAAACTGGCAATCATTGGTCGTCCAAACGTTGGTAAGTCGACGTTAACCAACCGTATTCTTGGCGAAGAACGTGTTGTGGTATACGACATGCCAGGCACAACTCGTGACTCAATCTACATTCCTATGGAACGTGATGGCCGTGAGTATGTAATCATTGATACTGCGGGTGTACGTCGTCGTGGTCGTATTAACGAAACGGTTGAGAAATTCTCCGTTGTTAAAACGTTGAAAGCCGTCGAGGACGCAAACGTAGTGCTATTGGTTATCGACGCACGTGAAAATATTTCTGACCAAGACTTGAGCCTGCTAGGTTTTGCATTGAACGCTGGTCGTTCAATCGTATTAGCGGTAAACAAGTGGGATGGTCTAGATAACGAAGTAAAAGAGAACGTGAAGAAAGAGCTGGACCGCCGCCTAGGTTTCGTTGACTTTGCTCGTATTCACTTTATCTCTGCACTGCACGGTACTGGTGTTGGTCACTTATTTGAGTCTATCCAAGAAGCGTACAAGTCGGCAACGACACGTGTTGGTACCTCTGTTTTGACTCGTATCATGAAGATGGCGACTGATGATCACCAACCGCCAATGGTTCGTGGCCGTCGTATCAAGCTAAAATACGCGCACGCAGGTGGTTACAACCCACCAATCGTCGTGATTCACGGTAACATGGTTCGTGAACTTCCGGATTCATACAAGCGTTACTTGATGAACTACTTCCGCAAGTCACTGGAAATTATGGGTACGCCAATTCGTATCAACTTCCAGAATAGCGAAAACCCGTTTGAGAATCGTGCGAACAAGCTAACCTTGTCTCAAGAGCGTAAGCGTAAACGTATGATGTCTGTGGTTAAAAACCGCAAAAAATAATTTAAGTATTTGAAGATGCCCAAGTTTTTACTTGGGTATTTTTTTATCTGTTTTTTGCAACCTCTAAAAGTGATGTGAGATGTGTCCTTTTCTAAACCTTACTTTCATCATTATCACAATATTCTTCTGCGCGGTTTTCCTCTAGTGATATTAGTGATGACGTGCAGATTCCTGTATCTTCAAATGCTCAGCACAAAACCTTAACTTCTTACATTCACAGAGATAAGCAAAGCATGACGATTACCGCGACACAAACCCGTTTCTGCCATCAAACTTGGCAGTTGGACGCTCAGATTCAACTCGTTCAAAACCACAATGAAGTGACCTACGTAGTCACCGACGTGACTCCGTTTCATCCCGTTAGCCATATCTGGCCTGATCATCCCGCGGATAAAGGCATCTTAGTATTTAATGATCAACAATTTGAAGTGATTGATTGCCAAGTTGGTGCCATTGAAGTGGCAACCGGAGAGTTATTTGTTGGAGCGGCAATCCCTGTAAAACGCGATACAGAAGGTTGGTTATTTGTTGTCGTACATGTATTAGCGCTTGTTGACACTCTATCTCAAGATACACGAGTGACGCTGAAAGTGGACAAAGAGTACCAACAAGCATTGAGTCGTGGACACAGTGCAGGTCATCTCGCCTACTTAGCCCTAAATAAAGTCCTCGCTGCCAGTTACTGGCGTAAAGATGCTGATCGTAAAGACCCACATGGCAACTATGATTTTAATAGTTATGCCCAAGAAGCCAGCTTTGTAACACCAGACAAGTGCCTAGATACTTACCGTTTAGGTAAAACACTCCGTAAAAGAGGCCTAAACAGCGCAGAAATGCTGTCAGACTTAGAGAAAATAGAGAGTCAGGTGAATGCACAATTGAAGCTTTGGCTGGAAAGCGACGCGGCGATCATTATGGACTGCCATGGTGACAACTTGACCGATTCTCGTTATTGGAAATGTGACTTGGGAGAGGGGGAATTGGCCGTGATCCCTTGTGGAGGAACGCACGCAGAGCATTTGAGTGACTTTGGCTCGATACACGTCAAGTTGGTCGAAATGGATTCACAAACGATTGAAATGCACACCGATGTAATAGCTTGCTTTTCTAATTAGATCTTTTTATTAAATTCTGTTTTTTCTTTTTTTGAATTTAATTTTGGTGTTTTATGCTCCTTTAAATTGGAATGCAGAATATGTAACTTATGCTTTCGGTGTGTGGTTATATAAATATTCTTTTAGGGGGTGATCGCTGATCAAATGGTAAATATCCGATGATCAGAATAAGATCTTTCTTAAAGTAAGCTTCTCGTGAAGTAAACCCATTACCTTGCATACGGTGATATACATCAAGGTTAGCGGTTAGAAAATGTGAATACTGGAGAGAGTGAAACAGTAAGGTGAGAGATATGCAACAGAACAAATGTCCAGATTGCGAAGTAGAACTAGAATGGACTGGCCAATACCATTGTGGCCAATGTGAATCCGATTTCAAAAAAGTAGGTTTTTGTCCGGACTGTGGTGCTGAGTTAGAAAAGCTTCAGGCTTGTGGGGCTGCGAATTATTTCTGCAATACCTGTAATGAACTCAAATCCAAATCTCGTGTGCGATTTGAGTTTCAAAAAATCAGCTGATTAAGCTCATTTTAAAGTCGGCTAACTAACGGTAGAGTGAATCTCACCATTAGCCAAACGGGTGACTAAAAGGTCGCCCGTTTTTACATCATCTGCGCTTGTAACGACCTTACCTTGCTCTGTTTGCGTGATGGAGTAACCACGCTTGAGTGTCGCTAGGGGACTGACGGTATCTAACTTCTCTGCCGCAATCGCTAACTGATGACGCATCGTCAGTAGTTTTCGATCCATTGCGTCTAATAGCTTGTGCTCAACACGTTCAAGTCTCGATTTTTGTTGTGCTAAGTGTTTAACAGGAGAGTTTAATTGCAGACGGTGGTGTTTACGCTCAACGGCTTGTTGACGTGTATCGATGAAGCGCTGCATAGCTCTACGCAAACGCATATCCAGCTCATCGAGTTGCTGTGACTGACGCTGCAATTGGTAGCTTGGATGCTGACGCTCTAAGCGATGCAGAAGTTGCGCAGATTGCTGTTTTTGCTGCGCTAAGTAGTAGCGCATCGCACTAGCTAGTTTATGCTGTTTCGCTACAAGCGATTGATCTTTATGGCTGTTGTCACGGCTAACCAGTTCAGCGGCAGCTGATGGAGTAGGAGCTCGCACATCGGCAACAAAATCGGCAATCGTCATGTCGACTTCATGGCCCACAGCACTAATGATCGGGATTTGACTTGCAGCAATAGTGCGAGCAAGGATCTCATTGTTAAAGCACCATAAGTCTTCTAGAGAGCCGCCGCCACGACCAACAATCAATACATCACATTCATTTCGGCTATTAGCACGACCGATTGCTTGGGCAATTTGAATGGCTGCGTCATCACCTTGGACCATGGTCGGATAAATCACCACGGGTAGGGAAGGATCACGGCGTTTTAAAACGTCCAATATGTCGTAAAGCGCTGCACCTGTTTTAGAAGTGATGACACCAACACGCTTTGGATGTTCTGGTAGTGGCAGTTTGTTGGTTTGAGCGAACAAACCTTCCGCTGCCAACTTCATCTTAAGCTCTTCAAACTCTTGTTGCAGGCGACCATCGCCTTCAGGCTGCATGCTTTCGATGATCAATTGGTAGTCACCACGTGGCTCATACAGAGACAGACGGGCTTTAACTAAAACTTGATTGCCGTTTGCAGGTTTGAAAGTAACGCGACGATTGTTACCACGGAACATGGCACATTTTACTTGAGCACGAGAATCTTTAAGGGTGAGGTACCAGTGACCGGAAACAGGAGCAGAGAAGTTGGATATCTCTCCGACAAGCCAAACGATCCCCATTTCGTTTTCAAGGAGTAAACGAACTTCTGCGTTGAGACGAGAAACAGTGAAGATGTTCTGATTGGTCTTGGAGAGCACAGCTAATCTCTTAGACGTGAGTATGGAAATTAGCGGCAATATAATACATAGCAAGGGGGTAATTGCAAGAAAAAAATCAAAAAAACTTGTAGTCAAGCGATTGCGTTGAACGTATAATCCCTCCGCAATATCTAATCCAAATGTAACTTGTTAACTAAAACCAGTTACCCTCATTATGCGAAACGATGAGATTGGATTGTTCTTTTTACTCCTCTAATTGTGAGATATTGCAAATGCTAAGAATTGCCAAAGAAGCGCTGACATTCGATGACGTACTACTTGTGCCAGCACACTCCACCGTTCTCCCAAACACAGCTGATCTTCGCACTCAGTTGACTAAGAACATCACCCTAAACATCCCAATGATTTCGGCATCTATGGATACCGTTACTGAAGCTCGTCTAGCTATCGCGCTAGCGCAAGAGGGTGGCATTGGCTTTATCCACAAGAACATGTCTATTGAGCAACAGGCTGCCGAAGTTCGTAAAGTAAAGAGTTTCGAAGCGGGTGTTGTATCAGACCCTGTGACAGTGAACCCAGACGCAACCATCGCTGACGTAGTCGCTCTGACTGAAAAGCACGGTTTTGCAGGCTTCCCTGTAGTAACAGAGCACAACGAACTGGTCGGTATCATCACTGGCCGTGACGTACGCTTTGTGACTGACCTATCTAAGAAAGTATCTGCAGTAATGACGCCTAAAGAGCGTCTGGCTTCTGTAAACGAAGGTGCAACTCGTGAAGAAGTTCAAGAGAAAATGCACGAAGCGCGCGTTGAAAAGGTACTGGTAGTGAACGACGAGTTCAAACTAACCGGTATGATCACTGCTAAAGACTTCCATAAAGCAGAACGTAAACCAAACGCATGTAAAGATGAGCGCGGTCGTCTACGTGTTGGCGCAGCTGTTGGTGCTGGTGCGGGTAACGAAGAACGTGTTGCTGCACTTGTAGAAGCAGGCGTTGACGTACTACTTATCGACTCTTCTCACGGTCATTCAGAAGGCGTTCTACAACGTATTCGTGACACTCGTGCTGCGTACCCAGATCTAGATATCATCGGCGGTAACGTCGCAACAGGTGCTGGCGCGAAAGCACTGATCGAAGCTGGCGTAAGCGCAGTGAAAGTCGGTATTGGCCCAGGTTCTATCTGTACGACTCGCATCGTAACGGGTGTTGGTGTTCCTCAAATCACTGCAATCGCTGACGCGGCTGAAGTGGCTAACGAATACGGTATCCCAGTGATTGCTGACGGCGGTATCCGTTTCTCTGGTGATATCTGTAAAGCAATCGTAGCAGGCGCATCATGTGTGATGGTTGGTTCTATGTTCGCAGGTACAGAAGAAGCGCCGGGCGAAGTGATTCTTTACAACGGCCGTTCTTACAAAGCTTACCGTGGTATGGGTTCTCTAGGCGCGATGTCTCAAGGTTCTTCTGACCGTTACTTCCAGTCTGATAATGCAGCAGACAAGCTTGTACCAGAAGGCATTGAAGGTCGTATCGCATACAAAGGCCGCCTAAAAGAGATCGTACACCAACAAATGGGTGGTCTACGTTCAAGCATGGGTCTAACGGGTTCTGCAACTATCGAAGACATGCGTACTAAAGCTGAATTTGTACGTATTTCTGGTGCGGGTATGCAAGAATCTCACGTACACGACGTTCAGATCACTAAGGAAGCGCCAAACTACCGTCTAGGTAACTAATAGCCTAACGTAAACGTTTGCTTTTTCCTTGAAGCATTAAGAAGAGGCGAGTACACTCGCCTCGGTTTTAATCACTTAGCCTTAAAAGACTGCTCAAAATGACTAAAAATATCCATGACCAACGTATTCTGATCTTGGACTTCGGTTCTCAGTACACTCAATTAGTTGCGCGTCGCGTACGCGAAATCGGCGTTTACTGTGAGCTATGGAGCTGGGACGTAGAAGAAGCGGATATTCGCGAATTCAACCCAGATGGCATCATCCTTTCTGGTGGCCCAGAAAGCGTTACAGAAGAAAACTCTCCTCGCGCTCCTCAATATGTATTTGACTCAGGTGTTCCTGTACTTGGTGTATGTTACGGCATGCAAACCATGGCAGAACAGCTAGGTGGTAAAGTAGCGGGCTCAAACGAGCGTGAATTTGGCTACGCACAAGTAAAAGTTTCTGGCGAATCTGCGATCTTCAAAGATCTTGAAGCGACTCAAGACGTTTGGATGAGCCACGGCGACAAAGTAGTAGAAATCCCAGCAGACTTCGTAAAAGTTGGTGAGACAGATACGTGTCCTTACGCAGCGATGGCGAACGAGGAGAAGAAATACTACGGCGTTCAGTTCCACCCAGAAGTAACGCACACAAAACAAGGCCTACAAATGCTAGAGAACTTCGTTCTTGGCGTGTGTGGCTGTGAGCGTCTATGGACCTCTGAATCTATCATCGAAGACGCTGTTGCTCGTATTAAAGAGCAAGTGGGTGACGATGAAGTTATTCTAGGTCTTTCTGGTGGTGTAGATTCATCCGTTGTTGCTATGCTGGTTCACCGTGCAATTGGCGACAAGCTTACATGTGTATTCGTGGATAACGGCCTGCTTCGTCTAAACGAAGGTCAGCAAGTAATGGATATGTTCGGCGATAAGTTCGGCCTAAACATCATCAAAGTTGACGCAGAAGAGCGTTTCCTTGAAGCGCTGAAAGGCAAGTCTGACCCAGAAGAAAAACGTAAGACTATCGGTCACGTGTTCGTAGACGTATTCGATGAAGAATCGAAGAAGCTGAAAAACGCAAAATGGCTTGCTCAGGGTACTATCTACCCAGACGTAATCGAGTCTGCTGCATCTAAAACTGGTAAAGCGCACGTGATCAAATCACACCACAACGTGGGCGGTCTACCTGACGATATGGAAATGGGTCTAGTTGAGCCACTACGTGAGTTGTTCAAAGATGAAGTTCGTAAGATTGGTCTTGAGCTAGGTCTTCCGTACAACATGCTTTACCGCCACCCATTCCCAGGTCCTGGTCTAGGCGTTCGTGTTCTTGGCGAGATCAAGAAAGAGTACTGTGACTTGCTACGTCGTGCTGACGCTATCTTTATTGAAGAGCTTCACGCAGCAGATCTATACGACAAAGTATCTCAAGCGTTCACGGTATTCCTACCAGTTCGTTCTGTAGGCGTAATGGGCGACGGTCGTAAATACGATTGGGTGGTATCACTGCGAGCAGTTGAAACCATCGACTTTATGACAGCGCATTGGGCACACCTACCATACGACTTCCTAGGTAAGGTATCTAACCGTATTATCAACGAAGTTGAAGGTATTTCACGAGTTGTTTACGACATTTCTGGTAAGCCACCAGCGACAATCGAATGGGAATAATTTTCCTCTAGATTGTTGAGTTTACAAGAACCAGCCTCCGGGCTGGTTTTTTTGTACTTCAAATTTGTGAAGAGGTGGCTCAACTTTTTCGTGAGAAATATATACACACGCCCAAATTAAATATATATTCGTTTTTATTGTTTAAATATTAAAAATGGTATTGCTATGGAACAGGCTGACGTTACCTCTCTCATTCCCATCCTTATTACTCTTTTCCTCGCGCTGACTACGAGAAATGTCGTCGTTGGTTTGTTCGCCGGTGTGGTCAGTGGCGTCGCCATGCTTGAAGGCACCTTTGTTGAAAAAGGACCACTAGACTCGTTTAGTGCGTTGATGAAAAGCTATCTACTGCCGCAACTTACGGATAGCTACAACGCTGGTGTGATTTTGTTATTAGTGTTTATTGGTGGTTTCGTCGCTTTAATGGAAAAGTCCGGCGGCGGTGTCGCCTTTGCTAAAAAGGTTACCCAATGGGTGGCGAGTAAATGCCAAGCTCAACTATCAGCATGGTTCGGTGGTGTCGTTATTTTCTTCTCAGACCTTGGTACACCACTGATTGTTGGCCCTGTTTTTCGCCCTTTATTTGATAAGTTAAAAGTATCACGCCAAAAATTAGCTTTCATTATCGATTCTACTTCCTCTCCCGTCGCAATCTTGATTCCTTTTATCGGGTGGGGCGTTTACATCATGGGATTGATTCAAAAAGAGTTTACTGCCCTGAATGTCAGTATGAGTGACTGGGATGCTTTCATTGGCGCGATCCCGTATCAGTTTTATGCCTTTCTTGCGATCGCGATTGTGCCGATTGTCTCTTTCTTCAAGTTAGATTTCGGACCGATGGCGAAGGCTGAGCAGTTAGCAGAACAGGGTTCCGACTTTGGGAAAGTGCAGGAGTCGATGAATGTGTTTATGCATAAAAATGCAAAATCCAGTTTTGTGTGGGCACCTTTGCTCGTTATGCTGGTGGTTCTATGTACCATCCTGGTGCCACACGGTTTTCCATTTCAAAAAGTGGCAGGCTCAACGTTTAGGGCTGCACTCTCTTCGGCGTACTTCTTCGCGGCCTTCACTCTAATTGCGCTGATGGCGTTTTATGGCGTCAGAAAGCTTTCCGATGGTATCCAAGTGTACCTCAAAGGTATGTCAAACATGATGTCTGTCGCGGTTATCTTGGTATTGGCTTGGGCGCTTAGCTCTGTTGGGAAAGAATTAGGTGCAGCTGCATATATTGCTGAACAAGCTCAAGCCGGTTTCCCGTATTGGCTATTGCCAGCCGTTGCTTTTTTGCTTGCCGGTATTATCTCGTTTGCTACGGGATCATCTTGGGGCACGTTCGCCATCATGATGCCATTAGTGATCCCAACGGCCGTTGCGATTGATGCTCCTTTGCTAGTTTGCATTGGTGCCGTGTTATCTGGCGGTTTATTTGGTGATCACTGTTCTCCAATCTCTGAAACCACGATTCTGTCGTCAACAGGAGCAGGGTGTGAACAGTATGAGCACTTCCGTACACAGTTGCCTTACGCGGTGTTGAATGGTGTGATTGCACTTGGGTGCTTTCTTTTGGCAGGCGTTGCTGCCTCACCTGTGATTGTACTTGCGGCGATTGTCGCTCAGTTCGCTATTTACTATGTGCTATCAAAACAGAAGCCAACCGAGCAACTTGAGTCTGTTTCAGCAGAGTAATAGAGATAGAAATATCATCAAACGGAGGCGTAGTCAGCCTCCGCTTTTCTTTTGAGTCAAGGTAACATTTTTCTTGTGACAAAATGTGTGCAAGGACTTATTTATTCATTTTGTCTCGCAGAATGAACTCACTTCGCTCGGCGTTTTTTATATATGATCCACTATATGTCTAGTTATTCCTTGTATATTGTATTGTTAAACCCGGAGACTAGACATGTTTGCACTCAAACATCTTCCTATTGCATTGAGTTGTGTCCTAGCGGCACAAGCGAATGCAAGTATGAATATCCAGCCTGATCCGCAAAATCCGAATGGTTATGTCATTGCTCGTGGTGACGTTCAAGCTATGGAGCAAAGCAAAACCTCTGACCCTATGTATGCCATTTGGTCACAAGCACTAGAGACGCGTCCTAACTCAGTCGTCGAAGCGATTGTTCCTGGAGCGGCAACCAACCCAGAAAACGTGAAGCGTGTAGAGCGCGTGTTCCCTGAAAGTGAGTGGGACTTCCTGACTCAAATGGCAGCACCAGAATACACTTACACGCGTTTCCTACGTGCGATTGGTAAATTCCCAGCATTTTGTGGTGAGTACACTGATGGCCGTGATTCGGATGCGATTTGTAAAAAATCGATCGTGACAGCCTTTGCTCACTTTGCGCAGGAAACTGGTGGTCATATTTCGATTGATAACGTATCGGATAATCCTCTTGGATTGGAAGAGTGGCAGCAAGCTTTGGTTCACGTACGTGAAATGGGCTGGTCAGAAGGTCAAGAAGGTTACACGACAGGTTGTGGTCAGAATGACTGGCAAAACAAACGTTGGCCATGTGAACCGGGACAAGGTTACTTTGGACGTGGTGCTAAACAGCTTTCTTACCACTTTAACTATGGCGCGTTCTCTGAAGTGATGTTTGATGGTGATGCATCTGTATTGCTGAAAAATCCAGGTTTGGTTGCGGATTCGTGGCTGAACTTGGCATCGGCTATCTGGTTCTTCCTAACCCCACAAGCACCTAAACCAGCAATGCTACATGTAATTGATCGTACTTGGGTTCCTTCACAACGTGAACTTGATGCAGGCATTGGTTACGGCTTCGGTACCACTATCAACGTGATCAATGGTGGTATTGAGTGTGGTGAGCAAAACAAGGATAAAGGTCAGCCTGTTAACCGTATCCGTTACTGGGAAGGTTTGGCGGCACACTACCAAATTCCAATTGAAGCTGACGAGAAGAACACTTGTTGGCAGCAAACGCCTTACGGCAGCCTAAACCTAAATGGCGCAACTGACGTGCTTTACACTAACTGGGATGGTAACTGGAAATACTACTCAGATCGTCCTGGAGGCCATTCGTTTGAATGTGAGCTGGTTGGTTTCCAAACGGCTTACTCTGCGCTAGTTGCGGGTGATTACGAGAAGTGTGTAACTAACTTCTACCAATCTCATGCGGGTTGGCCTGAAGTTCGTGTGGTTGACAAGTTAGACCCTGTAGATCCGGTCGATCCGCCTGTAGGTGGCGTGGCAGCTTGGGATTCAGGCAAAGTCTACAACACTGGTGATCAAGTTTCTTACCAAGGTGCTGTTTACGAAGCGAAATGGTGGTCACAAGGTAATGAGCCAACGAAAGGAGACCCTTGGAAGTTGGTTTCAGGCACTCCTACGGAGCCGCCAACAACGGAACCTGAACCACCTGTGACTGAACCAGAACCGCCAGTCACAGAACCAGAGCCTCCGGTCACTGAGCCAGTGCCACCAGTAACAGGTAACTTCATTCAGTGGGAGCCAGGCGTAACTCAAGTGGCTAACGGTGATAAAGTGACGTACCAAAACAAATGCTTTGTCGCAAAAAACGGCCCTGGAGTGTGGGAAAGCCCAACGCAGAGCAACTGGTTCTGGGATGAGATTTCCTGCCAATAAATAATTTAACTCTTTATAAAGGCTCTGCTTTTTAGCAGGGTCTTTTTTTATTTGTGCTGTTGCTTATTTGTGGAATCTAAGTTTTCAATAACGGCTTTTCTCTTTTTGTTGGGTGTCCATTAAAATTCGCGCGCATTTTTTATCAACATTTTTGAAAAAAGGTATTTGTACATGTCGACAAAACTGGCTAACCCAGCACCGCTAGGTCTGATGGGTTTCGGTATGACCACTATTCTGCTGAACATTCATAACGCAGGATTTTTCCCACTTGACTCTATGATTCTAGCGATGGGCATCTTTTACGGTGGCCTTAGCCAAGTAATCGTTGGCATCATGTGCTTTAAACGCGGCGACACGTTCGGCACAACTGCGTTTACTTCTTACGGTCTATTTTGGCTAACATTGGTTGGTCTAATCGTAATGCCTCACATGGGTCTTCCTGCAAGCCCAGCAAGCTTTATGGGTTGGTACCTAGCACTTTGGGGTATCTTCACTGGTTTCATGTTCATTGGCTCTCTATGTTACCCAACAGCGAAGCAGGTGGTATTTGGTTCTCTAACTATCCTGTTCTTCTTGCTTGCTGCTCGTGATTTCACTGGTAGCGAAGTTATCGGTGCTATCGCTGGCTTCGAAGGTATCTTCTGTGGCGCAAGCGCAATTTACTTCGCAATGGCGCAAGTACTAAACAACGAATTTGGTCGTGAAGTTCTACCTGTAGGTAAAGCAAAAATCGCTCGTAAAGTTGAAGCAGTCGCAGCTTAAGCGTTAAATCGAACTCATTGAAAAAGCGGGCCAATAGGTCCGCTTTTTTATTTCATTGAATTTTATGAATATTTTTGGATTTCAAGTAGGAATGTTCCGAATAAGACATTGTTGTGACCAAGAGCGAATTTTTTCTTCGAAAATGCTCCATTATTAAACTCCCCTATATAAAGAGTTTACAACTGATGAAAAATTACCTCTCGAATGTTTTTACGCTCGCTGTCGCGGTGATTTCATTTCCTATTTTGGCGCAAAATAGTGACCCATTGCCTTCGTGGAACGACGGTCAAACCAAACAAGCAATTATCCAATTTGTCAGTGATGTTACTGACGCTAACTCTCCCAATTTTGTTGCTCCTCAAGATCGTATTGCCACTTTTGATAACGACGGAACGTTATGGTCAGAAAAGCCGATGTACTTCCAAATCTTGTTTGTGCTCGACCAAATTAAAGAGCAAGCGGCTAGCCACCCTGATTGGAAGACGACTAAACCATACTCACTGGTGTTAAGCGGGCAGATAGATAAGCTGAGCTTAGAAGATGTTCTAACTATGGTGCAAAAAACGCATTCAGGAATGAGCAGCGATGAGTTCACGTCTATTGTGCAAGCTTGGATAAGTACGGCTAAGCACCCCGTAACGGGTCGCCCATACACCGATATGGTGTATCAACCAATGTTAGAACTGTTGGACTATCTTGATAGCAACGGCTTTAAAAACTTCATTGTATCTGGTGGTGGCAATGCCTTTATGCGAGCTTGGGCGACGGATGTCTACAACATCCCATCCGAGCGTATCATTGGTACTCGTCTATCTACAGAGTTCGTTAATGTTGATGGTAGTTACCAAGTTAAGCGCGTACCGGGCATTGAAGTGAATAACGACAAAGCGGAAAAACCACAGCAAATTTATCAGCACATTGGTAAGCGCCCAATAGCTTCGTTTGGCAACTCAGATGGTGACCTACAAATGCTACAATGGACGACGTCAGGTACTGGTCCTCGTTTAGCAATGTATGTTCATCACACAGATGACCAACGTGAGTGGAAATATGACCGCACCTCTAGCATTGGTAAGCTAGATAAAGGATTGGATGAAGCGAAAGCGAAAGGCTGGTTAATCGCTGATATGAAAAACGATTGGAAACAAGTGTATCCGACCAAGTAAGATTTCAAATCTGACTGATATAAAAAGGGGTTAACCACTGGTTAACCCCTTTGTTGTGTCCGAAGAACGGACCACTGCTTTTTCTTATTTTTAAGGAAAGAAACTTAGGTCGAAGGTTGTTCTACCGTGTCTGTTGCGGTAGTTTCAGTCGTTGGTGCTTGACCCGTTTTACGTTTGTATTTCTCTTCCCAGTAATCTGCACCTTTGATACCTAGCGCAACTGGGTTGAACGTAAACTCTGTGACACCTTGCTTCTGTTGTTCTTCGTAGTCGGTCAGCGCTTTCAGAGCAGGCTTCGACATAAAGAAGATGATCAAGATACCCACGATGTTCAGCCAAGCCATCAAACCTACGCCAACATCACCCATCGCCCATGCTAGGTTTGCGGTTTTTACTGTACCGTAAAACACGGCTGAGATAAGTACCAGTTTTAAGATAAACATCAGACCGTTGACTTTAAAGGTACGGCGAATGTAGGCAATGTTTGTTTCTGCGATGTAGTAATAAGCCAAGATAGTGGTGAATGCGAAGAAGAACAGTGCAACAGCGATGAACGGTTTACCAACTCCAGGTAGAGCACTTTCAATCGCCATTTGCGTGAATACTGGACCATTCGCACCAATGTCAGCGGGTAGGTTTTGCACAAGGAATGCACCTTCAACCGCACCGTGTACGTTGTACGCCCCTGTGATAAGAATCATAAACGCAGTTGCCGAACATACTAGTAGTGTATCGATGTAGATTGAGAATGATTGAACCAGACCTTGCTGTGCAGGATGATCAACGCTTGCTGCCGCTGCTGCGTGAGGGCCGGTACCTTGGCCTGCTTCATTTGAGTAAACACCACGCTTAACACCCCAACCAATTGCGGCACCAACACCAGCCATAGGAGTGAACGCGTCTCCTAGGATCATGCCGATAATGCGTGGGATTTCACCGATGTTTAAAAGAATGATAACGAAAGCGGTGATGATGTACGCCAATGCCATGAATGGCACAACGATCTGAGTGAAGTTCGCAATACGCTTTACGCCACCAAAGATGATGAAGGCAAGAATGACACAGACAACCGTACCAGTGAAAATTTTAGCAAAACTGAAGGTACCAATAGCGGTTTCGATCATGTCACCAGAGCCAAATGCTGCTTCTACCGCGTTACCAATACTGTTGGATTGAACGCCAGGAAGTAGCACACCACACGCAAAGATGGTCGAGATAGCAAAGATCCATGCGTACCATTTTTGCCCCATTGCTTTTTCGATGTAGTAAGCAGGACCGCCACGGAATTCACCTTCATCTTCTTCTTTGTAGATTTGAGCGAGAGTGGATTCTGCATATGCTGTTGCTGCGCCAAAGAAGGCAACAACCCACATCCAGAATACGGCGCCAGGGCCACCAAAGCCGATGGCCGCAGCAACACCGGCAATGTTACCTGTACCTACACGGCCAGATAGCGAAACGGCAAGCGCCTGAAATGATGAGATCCCCTTGGTTGAACTTTTGCCCGAAAGTAGCAAGCGCCACATCTCAAAGAAATGACGAATCTGCACAAAGCGTGTCATGATCGAATAGAACAAACCCGCCCCAAGACACAGGTAGATCAGTACTGGGCTCCAGATAATTCCATTCAGAAAATCAACTAATGACTGCATGAGTATTTTCCCTGTTAGTTGTGTTTGTGGTTATTTTTCAAACAACACATTACCCTTTTTGTAATGTAATTGTTAACTTTTTTGTCTATAAATCGTTTATAGCGTGATGGTGGGCACAGAATGGCTTGGTGTTGTTAAAATTTGGTTCTGGTTTATTATTGTGCGCAATTAGATGGGGAATTTATTGGTTTGATTAAATATGCAGCACGTTGTCATTTTAATGTGCTGCATATTCGATGAGTTAAAAATGCTAACTACTATGCAGTATGTAGAGTAAAGGCCTGTTTGATTTTTGTGCGATTATTTACGCGTAACGAAGTAAGTTGAGCTCTGAGTTCTCCATGATTTTGGCTTTTTCACCTGTCATGATATTGGCCAATAAGTGCCCAGAACCACATGCCATTGTCCACCCTAACGTCCCATGCCCGGTATTAGTAAAGAGGTTGTCGTATGGCGTTGCACCTATGATTGGTGTGCCATCTGGCGTCATTGGGCGAAATCCTGTCCAGAATTCTGCTTGGCTGAAATCACCGCCGCGAGGGAACAAATCGCGAACCACCATCTCAATCGTGTTTTTACGCTTTTGTGGCAAGGATGGGTCGAAACCTGCAAGCTCAGCGGTGCCAGCCACTCGTATGCGGTCATCAAATCGAGTCATAGCGACTTTGTAAGTCTCATCCATGACAGTAGAGCGCGGTGCGTATTCTTCATTTTCTATCGGTAGCGTCAGTGAATATCCTTTAACCGGATACACTGGAATATCAATATCGAGCTGCTTTAAAAGCGCAGTGGAAAAGCTACCAGAAGCAACGACAAATTGGTCGGCCTTAAACAAACCGTGGTTCGTTTGGGCACCTATGATCTTTTTGCCTACAGTAACCCAATTACTCACTTCGGTATTGAATTTAAACGTGACACCATGCGCTTTCGCAAGTTCTGTCAGCTGTTGGCAAAACTGAAAGCAGTCACCTGTTTCATCATCAGGCAAATACAACCCGCCTACGATTTTATCTTTGACCAGTGCTAAACCGGGTTCTTGTCGAAGGCACTGTTCAACGTCCATCAACTCAAATCGAGTACCACTTTGCTCAAGCAGCTTGAGGTCTTTTTCGATTGCGGTTAACTGTTGAGTTGTGCGGAACACTTGCAAGGTACCAAACTGGCGTCCTTGGTATTCAATCGCGTGCTCATTACGTAATTGTGCTAAGCAAGTTCGGCTGTGGTTGGCGATAGACAGCATGCGAGCTTTGTTGATTTGATAGCGAGGCAAGGTGCAGTTCGCAACCATCTTGCTTGCCCAACTGATCATGTCTGTGCTTAGCGACGGCTTTATTTTTAGTGGAGCGTGTTCTTCCATCAGCCATTTGATCGCCTTGAGCGGGATACCCGGAGCTGCCCATGGGGATGAGTAGCCATAAGAAATTTGTCCTGCATTGGCAAAGCTTGTTTCCATCGCGCTGCTTGGTTGGCGATCGATGACCGTGACTTGATAGCCTGCTTGAGATAAATACCAAGCAGAGGTTAAACCGATAACACCGCTGCCTAATACGATGACTTCCATTGAGGTACTCCACACATTTATCAGTAGCGGTTAGTTTCTTTTCTTTACCTTTTGTTAACAATCGATATAAATTACATACAGCGTTTAGAAAAACTATAGGCTTAGTAATGAGAAGTAACGTGATAAGTGGTTTATGGTTATTTAACCAAGTAGCGGAACATGCCAGTTTTACAGGCGCTGCTAAGCATCTACACCTTACGACAGGAGCTGTAAGCCAACAAATAATCCACTTAGAGGAGTCGTTAGGTTTTACTCTTTTTGAACGCCACTCTCGAGGAATCCGCCTCACCGAAAAGGGAATACAACTGCAACAAGCCACGCAGTTGCATTTCTCTGAGTTAGGCAAGTTGCTTGATGATCTGAGAGTAGAAAAGCATATCAATGAGGTTCGCTTGAAGCTCACTCCCTCATTCGCCTTTAAGTGGCTAGTTCCTAAACTCGAAAGCTTTCAACTAGAGAACCCAGAAATACAAGTGCAGATCTTTGCGGAAGGAGCGCTAGTCAACAGCGATTTGAAAGACTATGACGTCGCCATTGACTACGGTCTTCACCCTTATCGAGACCATGATGCCGAGTTGATTCTCGATGAACAATTGCTGCCAGTGATGAGCCCTAAATACCTTGAGGATCATCGGTGGCTAAAAACTCCTTTTGGTGATCAAACACCGTCAATGTCTGCGAATCAATGGCAAGCGGCTACGTTGTTGCACGACGCGATGCCGTGGGAAAAAGCGACACGTGACTATGAGTGGTTGTATTGGGCTTCGGCAATGGGATTGGATTTTAAAACCGATGTCGGTCACTTTTTCAATCGAACAGACATGGCGATGTCTGCGGCGGAAGCTGGAGTCGGGATCGCGATGGCACGCATGGCGTTGATTGAGGATGAATTGACGACGAAACGTTTGGTTTCTCCATTCGCCCCCATTCCTGCCAATGCTGGGTATTACTTGATCATGAATACAAGAAGCCAGTCAACTGAGCGATTTAGAGAGTGGCTTTTGAAGCAGATTGAGTCACGACGATGATTTAAGTGTTTAAGAAATAATAAAAATAAATGTCTTAATTACATATTATCTTGAGCCACTTCCCACAAATTACCTTCACTTTATTAACTTCTCTCTCTTACTCATCTTTTTCCATATCATCCTAGAAAATAACTAATGGATAGAGAAAGGCTATGGCTAAAAAAAACTCGCTTATATTGGTCCTAGCTCTATTTTCGGTAGGAGCAAGTGCAATGTTTTGGCCGTTTAAAAAATACGATGTGGAAATGTCACCAGAAGTACGTGGTGTTATTAAGCTTGATGGTAAACCACAAGTTGGGCTAACGGTTCATCGAGAACTTTTTTATGAAGGATATAAAGACGGAGAAAAAGTTTCTGACGTAGTAAAAACCAATAGCAAGGGTGAGTTTTATTTTCCTGAATACCATGTTCGTTCTCGAGCTCCAAAGGACGTCTTTGGACAGAACTTCGTTATAGCGCAAGAAATATATACAAAGAAAGGTGACAAGGATATTTACCTCTGGAACGCAACTAAACAGGCAAAGGCTATCCCCTTAGTGTCAGATCTTATGTCAAAACTTGTTTGTGATCTGAACCAAGAAAAGCTCAATTATGAATTGAGAGATCCGGATACTGGTGAGCGAATTTATTTACCTTTAACCTCTATTTGTCGTTGGCAAGGAATTAAGGGGTATACAGATGAGCAATTAGTTCAAAAAGCGAATGAATTAAAGTTAGAGGAATAACATGGCCACATTATCTCCTATTATCGCATCAGATATTGCGCGAGCTGCGTATCAAGCAAGACTAAAAAGAAAGTCAATTTCTTTAGATAACAATACCAAGGTTCATTTTACGTTTGATATTAGCAACGTTATAACTGGCAAATCTGGTGGTTTTTTCTATCGCCCAACTTCAGGCTTTCTAATCGCAGGACAAGGTATTAGCGAAATTTACAAAAGGGATATCGTATTTTCTTTCAGAGGCACTAAAACTCTTGCTGACGGATTAACCAATGCGACTGCAAATTCCAAAGGTACTCAATCTGGAGAGTTGGTGCACAACGGATTCCAAGGAACTTTTAACTCGATGATTCCTGATATGAAGTCTTTTATAAAAAATTCTCAGTCACTTGGAATCGCAAACATTCATTGTGTCGGCCATAGTCTTGGCGGCGCATTAGCTACATTGGCTGCAAACTGGTTGAAGTCTTCTTCTGAGGTTAATGCAAAAGTCCACTTGTACACATTTGGTGCTCCAAGGGTTGGTGGGAAAAGCTTTTCTAGAAATGCGACGCAACGTGTGGATAGCATTTATCGATGTGTCAATAGCGCAGACCCAGTACCTAAAGTACCAGTATGGCCTTTTTATCATGCTCCTTTTAATGGTACTGAATATGTAGCGAGCAAGCAGCAAGGTTTGGTTATTTCGGCTCATGATATGTCTCGTTACGCTAGTTTGACTGACTTTCAGAGTTGGGAAAAAATTTATACTCAAAAGTCTGCCAATGCGTTTGAGAGAGTCGTTCTAAATTATAATAATCGACTTGATGCCAAACCAAACGATCTTTGGGCAGATAAGATATCTGCCGCAATTTTAACACTGTTAGTTGATGGTGGCTTTGCTGCGACAGTGTTCGCTTTGCAAAGTGCAGGTTCTGCTATTGCTACTATATATGACGCGATTGCTCGTTCAATCGTCAAAATTTCAGAACTCTCTAGCGAATTTTCTGAACGCGTAAAAGGTTTACTTGGCCACATGTTGGTATTTGCGGGGAAAGGTGCAAATATCGCGATCAAATTTACTTATTCCTTTATTCGTTGGGTGTTTGAATTGGTGCTAAGTAAGTTGAATCAGGCTGTTAAAGCCGCCCTCAAAACGACCTTCTGATTTTGATTAATCCACCTTTGCTTAGGTGTGGTTTATTCTTAAATACGAAAAGTTTCGTACTTGGTTATTACAGCAAGTGGCGAGCAAATAGATAAAGTGCTTGGTGAGTCAGATAGAAAACACCGCCTCGATAGCGGCGGTGTTTGATTCTGGATTACTGTCGTTGATAAACCGATTGACCTCTGCTGATTGTTTCTTCCACGTTTAGGTCTTTTAGCGCCTTAGGTTCAATCTTCATCGGGTTGTTATCGAGGATGATTAAATCCGCATTCTTACCGACTTCGATAGAACCTTTATACGACTCCTCAAAGTGTTGGTAAGCCGGCCAAATGGTCATGGCTTGCAGCGCGGTGTACGTGTCAACGCGCTGATCTGCACCCAGTACTTTATCAGTTCTGGTGGTGCGATTGACGGTCGCATCCAATACTCGGAATGAACTTGGCAGCGCCACAGGTGCGTCATGGTGAGTACTGAACTTTAACCCTGCCTTTCTCACCGCTTGAGTTGGTGAAATGAAATCGGCACGAGGATGGCCGAGTACCGAGTCCACATGCCAGTCACCCCAATAAAAAGTATGCATTGGGAATAGAGAAGGGAAGATGCCTTGCGCAGCTAAGCGATCCACTTGGTCTTGGCGCATGGTTTGGCCGTGAATGAGTACAGGTCGGCGGTCTTGCTTTCCTAGCTTTTCATTTGCTTTGGTTACCGCATTGATAAATTGCTCGATCGCCGCGTCACCATTGGCATGCGTCAGCACTTGCCATTCATTTTTAAAGGCCGTTTCTACGTAATCGTAAGCTTGTTTATCTTCGAAAGTTGGGTAGCCAGCGTAGTCTTTATCTTGTCCATGTGGCGGGTGGAAGTAAGGCTGACTTAGCCATGCCGTTTTACCTTGTGGAGAGCCATCAAAGTTCAGCTTTACGCCACCGATGCGGAAATGGTTGGTGTACTCTGGCGTGTTGTATTCCGAGTCCATAAAATCACTGCTCGATACCATATCGGCGTACGCAACCAAGTCGATCATCAGCTTGTCGTTTTTCGACGCGCGTTTCATCGCTTCATAACCTTCTGATGTTGCTCGTCCTTCTTGAGCTGTGGTATAGCCATATTTCGCGTACATACCTTGCGAGGCTTCTAACATGCGATCTTGAAGTTCAGAATCAATCAACTTATTGAGGTTGAACAGCATTGCAAAGTGCGCGTTTTCTTCTAGGACCCCATTGGGTTCTTGGCTGTTTTCCATTCGGCGGATAATGCCACCTTTTGGATCTTCCGATTCTGATGTGATGCCTGCTAGCTCTAACGCTTTACTGTTCGCGACACTCAAATGCCCCGAAGTGTGGATGATCAATACAGGCTTATCTGTGCTGACTTTATCGAGATCCGCTTTGGTAGGGTAGTAATCCAGTTGGGCGTCGTCGTAACCAAAACCTAAAATCCACCCGGTTTTCTCAATGAATAGGCGTTGCGTGTCATTGTTCGCGGAATTTTTTAGAGTTTCGATGATTTTCGCCACGGTATCGGCTTCGCCATCAGGAGATGGTAGTACGTTTGCGACCATGGCTTGTAGACCAACGCCATACACATGACTGTGCGGATCAACAAAGCCAGGCAACATGGTTTTGCCTTTTAAGTCGACCAACTGTGTTTTACCGAACTTGTGTTCCATCGCTCCATCTTTGCTGCCGACATAAATGATTTTCTCGCCTAATGTCGCGACGGCTTCGGCGTACTCTGGCTTATCGCTAGCCATGGTTAGGATATCGCCACCATAATAAATTTTGTCTGCGGCGGTTACTTTTAGCGGCTCGGCGACTGCTTCTACTTCTTTCGCTTCTTCAGAAAAACACCCCGTTAAAGCAAGCCCAGATAGGGCAATAGGGATCCAGTTTTTGTTCATCGGTCATCTCCATACAGAGTAAGTTTTTTGCCTATTGAGCCCCAGTCTCAATGAGTTTGAGAACGCAATAGGCCACATTCACTTTAGTTCATATTGAAGGAGGATTATCAACAAGATTAAAGACTTTCAATCAAGCGCACGTTATACCCATCGATGAATATCAAAAATGTTACATTTTTCCATTTCATAAACGATTCTGGACTTAGGCAATGTGACCCATAACGAGGTTCTATGGTTAAAAAGTCGGCATGATAAGTCCACGATTTATCTCGATGACGCTCAAGGAAGAACATGAAAGACGAAACGCTATCCATCCATTTTGGTTACGAAACTGACCCTACCACTAAATCTGTCGCGACACCGATTTATCAAACGGTCGCGTACGAGTTTGATAACGCGCAGCACGGTGCTGATCTGTTTAACTTGGAAGTACCGGGTAATATCTACACTCGTATCATGAATCCGACTAATGACGTTTTGGAAAAACGCATGGCGGCGTTAGAAGGCGGCATTGCTGGATTGGTCGTGAGTGCGGGGAGTGCGGCAATTAACTATGCGATTCTGACGTTAGCGCAAGCGGGCGATAACATCGTTTCTACGCCGCAACTTTATGGCGGTACTTACACCTTGTTTGCGCATATGCTGCCAAATCAAGGTATTCAAGTGAAGTTTGCCAAAGATGACAAGCCAGAAAGTTTGGCCGAGTTAATTGATGAAAATACCAAAGCGGTGTACTGCGAGAGCATTGGTAACCCTGCGGGTAATATCATTGATTTGGAACGTGTAGCGGAGCTTGCTCACGCACAAGGCGTACCTGTGATTGTGGATAACACCGTCGCGACACCAGTACTGTGCAAACCCATCGAATTCGGTGCGGATATCGTAGTTCACTCTCTCACTAAATACGTTGGTGGGCATGGCACCACATTAGGTGGCGTGATTGTGGATTCCGGTAAATTCCCTTGGGCGCAGCACAAAGACCGCTTTCCAGTTTTCAACCAACCAGAACCTTCTTACCACGGAGTCGTGTATACCGAAGCGTTTGGTGAGGCGGCATTTATCGGGCGCGCGCGTACCGTACCATTGCGTAATACCGGTTCGGCATTATCACCGATGAATGCATTTATGCTTATGCAAGGGCTAGAAACGTTACCGCTGCGTATGGAACGCCATACTGAGAATGCACTCAAAGTGGCTGAATTCTTGGAACAGCATGACAAAGTCAGTTGGGTGAGTTACGCCGGCTTGCCAAGTTCAGCACACTTCAACCTCGCCGAAAAATACATGAAAGGTAAGCCTTCTGCGATTTTGTCGTTTGGTTTAAAAGACGGTTATGAAGCAGGTGTGCGCTTTTATGATGCTCTGAAAATCTTTAAGCGTTTGGTGAACATTGGCGATGCAAAATCATTGGCTTGCCATCCAGCATCGACGACTCATCGTCAGTTGAGCGAAGCAGAACAAAAACAAGCTGGTGTGTCACCAGAGATGATTCGTTTATCTGTGGGTATTGAGCATATTGACGATATCCTAGCCGATTTAGAACAGGCACTAAACGCGTAAAACGATTCTTTTTTTTAGCTTTTGGTTACCCATAGGCCAGCCTTTAAAAAAGCTGGCCTTTATTTGTTTTATTGTTTAAATATCAAAGGCTTTATTGTTTTTGGGTTGTGGTATTCCAAAAGCTCATGGTGGGTGAAATTTATTCCCTTGTCGCGTTTGGGTTTGTTCCTGATGATATGTGCAAATCTTATACATTGGAAGGGACTCAAATGTCTTACGTATTTCACCGTCATTGCCATGCCACGCTGCCAATCATCGATAAAGGTGAAGGTGTCTATCTATTCGATAAACAAGGAAAACAGTATCTCGATGCTTGTGGTGGCGCTGCGGTATCAAACCTTGGCCATAGTCATCAAGCCGTTAAAAAAGCCATGTTGGAACAGCTCGAGAGAGTGCCGTTTGCTCATACTGGATTTTTTACTAGTGACAGCAGTGAGCGACTAGCGGAATTGATTTGTCAGCATATGCCTGAGCAGTTCAACCATGTGTATTTAGTCAGTGGCGGATCAGAGGCGGTGGAGTCGGCACTAAAAATGGCGCGGCAGTATTTTGTAGAATCAGGTAAGCCAGAGAAAAAGCAATTCATCGCGCGTCAGCAAAGTTATCACGGCAATACGTTGGGAGCTCTGGCGGTCGGCGGTAATGAATGGCGACGTGAACCGTTCAAACCTATCTTGCATCCGAGTCATCACATTGCCCCTTGCTATGCTTATCGTTATCAGCAGAGTCATGAGTCGGAATTGGGTTACTCATTGCGAGCGGCGAATGAACTAGAGGCAAAAATTCTTGAGTTGGGGGCTGATAATGTAATGGCTTTTGTCGCCGAGCCTATTGTGGGAGCGACAGCTGGAGCTGTGCCTGCGACTCAAGGTTACTTCAAACGTATTCGCGAAATATGCGACCAATACGATGTGTTATTGATCTTGGATGAAGTCATGTGTGGCGTTGGGCGAAGTGGCAGTTTTTTTGCGTTTGAGCAAGAAGAGGCAGAGCCCGATCTGGTTTGTATGGCTAAAGGGCTTGGTGCGGGTTATCAACCTATTGGCGCGGTGGTTGCGAATGATCGAGTCTATCAAGCTATTGCTGATGGAAGCGGTTTTTTCCAACACGGTCATACCTTTATGGCGCACCCTATGGCGTGCGCTGCCGCCGTGGCAACAATTGAAACCATCTTCCAAGATGACTTATTAACGGCGGTGAGTCGGCAAAGTGTTTTGCTGCGTAATGAGCTTACTTCTGCATTGGCCCATTTACCGTACATTGGCGACATTCGTGGTAAAGGCTTGTTTTTTGGCATTGAGCTGGTGGCGGATAAAGAAAGCAAGTCGCCTCTGAGTAAAGTCACATTGGCAGACAAACGCATCAAACAGCGAGCAATGGAAAATGGCTTAATGTGCTACCCAATGGGCGGAACGATTGATGGCGTTAATGGGCACCATATTTTGCTCGCACCGCCATTCATTATTCAGTCTCATCATATTGATGAACTAGTCGGCAAACTCTCACTGACGTTAAAAGAGGTGGCGAAGACATGGAAGTAGCAAACCAATATTTGCGAGAACCTATCGCCATTATCGTGGCCCCAAACGGTGCTAGAAAAACTAAGCACGATCACGCCAACTTACCCATGACAAAAGACGAACTGGTTGCAGAGGCTATCGCTTGTCAAACGGCAGGGGCTGCCATGATCCATTTGCATGCTAGAGACGCCAACGGACGTCATTCATTAGACCTCGACGACAACATGGCAATTTACCATGCCGTGAAAGAAGCGGTGGGAGAAACCATGATGGTTCAGCTCACCACAGAAGCGGTGGGTTTATATTCTCCGCCACAACAGCGGGCGTTAGTCAAAGCTGTGAAACCTGAAGCGGCTTCTTTCGCATTGAGGGAGTTAATCCCCGATCGCGCAAGTGAGAAAGAAGGGCATGCCTTTTTCCATTGGTTGGCAGAGAACAGCATCGTGAGCCAAATTATTCTCTACGATGCAACCGACATTGAACGTTATTTCCAACTACGCGATGCGGGCGTGCTACCTAAAACGCATCAGCATGCATTAGTGGTGTTAGGGCGTTATCACCAAGCTCAACAGTCTTCGCCATGGGATTTACGAGGTTTGGATTTGGCGCGTTTTGTCGAGGAAGAAATTCGATGTGCCATTTGTGCTTTTGGCGCGCGAGAGCAAGACTGTTTAGCGAGTGCGATGTTACTTGGATTCGATGTGAGAGTGGGGTTTGAGAATAACCACTTCGATGTGGCAGGCGAATTAGCAATCAGTAACGCGGATCAGGTGGAAGCTCTACGCGATGTGGCGCATCGCTTCGCGATTCCTTTACACAGTGCGCAAAGTTTGCGTTCAGTTTTAAAGTGAATCTGTTTGAAGCAAGGAAAATAAAGAAGAACGGAAAGCAAAAAGGCTCCATCGGAGCCTTTTCGGTATTTGTCGTTAGTTTTCGGTTTGTACTGCGGGTTGGCGTGCTGGGTGTTTGATAAACACCGCCACAATGGCTGCAATTGCCAGCGCGAAACAGTAGTAAGAGTTGGCAACCACTTCTAATGGAGAAAGGTTAAATACTGAGCCTAGCAACAATACTTGCGCGCCGTAAGGCAAAATGCCTTGTACCACGCACGAGAAAATATCCAACAAGCTTGCTGAGCGACGAGGAGAGACATTGTTCTCTTCCGCCAACTGGCGCGCCACGCTACCCGATACGATGATGGCGACCGTATTATTTGCCGTGCAACCATTCACCATAGAAACCAAACCCGCGATACCTAGCTCACTTGCGCGGCTGTTCGCGTGTTTTGAATGGCTAGAGCCAAACGCGTGGATCATGCTGCTCACTAAGTTGGTTAGGAAAGCAAGACCGCCTTGGCGACGCATCAACTCACTCAGACCACCAATCAGCATCGATAGTAGGAAGATTTCCTGCATGTTGCCAAAACCGCTGTACACGTCTTGCGCTAGGTTCGTTAGACCGTAGTCGTCAATCGAAACCAAACTTACGCCACCCGCCAGTAAAATACCGATAGTCAGCACAACAAATACGTTAAGCCCTGAAACCGCCAAAATCAAAATGGTGACGTACGGTAGCACTTTTAACCATTCAATTGGACCAGTCTCTGGCACTTGAGTCGCAGTGCTATTGAAGGCAAAAATACCCATAGCAACCAGTGCAGCAGGCAGTGCAATGCGGATGTTCTCTTTGAACTTGTCCTTCATTTCACAGCCCTGAGAGCGTGTTGCCGCGATGGTGGTGTCAGAGATGATAGAAAGGTTATCACCAAACATCGCGCCGCTGAGCACAACACCAGCAGTTAATGGCAAGCTCATGCCTGCAGATTGAGCAATGCCTAAAGCCACAGGTGCAACGGCAGCGATGGTGCCCATCGAAGTGCCCATCGCTGTCGCAATGAAGGCTGAGATCATGAAAATACCAGGCAAAATCATGCTGGTCGGAATGGCAGATAGACCTAAGTTTACGGTAGCATCGACACCGCCAGAAGCCTTTGCAACGGCAGCAAACGCACCTGCAAGCAAGTAGATCATGCACATTGCGATGATGTCTTGATGACCAACACCACGCATAAAATGTTCGATAGAGCGGTTAAGTTTCTCTTTGCTGAGAAGAAACGCAATGATGATGGCTGGTAATACCGCAATTGGTGCTGGCAGCTGGTAGAAGGCAAATTCAACGCCTTGCAAAGATAAGTACGTGCCTACGCCAATAAATAGCGCAAGGAATACGATCAATGGGATCAGAGCGACCGCAGACGGTGCAACTGTTTTAGTAGTTTGTTGGGAACCGGACATGTAAACGACAAAGATAATAATAAGAGAAGTGAGCAGACTAATCTCACCGACTTTTATTGTCAACGTCTAGACGTCTAAATGGCTGCGTAATTTTTATATTTGGATGAAAGAAAAAAGCTCATGGCATCTATCTTACTGATACCAAGAGCCTTTATTGAAAGTACATTTATAGCGACGATTTTGTTTTTTTTCGTTTAAGCAAGCCTAGGATCATCAATGCGAACACAACCGCGGCGCTCGCCCAGATTGCGTATTTGTAGTGGCTATATAAATGGCTGAGTGCGCTGAGGTGCTCAAATGCAAAATGCGTAAGTAAACTGAACACCAAAACCCAAATGGTGGCAGCGAGTGCGTTGCCGAGTAAAAACTCTTTGCGTGGCATTTTTGCTATCCCACACGCCAGAGGCATAAATTGCTTCATCCCTTCAATAAATCGGCTGACCACCAAACAAGCAGGGCCATATTTTTGAATGGTGCTTTGGAGCTTCTGCATTTTAGGGCCAGAGATGTAACCTTTTTTATCTAGCCATCCTTCAAAGTAGTAACCAAGTAAGTAACCACAAGTATTGCCCAAAAAGCAGCTGAGCCAAGATATAACCATAACCATACTCAGATTCATGACTTGTTCTGAGGCCAGAATTGACGCTGCGATCATCAAAGATTGCCCAGGCATGGGAATGCCAATACCTTCAAAAAAGATGCTGACAATAAGCGCAAGGTAGCCGTACTGCTCCAGCAGAGGCTTCATGGAGATGAGTAAAGCGTTAATGTGTTCCAAATGCTTTCCTCTAATAAAATCGGAAGGAAATGGGAGTGATACTCCTGTTGTTTTCTCTGGTCAATTCTTGTTTCTCATTCCCGAGAAAAACTGACACACCTCTGATAATTGTGTTTACCTGATGCGCTGTTGTGCTGGATTCCGCTCGCCGTTTGATTCGCGACGGCGAGCGGTCATTACCATGGCTTGGGTCTAAGGCTACTCTTTTGGTGTTGTGAACGCACCGTACAAATCGAGGCGTCGATGGCGCAAGTTCGTTACCGAGCCTTCGGTGTTGAGCTGTTTCAGCTTGGTTAAGTCAACATCGGCAAAGATGATCATTTCCGTATTCGCACTGGCTTCCGTCAATGTGGCGTCGTGGGGGAAATAAATGTCTGAAGGTGAGAACACCGCTGATTGAGCATATTGAATGTCCACGTTATCCACGCGCGGTAAGTTGCCGACACTGCCGCCAATCGCTACATAACACTCGTTTTCGATCGCGCGAGATTGAGAACAGATCCGCACACGTTGATAGCCGTTTTTGGTATCAGTCCAGAATGGCACAAAGATAATTTGCGCACCTTGTTCGGCGAGCATACGACCCAACTCAGGGAACTCGCTGTCGTAACAAATCAGAATGCCTACCTTACCAGCATCGGTTTCGAACACTTGTACATTATCACCGCCATCAATTACCCAGTCTTTTTGTTCGTGTGGCGTGATGTGGATTTTGTACTGAGCGTTAATTTCCCCATCGCGTTGCAGTAAGTACGCAACGTTGTAGAGCTTGCCATCTTCGATGAGCGGCATACTGCCAGCAATGATGTTGATGTTGTAAGTGACCGCCATTTGCGAGAAACGGTTTTTGATCTCTTCTGTAAAGCTAGCAAGAAAGCGAATAGCTTCAACCGAGTTTTGGTCGTTTTGCAATCCCATCAACGGAGCATTGAAGAACTCAGGAAACAAAGCAAAGTCGGCTTTGTAGTTGGCCAGAGAGGAGATAAAAAACTCGGCTTGATCGAGCAAGTCTTCCAAATCGTTCATCGCGCGCATTTGCCATTGCACCACGCCAATGCGAATCAAGGTTTTCTCGATGTCGTGAACGGATTGAATGTCTTCCTCGTAGAAAAAATTATCCCACTCTAGCAACGTGGCGTAGCCTTTTGAAGCGTTATCTTCTGGTAAATAGCCACGCATGATGCGTTTAACATCAAAGTCATTCGCAAGCTGGAAGGAGAGGATCGGGTCGTGCAATTCGCGGCGTTTTACTTTGTCGATGTACTCTGCAACGCTCAGTTCGTCCGCGTATTGGTGGTAATTCGGAATGCGGCCACCGGCTAGTATCGCTTTAAAGTTTTTGCTGCGGCATAACTCTTTGCGCGCGTCGTAAAGACGTCGGCCCAAGCGAAGCCCACGGTAATCAGGGTGAACAAACACATCTAGGCCATACATGGCATCGCCTGTCACTTGGTTCTGAATGACGTTATTTTCGGTGATGATGTCAGTGTACAGGTGAGGAAGTGAAAATCGGTTGTAGTCCACTTTGATCGTCAGCGCAGCGCCGACAATTTTGCCGTTATCCTCAATACAGATTTGTCCATCGGGAAACTGATGAATGAGATCCATGATGGTCAGGCGTGGCCATGAGCCGCCCACATCAGGAAAAACGAGGTCCATTAATTCCGCGAGCTCTGGGTAATCGGTCGGCTCAATGGTACGTAAAGAGAGTCTAGGCGTGTTGCTGTCCATATCCTACTATCCATTTATCCTTTTCAAATAGTATGGATGAGAATGCCATAAATTTAACCATACTTACATTTGAGGCGCGGTAGGTGATAGGCTCTGCACAATCTTCATATTTATACTGGTTTCATATCGGTAGCTTTAGGTATGATGGGTAAGTTTGTCTTTTAACCAGTCATGAAAAAGTGCCACTTTTCTTGACGTTAACCGGAAGTTTGGGATCACCACATAATAGCCATAGCCGCTGTGAAGCTTTAGATTCCCAATATGTTGGATGTCACCACGTAAAATAGAAAATTGCGCCATAAAATCGGGCAGCAAAGCCAAGCCCTTCTCCATTCTCACGGCTTCACACGCCAAATAAAAATGCTCAAACCCGACGGAGTGATAGGTGATTGGGCACTCTAAATCGTTCTCCTGTTTGAATTGCTCCCACAGCTGCGGGCGAGTCGTTTGCGGAATAAATGGGTAATGGCTGATAGCTTGGCTGTCTGACAGTTTTGGTAGGTTGGTGTTGCCAATCAGCAACAAGGTTTCCTCACATAAGAGCTGGCTATATTCAGAATGATTAGAAAGAGGCAAACACCGCACATGCAGATCACTTTCACCATGAATGTTTTTAACTGCGCCATCTCCGGTAAGAATTTTCACGCGAATATTTGGATGGCGCTGGTGGAAATCATCGATATTTGGCACGAGCCAAAGACTGGCAAATGAGGGTGTGACATCGACAACCAACAGCTCTTGATCGGTGTTGGTCTGAATTAGGCTGGCGGTTGCGTGCTGAATGAGCTCCAGAGCTTCTGTTATTTGGGGCAAATAGCGCTTTCCTTCCTCTGTTAGCTCCACGCCGTTTAACCCTCGATGAATGAGAGGAAGCCCAACGAGTTGCTCTAAAGATGCCATCTGTTTACTGACCGCTCCTTGTGTTACGCACAGGTCATCGGCGGCTTTAGAAAAGCTGAGATAGTTAGCCACAGCAACAAAAGTCCTCAACGCACGAATGGAAGGGTACTCACTGCCTTTTATCATTCTTTCAATTCCATTGAATTTGCTTAGGCACAGAGTAGAGGATTTGTGCTTTTAAGCAAAGCAAGGCACGACGGATGTGTGATTGGCTTCCTTTCTAGTAAACACGCCACGTGATATTTCAATGACTATTTAACAACTCAAGAATATTCACGCTGTGTATTTTTATTTTGAAAAAACTACAAATTAGCGAGAAGCTTTTTCACTAGTTATATTTATCCTACATTTATTTTGTTTGTGTAAGGTAAATAAATAGCCTGTATTTTGTTTTTTGTGCGAGTGTTTTTAGCTAATTGTCAGAATCTTATTAAATTAAAATAGCTTTTCATGAATTTAATATTGGCATTGCTTTTGCAATTTATGATTGGAATTTTCGATAATCAGTTAATTTAGGAGAACGAAATGAAAAGCAATGTTGTTACTCTGGTTGGTCTATTTTCTCTAGCAACGTTTAGTACTTTATCTTACGCAGCGGACTCCAAAGATCATGGCGTTTATGTAGGTGCGAACTACGGTTATTTAAAAGTTGATGGACAAGATGATTTCGATGACGACAGCGATGCAATGCAAGCATTGGTGGGTTATCGCTTTAACCGTTACTTAGCGTTGGAAGGTGGCTACATTGATTTTGGTAGCTATGGTAACAACTTGGCTAATGCAGAGACGGATGGTTATACCGCAGCATTGAAAGTGACGGCTCCAATCACCGATAGAGTGGATGTGTACGCGAAAGGTGGCCAAATGTGGTATTCGACAGATTATAACGTTGCTGGATTCCATGGGAACAAAGATGACGAAGGGGTATTTGCTGGTGCTGGTGTAGGTTTTAAAGTAACGGATAACTTTTTAGTTAACGCAGAATACACTTGGTACGATGTGGAATTGAATGCAGAAAATGTATTTGATGGTGCGAATACAAATACAGACTTTAAACAAGCATCTTTAGGTGTGGAATATAGATTCTAATAATTCTAAGCCATAATAAAAATGCGAAGCTTAAATAGCTTCGCATTTTTTGTTGTGATATATGAACCAGACCTGAAATTCTTAGTAAGGAGAAAATTGAAGAGACTATTTTACTCACTCAATCTGTTGCTAATGAAGCAAGAGCACCACCTAAACTATGACCTACGCAGTGTATTACCTTTGGTGCTTTTATGTTCTTTTTCGAATAACCAGCGATGCATGCTGCAAGTTGTGGCTTTATTGTATTGAAGAGATTTACAAAACTAGCATGTACTCTGTAACCGGATGAAGTACCTGATATCCCAAAAGCTTAGAGAACTTTAAATTGAAAAGTATATAGTAAGTACACACTTTCTACCTTTTAATGAGTACTTTTGAATTCTCATGTGTGGTTGGTGTTGTACTTATGAGCATATAGTCTGCGACTTAATACTCAACGAGTTTTTAAATTAGCATAGGTTGTAAAGTTACGCAGTAATGCTTGTGATAAGTTATCAGGTAGCATGAGTGACTGAGAAAAGAAGGCAATATGATTGTTGATACAAAAAAGGCCACCCGAAGGTGGCCTTTTCCAAACGTTTGGTGGGCTGGCGGGAGTTGAAATGGTTTCTCATTTTTCATAAATTCAGCAACTTATAACGATGTTACCAATTTGGTGTTGCATCAAATGTTACATCAATTTCCTGCTTCAAAAGGAACTGAACCCGCGTCCATGTATTACTAAATCATTTAAAAATGCTAACTTGTTATAGCAATTTAATCTAAAGCAATAGCGCTGATATTGAGTATTTTACCCAGCCTCACCATCTATTAGTAGCGATTTTAACACATCGGGAGAAGACGGTAGCATTCCGACTTTTAAGCCAAATGGTTTGAATACCTTGTTGAGAATCTCTGTATTGTAGCTGCCCCGATCATTCTCTATATCTGAGAGTGTTTTTCTTGAGACATCTACAAGTCTTGCGAACACATCCTGTTTGAGTCCCAGTATATTAATGCGTAAACTTTTTAACGCTTGGCCTTGTGTTAGCTCTCCAAGCAATAAGTGTTTGATGATTTTGTTTGCCTCTGTTTTGCGTTCTGCTGCACTTACTGCTTTGGCGTTTTTTGAGGTTTTCGATCTAGTCGGAGTATTAAGTTGCGATCGTTCTTTGGTCGAATGAGTTGCATCCGTCCCAGTCTTGGGCTGATGTTGATTTCGGTTTGCTCTTAGACGAGCAACGGTATCTTGTACGGACTCTTTATTGCTTGGCTTATTCATAGTAGCCCCCATTTTGTGAGCTTTTCTGATATATGATTAAGTCCAACGGCTGGCATCTCTAAGATTTGTTCTGGTACTCCTCGTAATGCTAGTCTCTGCTTTAAATCAATGCATTTACTTGCAGTAACCTTTAGCTCTTGTAATAACACTTCTTTTGGCACGAGATCAGATAAGGTGTCCGCTATTCCTACGAAGTCGTAAGTTCCGCCAACCTCTAGTGGGGCTTTCCATTTTGTTGTTCTTGGAATGCCTTCAGGATCAGCTTTCATTGGTGCGAAGTCGTAAACGGGAGCAAGCTTTATGACTCCATCACCTTTTAAGAATGAAGTGTTTCTGCCATGGTTATCACTATTACCAAACAAGATGTTGAGTAGATCTCTCTTCACCCATTCAATGACGAAAGCTTGGGTATCAAACCTATACCCTTGGTGTTTAACCATATTGCTTTCAGTAATTTTTTCTATGAGAGTTCGGATTGTTGTTTCGTGATCAAGAGTGACCCCAGCGCCTTTGTTCAAAATGGAATACACAGATTCCATGCCAAATTTCTCTATTTGTTGCTCAATAATTTGAACATCAAATCGAGGAAGCCACAAGGAAGGGTAGTTTAATCCTTCCTCCAAGCGCATACCGTCGGTGGAGATCGTTTCAACTCCCATTTCAGTTAGCTCGTGGTAGAAGTAGAACTCAGCTCTTAGAATATTACAGTCGATGGTGCTTCTTGAGCCTCTAGGGTACTTTACTAAGTAATGTAAGTCGTGGTTGCTATTGTCATCTTGGTATGGGTCAATCCATATTTTTTCGCTGCCAGATCCATGATCGAAACCACATCGGAGGATCAGTTTTGGCGCTTCACCTCCAGCCCCTGTTGCACCACCTGCGGCTGCCCCTCTTTGCTGTGCATAGTCGAGGAAATCACCTGCTCGATTTTTAACATCATCAACAGAGAAGTAGAGGTTGTCTGCTACTTCGTAGCGCTCAGGAAGAGAGTCTTTTATTCTTAAGTTACCAATAGGCGACAGTGTGCCAAACTTGAGCAAAACATAGTCTTGTTCATCAGAACTAAGGTCTTCAATATCTAGGTGTTTGACCCAGTATCGTCTACTCGCGCCACTAGGCATAATATCGTCTAGAAACTTTAACCATCCAGGTTTACCCATGTCATCAAAAAAGAATGAGACAGGGTGGTTTAGTGAAACAGCGTGAAAGTCATCTTTATCGTGATGTTCTAGCGCATAGTCGCTGAGGTAGTTGAGTTCAGTCACTCGAAAATTATGTTGGCTACTTTTAGGGAATGAGATGATACCAATATCTATCCATTCACCTCTTATAAAAGCTTGTACGGTTAGTTCTTCCATCGACAACACCTCTACTTATCAATGAGTAAAACTTTACTCTTAAAGTCATTTTTTTTCAAGTTGTGAGTAAAATTTTACTCATAAATGTGTGGAGAGGCTCTTTATGAGTAAATGATTACGCATGGCTTGTAAGTCAAAATTGTTGATGAGCAGAATGAATTATTTTAGCTATGAAAGCTGCTATAGGGAGTGGGGCGTTAATTGTTTGTTCAGTTATGCAGGTTGTCCATAATAAATGAACAGTTGCCTTAAATGAACAAAGTGAATGAGGAGATTAAGAATGGCTGCTACATACAAAAATACAGTTAATACACTTTAATGCGCGTAAAAGTGTTTGAACGTTACTTTTTAATGCGCATAAAAGTGTTGTTTGCTGTGCAGATAGATGATGAACTGTACATAATTCCTAGGGTCTTATTCACAAGGTGAGTAATGAGCGAAGTGAGAAAGCCCTAGCGGACTTTCAGATGCCGAAGTGTTGGCTAGCTCTTATAGGTAATAAGCTTTATTAGTAAGTAATCCACAGGTTAAGCTGACAGAACCCTTGGGGTTAGAAATGAATGTGGTACTACCGTCAGCGATCACTTTTTCTACAGCATCATGTTGATGCCCTGCAACCCAATACCTAGCTCTTGAGATCAACTCATTACTTAACCCTGCATGATAATACGGAGCATAATCGCTGCTGGCATTTTGCTCGAAAGCAAAAGCTTCTTTAGAGGGAAGGTGGTGAGATATTGCTAGATCAACTTTCTCTGGAAAGTTGTTAATGAATGCTTTGTGCTGCTCTTCAATCATTTGATGGCTGATGTACTTTGTATCATTCATCAGTTCTGAGTACGCATCAATCAGTGCAGACGAGTATGTGTGAATAGGAAACCAAAGAGTTCCGCCATAAATGCTATATCCATCTAAGTATATTGACTCATTATTCAAAAAGAACAGGTTTTCAGTGGTATCGCTATGAGCCTTAAGCTTTGCTAATACTGAACTCTTAGAAACGTTGAGAGAACCTGAGTTAGTACTAGATTCGCACTCACTTATATATCGGTAGGATTTACTCGTATTGCTATACCATTCATGGTTTCCTGCAATCATGATGACCGCCTTAAAGTGGCGGCAAAGTACATTCTTTACGTATGCTATGCCTGATAGACCGTTTGCCGTGTCACCAGCAACGACCAACGTGGCTTCTTTATCGAAGTCATGCCAAAAATCGCGGCGTATTCCGTGAGTGTCCAGGTGTAGGTCAGAAACAATGTAAAACTTCAAACTATCATGGCCTTAATATTGATTGACTACTCTATGGTACATTGGTTATTTGGATTAGAGAAGTGAGCATATGCGCTAAGCACTTTAACATTAGTAACTTAAAGTGAAACTTCTATGGAGTATAATGACTGGTCGATTTGTTTGATTTTTCGCCACTAATATTTAGACACTAACTTTTAGTGTCTAAATCTTAGTGGCTTATAACTGAATGAAATTAAATGTATTTGTTATGAATTATTAAGATTTTTTGCTGAGGCGACTTCTAAGAGGCTGGCGAGAGTGTAATTGTGCTACGACCGTGCTTACGACAGACATTTTTATGAGTGAGGCTGATATGAAGAACGAGGTTAAGGCTAAAAAAAAGTGATAACGAGCAAGCCGAATCAAAGGATAGTGAGGTTGCGCTAAATGATTTTTTTGACTTGCTTGATCACGCTATCTCTACCAACACTGATAAGCTAGTTGAAGTAACTTAAGCACTCAAAATAAACTGGAAGAGAGCATCGGTGACTATCAAGTTGGCCTAGACGGGAAGTATTAAGAGCACCCCCCATTCGAGTCTGCACAGCATAAAGCTGTGCTATGTAAGCGGCATGCGCCGCAGTAACGAGTGATGGACATCATGCACAATAGCTTTCTTGCAGTGTATTCTCTAATTCTTTGCCGAGAATAATCTCAAAGTCAGTAAATACAGCAATAGGGCGGCAAGCGCTGCCTTTTTCCTCGAACTGGATGAATCCTTTTGATGATAAGTCGTCGAGTGTTCGTGAGAGTTCGCGGATATGATGGCCGCTAATCTCCGCAAGCTCAGCTAGGCTTTCAGGCTTTTCTCTACTGATCAGAAGCATTAGTTCGATATTCTCATTACATAGTAGCTTTGAAGCTTCATTTAGTGACGTGAACCAAAATGTGGGGAGATGCTTGCTATGATTAATGTTGCCTGCGGCCAAATTAATCATGTGCCTACGAATGAGATCTTCCGATGTAACCCCAATGCGAGCTTTCATGAGTCTATCCTTCTCAGAACGAAGTAATAGAATCCTAGTGTATACGATGCTGTTCTGAAAGGAAAAGTAGATAGTTATATTTGCTATGCTAATGGACGCCCCTTTCATGACAGAGAGGTCAAGAGAAACAACGATATCTGAATAGTCACCGATTTTATAGACATGCTTCGGTTAGACTCGTTTACTTGGTTTTATCCAATTTAACTTATCCGAAGTGCACGATTTTGAGCACCAACTATAACCCGTCTCTGCCCCATTCCTTGTTAGTACGCCCACTCATTTACATCATATTGATGCTACTTGCACGCAGTACAACTTATCCCACAATAAGACAACCAAGCCGAGTTAGACCTAGGCTTGGTTGTTATGACATTAAGTTCTATTTCTAGGGTATAAGATGATCAAACTCATGATACCGACTATTACCGCGGCAAAAACCGAAGTAAAACGCACGAGGTCATCTGAAATCGCACTAATACTCGTTGAAGTAATACCATAAAACACTAAAACCACATAACTGGAATACATCAGTTGAATTGAGTTATAGCTAGCTTTCTTTGTAACGGCATGAATCCCCATAAATAAAGCACTGACTACAGCAACACCTACAGTTCCTACCAAATTGACTTGCAGCAAACTCATGATTAGAGGAGGAATCGCATACAGCACGCTCGCGTATGTTGTCAGCAGCCTTCTTAAACCATAATCTTTACCAATACTAGGATCAGGATCTTTAATCATTAACGCGACGATGATGGTAATAATCGTACTTTGCTCCAAGTCCAATTGTATCGTACACACCATCATGGTCATGACAATGATCGCTTTGAGAAAGGTTTGCCAATCAAGCAAATATTTCGTTGTCGAACTGACAGGTGGCATGCTTATCGCGAGTGGCTCACCTCGTGGAAATAGCAGGTAGGCCAAATAGGCGGTGAAGCCAGCGATAAAAATATTTTTTAGCAGAGCCATAGGGATTTGCTCAACGCTAATCCCTTTCTGCTGCGTAAAAACGGCAATCATTGCGGTTGAGACAATCAGCAATATAGCAAATACATCTTGCGGATTTTTCTTGGTACGCTCCATGCACCAGTAAAAAATTCCAAACAAGAACAGATAGTAAACATGTGCGTAATCAATCAATAGTTCACTCATTAGTGCCTGAAACCAAGCAGTAATGAATAAAATGCCCCCCATAACAAACACCATAATTACAGGCGGTGGTTCATGAGTGGTAGTGAGAAAAACCGCACACATCGCTGGAGCGAGTAAAGGCAAATCCGTCCCATATACATATTGCCAAAACAGCAAAAGTACAGGGAATACCGCAACTCTTATAATTGGGTTAGCGGCACTATGATACATAGCTGATATAACTCCATGCCCAGATCCACAAATCTTGTAGTCTCTCACCTAAGTAGCTTTCATCAGGATAGAAACCCACCACAGCTCGACCACCGTATCTCAGATTTAGATCGGCAGGCAACGACGTGAACTCGATATTGACGGGGAAACGCTGTGCTTTTGAACTGCTTGTTGGCGACGTCATAAGGCCATTACTGGCATCTTGGGCAAGGCTACCATTACCGCTACTTCCCCAACCGATTGAAGAAATTTTTCCTTCATAGACCTCGCCAGGGTTTGCATCAAAAACAATTTTGACTTTATCGCCAGGCTTTAAATGAGCCAGTGAATTCTCTCTCACCATGGCCGTCAGCCATAAGTTGTTGTTATTGATAAAGGTAAGAAGTGGCTGCCCAGCAGCAGCATAATCGCCAACAGCAACATCCATATTAGTGATCACACCATTAGCAGGTGCCGTCAGTTTGGTGTGATTGAGGTTTAGTAGAGCCTGCTCTTGTCGGTTTAATACCGATTGAATTTCAGGGTTATCAATTCCTCTCGGGCCAAACTCTTGTTTCGCTTTTTCTAGTGCTGAGGACGCTTGAGCCAACCCCGCTTGTGCCGTCTCTAGTTCGGCGATTATGTTATCCATTACCGCTTGACTTATCGTTCCTTTATTGGCGAGAACGCGATTACGCTCCACATTCTTCTTGGCATTATTGACCTTAACACGAGCTGCGACTTCATTTGCTTGAGCGACACTGATTGCTGCTGAATCCGCTTCATAAGACTGAGCTGCTTGTTGCAAATCAAATTTGGCGGCCTTAACGGCTAATTCAAAAGGACGCGGATCGATCGTGACGAGTTCATCTCCTGCCTTGACAATACTATTGTTAGTAATAAGTACTTGTGAAATAGGGCCAGAGACTTCTGGGCTAATGCGGATCAATTGGCCATTTACTCTAGCTTGATCTGTCATTGGCGTCATTCTGTCCGCCCATAAGGTATAAAGCCAAAGAGCAGCAACTAAGGCAAAAATGTAGTAAGTGAAAGAGCGAGCTTGGCTAATTTTTTTATCGCTTTGTTCAGCACTGGTTTGGACATTGTTATCTGACATTTTCTATTCCTACTGTCGTTTACTGAGGTTGTTCCAGTAAATTTATCTTTTTATAAATGATACTTTTCTTAGTTCGTACTTCGACGGCAATGGTAATGATGAATGCAAATAGGCCAACCAGTGCAACAGCGCTTGAAGAAGAGACCATCACTTCGCCAGCGTATTTTGTCCAGATCACAGCTATAGCCACAAACCAGCCAAATAGCGCTGCTGCATGGGTGACTGCAATAGGAACAAGGTGAGACCAAAAACCACTCTGAAGTTGACTAATGTGTTGTGGGTGGGATTTATTGAGCTGATGAATAAATAGCTTGGATGTGATCAACGACAAAATGATCCCTAAACCAAAAGTTAGAGATACCGCTTGTCCCCACACAGTCACTTCAGAATTCGTGATCACGTTAAGCGACATCGGTACGCTATCCATTCCTTTGAAATGGTGGCTCGCAATATAACCATTGATAACGCCGTTAATCACGCCACCAATCAATGAATCTTTCACTTTGATATCCACGTCTAGCACCTTCACTGTTGTACAATAAACTCTTGCTGATTATAACGAGAATGTTCGAATAAATGCATATCAAACATGACCATTTTTGTTACTGTTGTGGCTAGAGCATACTTGTGCGCCATGATAACTGTGGAAAGGAGTCAATCATGAAGCTCGATAAAGCGTTGTCAAATATTAGCGAGAAGAATAACTTCATCTACTTAACGTTAGCTTTAATCATGCTGTTAATTGCCGCTGCCCTCGTTCAACTACTACAAGACAATGTGATCGAATACGTCATACAGGGGATTATGGTAGTGATTTTTATTGTTTGCTTTGTAAGTTTGCGCTTTGATCGAAAGTGGACGCATTTTTTAAGAGGTTTAGCCGTGGTTTGGATAGCTGCTATTGCCGCGAAACACCTCTTTCATATCAAAGAGATGAGCATATTGATGCTTTCTCTGACTTTTGTCTTTTTCTATGGCACTTTCCAATCTTTAGTAAGAAAAATCTTGTTTTCAGGCCAAATAGACACTAACAAACTTATTGGTTCTGTAGCCCTATTCTTATTGCTTGGCTTAATGTGGGCGGTGGCTTACCTTTTGTTACTTGAGGTAGACCCCTTTGCATTTCGCGGGTTAGAAGCGATTCCATGGGAAGATAATTTTTCTAATAGCGCTTATTTTAGCTTCGTGACCTTAACCACTCTCGGTTATGGGGATATCAGTCCAGTGACTACAATTGCGAAAACGTTAGTCTATTTAGAGTCGGTTGTTGGTGTTTTTTATATGGCAGTAGTGGTGTCTAGTTTAGTCAGTTCGAATTTAGGTAGAAACACGGCTAGATAAAAGACATCCCTTAAGTGGTAAAGTTATTGCTAATGACAATTTCCATATTTACATTGATTCATAGCGGTGGTAAGAGACTGTTCGGAACCTTACTTTCTGATCAGTGTTGTCGTTTGAGTTTTGGATTAGTAAACGTTATGTCAAAAAGCAATATGGTTTTTTAGCTCTAAATGACTTCTGTCCAGAAGTGAGCTGTGTGGACGAGTACAGGCGCATGACCAACTTATATAATCAAAACTGTCGGATCGTGTATGACTCAATACAGCTAATGTCAGCAAGTTCCTCTAAATTATTCGTATTCTCTTAACCGATATGAATCAAGAGTTTGAAATTTTCCTTGGGAGGGTGGTCTTGCTATGTACACCAGTGCTTAGGTTAGTCCATATCCACTATTACTTAGAACTAAGATTGATTACTTTTGGTTGAACAAAGCATTACATTGAAAACGATTTTCTACGATTTCATCTGCTACATCTTTTAAATACTCAAACCATTCGTCATTGACGATGTTAGTCACTAATACATACTCTGTATCAGCAATGCAGAGTAATTGGTTTACTAACTTAGTAAAAAAACCTTTCCCTTGCAGACCAGGGTGTAAATCTAATCTCTCAATCTGAGCCACTTTCTGCACGGAAAAATCCATTAACAACTGGCACCACACTTCAGAGTCAGCATTGTTTTTGCATATAACTAATACCTCTCCGTTAGGTAGAACTAATTCCTTAGTAGGTATGTTTTTTTCGTTAGCATATTTAATAATGTGAGTTTTAGTTTTATCAAATTGCGTTAGGTAAGTTATGTCACTACGATAAGCAAGATGAATAACTTCCTCTCCGTTGCTGTCATGAATTAGTAAGCCGAACTCCCCATTTTTTCCTTTTTCTAATGAGGAAATATATTCTTTTGTTGCAAGCTCAATTAACTGCTCAACTAGATTCTGCCCTGGAACGTTTGGAACTAGAAGTGCTGTAGATGCTTGAAGCTCATGAATAGGGGAATCTAATTTAAATGTGAATGCCATAGGTTTTTCCAAAAAAGTTTAATGATGTTTATCCTTACAAGGTCTAAGCCGCTTTTGACATATAGCTTGTACTCTACTCGGATGCTTGTAAGGAGAGTCTTTGAAGCATTTTCAATGCATTGTCGAAAATAGGGCTAGAGATATGTTCTGGAAAGTCATTTGGCAATCTCGTATTTAAACGGTCTATAGCTTCTGGAAGCTCGTTGTTCATATATGCAGTGAGCGTTTCCATTACCAGTGAGCTTTTTTGCTATACGGTTTTGTCTCGTTTATCAAACAGAGTGTTGGCAAGAGCCACTTAGCGAGTGATTTGACTAACGACGTCACCGAACAAGACTGGTCTAAATTGAGTCTGATCTACTGATACATTGATATAGCGGGGATCTGGTTTGCCTGCATCATCTAGAATGATACTGTCATGTAAATGCCCGTGAACATTGATCTTTCCATGTAATTCCTGAGGATGTATAGGGCAGTGTGTAAACCAGGTATTTCGTTTAGATAGCATCGAGTGAATCTCATCGAAGCCATCAGCGAGTGCGAGCATCTTGCCGTTGACCTTCATGTTTGTACAATGATTGCCAAGTACGAGCACCTTCTTCGTACATTGAATACTTGCAACCCTCTCTAGCCAAAATGGAGTCGTTGCAATATCTCCAAGTAGGATTAACGTGTCACGAGGTTGTACAAATGATGCAAGGTTATCAAATAGAATATTATGGTGCTCTTCAGGAGAATCGAATCCTGAACGATATTTCAATATATTATCATGTCCGAGGTGCAAGTCTGCGGAGAGTACAAATCTACTCATAAGAATATTCTCAATAACGATATTTTGAATAATATACACTTGAACTGTAGTATTGTTCAAATAAATATTTTTCTTTACCTTGAATGTAATATATAGAAAATAATAAACACAAAGTGTTACTTTTTATTTATTAAAATAATGCACTGTATGTCTGCCTAAGTTTTTTAGATCAAAATTGCTTGGCACATTTTTTTGCCAAGATTGGCAACGAGACTGCCAGTAGTGGCAGAGTAAGTGTCAGGATTGGCAGTGAATGTGCCAAGTGTGGCAGAAGAAATTTAGCAGAAAAAACGATGTTCTACCTTTTATTAAGTGATTTTAAATAATGTATCCTTATATTAGAATTATAACTTTATAATAATTATAACAGTTATAATAGTTATAACATGAAAAAGTCAATAAGTAAAAACTATTTTATTACCATAATTATCTTAGTTCAATTTAATAATTGAATTATTCGTAATTATATTTATGATTTTTATTTGATTTAATAATTAAAAATGTAAAATAAATTAGATTATTTTTTGCACAGTTACTTTGCTGTTTAGGAGAGCAATTGATGTTTTTTAATGATCTGGTGTATGCGTTGTCTGCTAAGCCCAAGCGTTCTGGCGATATCACTTAGGTTAGTTTTGTTATTCGTGGCTAGTTGTTGTGTTAACAGGTCTTTGATCTGCTGGTGTTGTTTTAGATTCGCTCCATATCCAACGCTCGGGCCACGTCTAGTTTCAATGCTATTGATTCGTTCTACACACTCAAAGCGATGCAAGATCCCAATCAATGTGGTCCAAGTATTCAACTCATTGAAAAGCGTCAGGCACTCTTTTTCGTTCCAAGCATTTGGCTCCGTAGGATCTAAACATCTCACAATCGCGATACACCACGAGGGCCAGTTTCTAAAATCATCTGGTTTGATTTGTTTTATTTTTTTATAGCTAGCTGGATAAGTCACTTTGCATGTCTGAACAATGTTCTTTGATAGTGTGATCCAGTCCCCTGACATAGCGCTATCTTTACAGTGACGTAGAAATACTCGTGGATGCGGCGCATAGCCGCTGAACAGATCATACAGTTGTCGTCCTAACTTTTTCTGTTTGTTAGGCTGTGCAAGATACTTTTCGTAAGCAGTGCTGTTATGGTCGGGCAGGTGTTTCAATGCAGTGATAACTGCGTATTTTTGCTGTTTATAAAGTTTAGTGGACTTAATGGGATGGTGTTTTTCGCAGTAGTAGTGAGATCGGCTGCGTAGACGCCAGCATAGTGCGCAGTAAGGTAGAACACTGTTCCAACGAACCTCTTCCTCTTGATGTTGTGGAGTGAGTGAACGCAGATCCTTTAACCCCCAGAGCACTTGATCTAAAGAATCAGTGTGTTGCTGGCTATCAAGCCCGAACCCCCGCAAATCTAGCACCGTTTCAATAAGTTTAATTGTTTTATTTAATCCGCCATAAATTTCTACGATATCTGCAAGCTTGATAGCGTTGGAGCTACGGTGCTTTTGGAGTACAGAACCATGTTGACTGAGTAACGTGTTAAACCATGGTTCGAGAACAATGTTCCGAAAGGCATCGACAGCGTATAAATACCCAGAACGACGTCGCTGAGCAATTTTACAACCTTGAGATTCGGCCTGGTTTTTTTAAGTCATTAATTGCTGTTTCTAGCTGTACTCTCAATGCATTGCGTTTTTGATCTAAGCTCATTAGCTATCATGTCAATATGGTTTGTTGCTTATTCTATATTATGAGTCAGGTGATGAGAATCTAAGATGCGACTAAATAATAGAGAAATAAAGGTAATAAAATGTTTGTAAGACAAGAGCAGTTAGCGAAAGAAATCGGGGGTAAGCGTAAGTACTTTGTGGCGTTGGCGTCGGGATGGAAAAATGCCACCCGTTGTTACGCTTAGTTCTAGGGTAGTGGGCTGGCAGAGAAAAGACATTGAGCGATGGCTAGAAGAACAAAAATAGATACAACTTGTTACTGCGAGAACAGTGTTCTCGCTTAACCTTCGTAAATATAAAGTAAGTCATTGTTTGCATGATTAATAACACGAATAAAAAATGCTCTTGCAGGAACCTTGTTCCTGCTTTTGTCTATCTCAGGGAGCTAATTTCTTCTTAAATCTTCATCAGTTGAACGGAGAACGATGTTCTCCGAATGACGAAAGACAGAGTTAGGTGTTATCCGACTCGTGTTTGGGTATCTCAGGCAAAGGCTGATAGCTTTCAAACGCTACTACGAGAACACGGTTCTTGCTCACATCATCAAAAACTAAAGTTTGGTCATTTAATTAATAAATAAAAAATGCTCTTGCTAGAACTATGTATTAGGTCTGGTAATTGTGCTTAAATGCATTTAGATGCTTATTGGGAGGAATTATGGCTCGGAAGAATGATGGAATTATTTGGCATTTGATGGATGCGCCGTGGTGGGTGAGTATCTTGTTCTCAGCAGGCATTTATGTTGGTTTATCTTTCCTACTGCCAGGCTTAGCGGCTCGCAGTGATAACTTCATCTTCAATGCCATTGGGCCGAATCTTCCGCAAATGGCACCGTATTTTTCTTTTTTGTTTTTAATTCCTGCTCCCATTGCATTCTTTAAGCAGTATCAGAGAAAGCATAATTATCTTGCGACGACGTCTCAAATCAGAGCAAACAAAAACACGACTCCGCTTAATTCCCTCAGCTGGATTGAATTTGAAAGCTACATTGGCGAGTACTTTAAGCAGCAAGGCTACGACGTTAAACAATCTTTCTCAAAGCAGGCTGATGGTGGGGTAGATATTTGGTTAACTAAAGACGGTGAGTTGAGTCTTGTACAATGTAAGCACTGGAAAGCTAGAAAAGTCGGAGTTCAAGTCTTAAGAGAAATGTATGGTGTGATGATCGACAATCGTGCTAGCAAAATGATCATCGTAACATCGGGAGATTTTACTTCTGAAGCTATCGCTTTTGCTCAAGAGAAGCGCCTGTGGTTGGTTAATGGTAGCGAGCTAGTCCACATGATTGAAGATGGACGCAGCTTTATGAATAAGCCAGTCATTGGTGAGCCTACACCCGAGCATCATTCCAAGGTTTGCCCAAACTGCCAGTCTAGCCTTGTGATTCGTGTTGCTAGAAAAGGCCGTAATGCGGGTAAAAGTTTCTATGGTTGCTCTGCGTATCCTAAGTGTCGCTACACTTGCGACTGTTGAATGTGAGTGAGGATTCAAGCAGTCTAACCGTATAGAAGGGGGTTCTCAGAACATAAAAGTTAACCTTTTGAGCATAATTTCCAACTGAAAATGCTATTGCGAGAACATTGTTCTCGCTCAAATCATCAAAAACTAAAGTCTGCTCATTTCATTGATAGATAAAAAGCCCTCTCAGTGCAGAACTCTCTGGTGAAAAATGTGTTACCTATTATCTTTCATAAGTGGGTTTGTCAGAACCAATGGGGTAATGAACGTAAGCTCTGAAACACTTTTGCCCCTTTATGAGTTTGCGCAATAAATCGCTGTTCAATCTAGCCAGAATGTCACCTTACATTTGCTTATGTCGCATCACGGAGCAGTAGTGCTCATTTTCTCCCAAACATAAGCAGAAGCGGCTTTCTTTACGAGCCGTTTGTGTCCGCATATTAATGCAATATCACCGAGAGATATCGAACTAGAAACTGTACAAATTATTCCCTCCCGAAAGAACGTGCTCGACCCGATCTTTCATTAGTTGGTAATTTTCTTCTACCGAACGGCCATGCTTTTCTGATGTATCGACCTCTACAATTGGAATATCAAACCATTCAAAAACTTTGTGATATGCTGATTCAACACTATTATTTTGCGTAACCGCATCGCCGTACCACTGAACTGTACCACCTCTGGTCTCTATTCTGTTGTTTATTGTTTCAATATCGGCTTTAACAAAAATGATCACTTCTGGAAGAAGTATTTTTTTATTAATTCTAAGTGTGTCAAAAATTTTTTTGACAATATCTTCTCCAAGCATAATTGTTTGGTAAGCCAAAGTTGAAAATATATATCTGTCTAATATGATATCTTTATCGTTTAATACTTTAGAAACCTCGTTACTCTTCAATAAATTATTTAACAAAAAAAATAGAAATGCACTCTCTTTTGACTCATAGGAGTCAATGACCTTTCTTAGATCATGAGCTTCAGGGACTACCGCATTATGAACGATAGTATTCATTTCTTTCGCATATAGAGAGCTTAATGTTGTTTTTCCACATGCATCTAACCCTTCAAAAACGATAAATTTATTCATCTGTTCCTCATCTAGTATTTTGTGATTATTTATAGCTCCTATAATAAGGAACCTAGATTTATTTTTTGTTAGTAGATTTATGAGATTTCTACAATATCTATATTGGTTTCTTTATATCTTGAAGCAAACGTAATTGGATTAAACTCTATTTGAGAAAGAGCTTTTTCCACACCGCATGAATTAATGCATTCGCTATATTTATACCCAGGTTTATTGGCAGTATTTTGGTAAAAGCAACCCTCTGGACTAATCATTAAGTATGATTCTGTCATAGTAGAATTAGACTCAGAATACATAGGTAACCCTAATCCACTATGTCTTTGAACAAAATTATCGAACTGTTCTTTGGAAATTAGTATTTCATTATCACCATAAGGCATGACCTGTAATACTTTCCATTTGTATGGTTTTAGACTAGAAATTAAATTAGAGAAATCCTCTTCCCAATTAAGACTATTAATTACAGTATTAATCTTTGTTTTGATTCCTGTTTGTGACTGTGTAAGGTTCGCTAGAGCATGTGTTAAATCATTAACACCAAAAGAGTTCCCTTTTCGATCGTTTCTTCCTATTTTCATACGTGTACTTAAGTACTGACTGTCAAAGCTGATTCCAATCATGTCTAAAGTATCTTTCGGCAACGGTGATTTTCCATGAATTAGGTAATGTCCATTAGTTATGATTGAGGTTTTAAATCCTTTTTGTTTTGCAAGAACCAAAGCGGTAACGAACGTATTTCCTAACATCATTGGTTCCCCTCCTGCAAAGTTAAGACGAACACTTTCGTACCCCAGCTTTTCTTTTAAGACTGGAGTGCCTTTGATGAAGTAGTCTGCTAGCTTATCCAATAAGTTAGCGATTGCCTGTTCTGAACGATGGAGTTCTTTGGGGCGGCCCCATTTTGCAAAACAGTATTTACAACTGTAATTGCAGACCTCTGTCATGTGCCAATTGATTACGAGTTCTTTTGTTTTTCTAGATTGTGTTGTTGTCATGCTTTTTATACTCAGGTATTCAGATGGCTTCAGTATGATAAAATCGGCTCTGTAGAAAAATGAAAAGCAACATCCCCCCCCATCAAATTTCTTTTTCTAGCGGAAAACGAAACAATAAAAGGACATTCAGTGGCTACTTTTCCAACCTTCGAATCGGTACTTCTTCAAATTGCTAAAGCGCTTGGCGCTAATAGTCAGATGACTTCAAAATCGAAAAGCACGTTTAAATATGTCGAGATGACGATGGATAATTTATCTAATACTTGGGAAAGTATTTTGGGTGATATAGCGGATGCTTTAGGGCTTGATGAAAGAGCGAAAGAAGACCTGATCTCCAATGTTGCAGATGATTACTTGATGCATAAGAACATCGAACTCAATGTTTATTCTTCAAAGGCGTCACAAAGAAAAATCGTTTGGCATTATTTAGCCAGGGTTATCATACCAGCTCTAGCGAGACATACGGTATTTTGGCAAATTGAATCAAAAATGGATGAGGGTATGCCTGGCGGACGGTTTTGGTATCTTCCTGCCGTAGACTCTACGATTGAACCTACGCAGCTTCTTCTCCCTGTACCGCAAGTCTTGAATTGGCTTATCGACTTAATCCAAAACACCAAAACATCTATTGCTAATAATTTAGACAACGATCTAGATAGTGATGATCAATACGAGAAAGTATTAAGGAATCTTTACAACTGGCAAAAAGGCACGAGCACCCCTGAAATATCAAGTATCGAGAAAACGTTTTCGGACAAAGTGAATATACAGTTTTGTGGCTGCTTTGAGCCTGATGAAAAGTCTTCGCAATTTGAACAGGCTCTGGAGTTTATTGAAAAAAAAGGTTTGTCTTATGATGACTTACAGCATGAAATAGCTATTGATTGTGAAGACTTAAAGCTAATATTAAGGAGTGAATGCTCAGCAGCGGAGCAGCAAGATTTTGTACAGAAACTAAAAGTACGATATCAGGCACCAAGCTCTAAAGTGATACGTATGAGGTTGCTGATAGCCAGAGCTATTCAAGAGGGATATGAGCAATTAGTTAAGTATTTAACACCTGAAGTTGATAAGCTATGTTTTGACTTAAATGAAAATAAAACACTTCAGTTAGTTGAACTTTACGACTATGTATATAACCTGACTTTTGAGGCTCATATTCAAAAGGGAAATTTAGGACACCATGAGGAAAATAAGTTTTTTGAAGAACAACTTCCTTCTTTTTTAAGGTACGATTTATTGCGAATTTTTACCTCAGCCAATAACCACAGTATTCCATGGAGCACTACAGATAGAATTAATGATATTTTTAGCCGTTCTGGAGAAGAGGATATATTAGATAATATATTTCCTACGTCTGAATATGAATTTAAAAAAATAAATAAACTTATAAAAGAAGAAGGCGATTATTCAAATAATTACCTTATGCGTAGAGATGTTTTGATAGATAAGCTAAAACAAAATAAAGCTCCATTTAAACAATTGCAGGATATTGATGATTTTGAGGTGGTATATGGAGCTAGAATTATTCAGGTGAATCAATATTCAAATCCTAATATAGTTGACATGATTGTTGAAAGGTTAAAATTTCTAGAAGCCACACCTACTGAGTCGATGAAGCGAATATTATTTGAACTAGAAGCTCATCTACTCCTTAAGAAGTTTGATTCAAAAACCGAAGAAAAGGTATCTGCTTTACTCGATGAGGCGAAAAACTGTGATGATTTTGAATTTTCAAAAGCAAATATACTACGTTATGAAGCACTTCATTATATTGCGCAGAACAAGCTTAAAGAAGCAGAAAAAAATCTAAATTTGGCTATCGATGAATGTAAGAAATACAGCTTTGGAAAGTTTAGAGGATTGTTAGCTAGAGATGCATTCGCATTGGCTATAGCAAACCAAAAACTCATTCCTAATAATCACGAAAAGTACTTTAGAGACATGTACTACTGGGGGGGGCTGAAAGGAGAATCTAATATTTATGACGTTTCGCGTGGGTTACATGAGTATTTTTGGGAAAAGTTATATCAATGCTATCCTAACTATCAACCGCTTTTTGCTTCTTGTTCTAGCGATATGGAAAAGTTTAGTCGTGATTTCGTAGAGTGTATAAAAAATGGACGTTCTATTGAGCTAGTACTAAAAAAACACAAAGCTTTAAAAAAGAAACAACTGAAATATCCACAAGCAGATAGCATCATTTTTCTAATGATGAAGATGAGCTATGAAATGCGTACTAAATTAAATTCTTATAAACAAATCGATATTGCTAACGAAATTAGTAATGTATTTAGTGCAATGGTTACAGGCATCAGGAAAATCATCGAATTATGGCCAGAAATCGTTAATATAACTGACTTTAAACTCCAGACACCTTTGATGTTAGCTGCAAACAACAGAGATCATCAAACGGTAGAAGCATTACTAAAAGCAAACGCAGATCCGAATCTTCAAGATTTCACGGGTAGAACAGCCCTTCATGCAGCAGCAGCTAGTCGATGCTTAAAATCAGCTTATCTAATACTAGAGCATGGTTGTGATGCAACGTTAATTAACGAAGAAGGTGCAACAGCGTTACATACGGCTACTCGCATGGGCGATCTGCCTATAATTGAACTATTAATTGAAAAGAGACCTGAGCTACTAAAGATTGAAGATTCAAAAGGAATAATACCTGAGCAATTGGCCAGAGAAATTGCCAATAATCCGCTAGCTTACGACGTTCTGAAGAACTTTCTCTTGTCTGAAGGCCGTAGTATTGCCAGACACGAGACTTATAAGAAAATCTTAGAGGTTTTTTAACGGTAGATTTAGTTATAAGTTTCGATTTGAGTTGAAATTTATTTCAGGGTACAAGTATTTCTAAGGATGGTTTGCATGTTATGCTGAAAAAGTGCATAACATGAATCTAACACAACTGGTTGAAGATGGAAGTTTTTGTCCATTTTCTTGAATCTCTGTAACAGTGATAAGCAGAGCCTGATTATGCTTTTGGATACTAAAAGTTATTAATAGGGTGAAAGTTAGTCCGTCGATGTCAAATTAAAAATGTCCAAAAGTGAGTTGTGTTGGTTTTTGGGAGTGCCAGCATCTACCTAATCGTGATTTGTCACAATTAAGTGCGTGTTTCTGCCAACCCTCTTCAAATCTCGAATCGCAGCTTCTTTTTTCGCAATCCGCAGGGGGCGATCTGAAGTTATGGTATTGTTGATAATGTCAATATAATCACGTTTTGTATGTGTGAACTCGATAACTCCGTAGTGGGTTCTAAACTCCCCTTTACGCCCTGTTGTCATGATAGTGATTCGATCAAGCATCACTTGGGAAATGACGCTGTATTCTGAGAGTGCTGATTCTAGAGAGATGTAATTGTACTCTCCCCGTCGCAAGCATTTAGCAATGTATTCAATAGTATAACCACCCCTATGACGGCTGTATGAGAATATATAAACACCATTACACGCCCGCTCTAGTACTCCTGCTTTTACTAAACGTAGCAAGCTTTGCTGGAATGCTGTAAGTGAATCATCAAAAAATAATCTCCTGAGATCAC